>NZ_QNUB01000033.1:0-50598 GCF_008042345.1 Bacillus sp. AR8-1
GTGTTAGATATTAATAAATTTATAACAGATGGCTGGGGCCCTTGGCATGAGGCAGGACATTTGAGACAACAATCGCCCTGGAAGTTTTATAATATGACAGAAGTACAAAATAATATATACAGCCTTTCTGTAGAAAAAGCATTTAATCAACCATCCAACTTAGAGAAAAGTGGAATTTATCCAAAAGCATTTCAATATTTAGAACAAGTGAATAAAAATTATGATGAAATTAGCGATGTTTTTGTAAAGCTTGTTATGCTTTGGCAACTACAGTTAGCGTATGGAGAGGATTTTTATCCTAAATTGCATCAATTGTATAGAGACATGCCTTCAAGTGAACTTCCACAAACTGATGAAAATAAAAAACAATTATTTATGATTTCAGCATCAAAAGTAGCCAAACAAAATTTGATTCCTTTCTTTGAGAAGTGGGGATTACGTCCAAATAACGATACCATTCAAAAGGTAGCTGCATTAGGATATCCAATTTTAACAGCAGAGATTTGGAAGGGTACGGATTCTAATCCAATTAAACCAGATATGCCTGATGTAAATAATATTTTAGAAGGAAACCAGTTTGCATGGTCGCTGAAAGGGATTGGAGATTTTGAATTCGCAAAAGTAAATTTAAATAAATCAACAGAAGAAATGCAAATTGATCTAAAAGCAGGTGTACCACATAACTACTTTGATAGTACATATGCAAGTATTAAAGTGCAAAACACATCAGGTAAAGTAGTATATAACAAGGAGTTTTATGGGAATAAACAGCAAAATGCTGGAACACAAAAAGTTTCAGTAAAGACCGGTGATCTTATTGAGCTTACACATTTAGAAGGCAGAGAGAGGGCAACATTAATAAATTTAGATAACAATAAACGTGAAAACCTTGATAAAAAAGTAATGTATGAAGTTACAAAGGATGGCCTGAAAAAAGTAAATCAAATTGTTAATCCGAAACCAGATACAGAAGCGCCCACACAGCCACAAGGATTATATGCAAGTAACCTTACTTCTAACAGTGTAGAGCTAAAATGGAATCCTTCTACAGATAATATAGGTGTAAAAGAATATCAGGTATTACGTGATGGACAATTGATTCAAACCGTACAAGGAACGACATTTATTGATCAAAACTTAACAGCTAATAAGGAATATAAATATGCAGTGAAGGCTGTAGATGCAGCTGGAAATACATCAATTCAAAGTGAAATTCTTCCGGTAAAAACCAAAGATCAAAATGTATCTTATGAAAAATGGGATCCAAAGAAGGCATATACAAAGGGCGATAAAGTAGAACATCAAGGGACGGTGTATGAAGCGGTTCAAAATCATCAAGGAAATGGTGACCCGAATTGGATATTTGCGTTATCTTTATGGAAACCACTTACAATCAAATAACATGTAAGAATTAGATGTGAAGATAGAACAACATAAAATTGGGGCAGTATTTTAAAGATTTACTGGATGTTGTTTGAATTTTGATAGATTTCTCTACTAAGTTATTATTCAATAATAAAAATTAGAAAAGGATGTAGATTAGTGATTAGTCAGAAAACGAAGAAAAGATTTAATAAAGTTATTATAATGACCGCAGCATGTAGCATGTTTTCTATGTTTGGAGCGTCTATTTCGCACACTAAAGCTGCAACACATTCAGCTGCTCCAGCAGTTTATGTGAGTCCCCAAAATATACCTGCCTCAGATATTATTAGTATAGACTGGTCACCAGTTCAGACTCCACCTTATACGTACTGGGCTGTACACAACTGGAATGCAGGTGGTGAAGCTGGAGGATATGCTGGTTTTCAACAACAAAGTGGGTTTGATGAAAATGGAAAACGTACTTTACATTTTGCCTTATGGGATCCAATTTCCTCTAAAGAAGCAATAAAGGCCGAATACTTATCTCCGAATTCGCAAGCTGGACCCTTTGGGGGAGAAGGAACAGGAATGAAGGTTCAAACAACTTATGGTTGGAAAGACTACAATTGGTACACAATGACAATGCGTTCATGGCAAGAAAATGGTCATACTAAATTTGGACAATGGATGAAAGATGTAACAAAGAATAAATGGCATCAGATTGCAATTATGGACTTTCCGGTTGCTAATGTTGCATTTAATCATGGATTAGGAATGTTTCAAGAAGACTGGGCTGATAGTGGACAGAATGTTCGAGAAGCGCGCCTAAAAAATGGTTATAGCCGAAAATTAGTTGATAAACAATGGAGTTCTTGGAATAATCAAAGTATTTCTGGAACGCATGATAATACTTATCAATATGATGGAGGATCTACTTCAGAATATGTATGGGTCAAAGCAGGAGGTAATACGCAGTCTACTATTGGGTCAGGAAAAATATTCACGCTAAATCAACCTACTCAACCTGAAATAGGAAAACTAGATTTTGATATCCAATCTATATATTATGAAAACGAAAAATTAAATGTATCTTGGAAACTAAAAGAAAATAGTACACCGCAATTTAAGGGGAAAATTGAAATTTATAACAATGAAAATATGACGGGCCAACCTATTAACGTAATTAATGATATTAAATCTTATCAAAATGGAATCAGTCAATCTATATCATTACCAACAAATGCTTATGCAAAAATTGTATTAACGGATATATTTGATCAAACTGTTGAGAAAAAGGTACAAATCAAAAATGAATCTCCAAACATTTTTGAAGGTAATGAATTTGCATGGTCGCTGAAAGGGATTGGAGATTTTGAATTTGCGAAAGTAAATTTAAATAAATCAACAGAAGAAATGCAAATTGATCTAAAAGCAGGTGTACCACATGACTACTTTGATAGTACATATGCAAGTATTAAAGTGCAAAATGCAACAGGGAAAGTAGTATACAATAAAGATATTTATGGAAACAAACAGCAAAATGCTGAATCGCAAAAAGTTCCAGTCAAAGTAGGCGATTATATAGAGTTAACACATCTAGAAGGTGTACATAGAGCCACTCTTACAAATGTAGATAATAGTAAACAAGAGAGCTTTGGAAAAAAAGCAATATACGAAGTTACAAAGGAAGGCCTGAAGAAAGTAGAAAAAATGCCAGAAGCAACAATTTTAGAAGGAAACAAGTTTGCCTGGTCATTAAAAGGATATAGTGATAGAGAAATTGCAAAAGTAGATTATGATAAAACGGTAGAAGAGATGAAGGTAAAACTAGAAGCAGGTGTACCACATTCCTATTTTGCTAGTACGTATGCGAGTATTAAGGTCCAGAATTCTTCTGGTAACGTTCTGTACAATAAGGAAATCGTGGGAAATAAACAACAAAATGCTGAAAACCAAACTGTGCCCGTCAAGGTAGGGGATTACATTGAATTTATCCATATAGAAGGAGAAGCAACAAAGGAAAAAACGCGAGCAACTTTAACTAACCTTGAAAATAACAAAAATGAAACCATTGGAAAGACAGCGAGGTATCAAGTGACAAAAGAAGGCTTGAAGAAAGTAGAGAAAATGCCAGAAACAACGGTTTTAGATGGAAATCATTTTGGGTGGTCATTAAAAGGATATAGTGATAGAGAAATCGCAAAAGTTGATTATAATAGGACAACAGAGAAAATGCAGGTGAATTTAGAAGCAGGCGTACCACATTCTTACTTTAATAATACGTATGCAAGTATTACAGTAAAGAATTCGACCGGTAGTGTTGTGTATAATAAGGAAATAGTAGGAAATAGACAACAAACTGCTGAAATCCAAAAGGTGCCCGTAAAAGCGGGAGATTACATTGAGATTACCCATATAGAAGGGGAAGCAGTAAAGGAAAAGACACGCGCTACACTTATTAACCTTGAGAATAATAAACAAGAATATATAGGCAAAAAAAGAACCTATCAAGTTACTTCAACGGGATTAAACAAAATAGATTAACATGAAGAACCTTCTAATTATTAGTTAGATGCAAATAGTCGTTCATTATGAACGGCTATTTGGCTTTAATTTAAAGAAAAGTGAAATGAAAATACTCTCTCTTTTGTATATACTCTCCTTGCCATCAACTGCTACATTTGTTTATCAGGGGAGGGATTTTAAAAATGTGCTTGAGAATTGATAAATGTTTAAGTGTTATAGATTTGAGAAAAAAGAAACAGAATAGTAAGGTATTTGTTGATAAACCCTCTCTGTCATTACAATATTTTACATATCTGGTATGATATATATGAGTTCTATGTATATTAAGGGAGGAATGAGAATGAAAAGTTTCATAACACGTGCAAGTGGTAATACAATCTCAAAAAGGTTAGTTTTAATGGTGTTGTCGATGGTTTTAATGATATTGATGATTACACCATCGAATGATGTATCGGCAGCCAATCTATCAAAAGCAGGTTCACTAAAAGGCGTAAATTTATTTAATGGAAGTTGGACAGTTGCTATACAGGCAGCAAATTTACAATATGTTTCGGCTGAGCCTTCGGGAAATATAATAGCAAATCGTAATGCAGTTAATGGATGGGAGAAATTCGAATTAATTTCGACTGGGGAATTATATACGTACGCTTTAAAAGCTAAAAGTAATGGGAAGTATGTTTCGTTTGAGCCAAATGGTAGAGTAGTAGCAGATCGTACATCAATTGGTGCATGGGAAAAGTTTATCTTATATAATGGTGGAGACAATAGGATATATGTATTACAAGCACTAAGTAATGGTAGATATATATCAGCAAATGGTGGTAGAGAATTAACAGCTACTAGTTATGTAGCTGGAAGCTGGGAAAGATTTGTTATTGTATACTTCTAAACTTTGAAGTGTTATATATCTAAATGATAATGGCATGTTTAGTTGGTATAAATACCTAATACAATAAAGTTTTAAGCATGTAATACAAGTGTATATTAACGTGTAAAAGGGCTGCAAATAATTAGCAGTCCTTTTTGCATGGACTTACTGAGATTATAATGAGAAGAAAAAGAACCCTATAGGGTTCTTTTTCAAGGCATATTAACAGTAAGGAGAATCATGAAATGCTACTTCAAATCTTTATTAGGGGAAAGATTTTGAAAAAGCTTAACACGTATTTATTTTTACATAAATGTAAGATGTAGTAAATTGATAATGTTTATACTTACTATTACTAATATTCAATTAAGATAGTTAATACTATTTGTATGGTGTTAATGAAGTACATATTTAGAAAACTAATAATAGCCCCAAGTTGGTTAAATATGTCTAATATTATGTTTTATTTGTTAAAAGAGCTTATAGTTATATCATTTCAAAAATTAATTAACATTTAAACAATTTTAACTGAAATTGGATGTGTATTAAATAAAATAGACAAAGACCCTGTAATAAATACAGGGCCGGATACAGGGTTAAGGGAACGCATAGTTTCTTAATATCATAGTAGCATATATTCTTTGTATAGCTACATGAGGATTTTGACAGAATTAAGAACAAGACAGAAAATCTGTAGGAAAGCAAATATAGTGCTGGAAATGTGATTTTAAATTAAGCTATAGGTATATTGAAATGGATGAAAACTCTTGAGTACCATGATTAAATTGCCTTTAATTATGAGGTTTAGGTTAGAGGGATAATTGGATCTTACTGAAAAGAAAAAATGTTTTTTAGATTAAAAGAAGAAAAGACACCTTTTGGGTGTCTTTTCTTTAGGTAAACAGTTCACATATTGCTGAATTAGATACGAAACCATAATTCGACTACGAAGTAAATCCTAACATAATCTGAACAGAAAAAATATGTAATATTACATTTTTAGTTTTTAATTATTTTATTCAATATAGAGAAGCAACGTAAATAAAAGGGCATGCAGTAGTATCTGCAGCCCTTTTTAGGAGGAACTCAAGACACCATTAGGACACGTATTGGAAACAGGTTCAAAAATAGTATGTGTGAAAAGAAAAAGTCCTATACCAAAAGTAGACAGGATCTTATCTTTTTTACATTTTAAAAAATGAAATTCTGTCCTTTTGAAATCAGTACAGCACACACTTGGTTCGAAATGAAATTAGAAAAAGTATACATGAAAATGGCAGACAACTATTTTGTTGCCTGCCGGTGCCAGTGGGTTGAATGAGTTAGTCAATTCAATAAATTGTGCTATCCCATTACCAGAAGATTGAAGCCGTTAGTTCAAACGGCTTAGACATAGTTTGTCTAATAAAGAAAAAATTATGAGTAGAAATTTTGTTTGCTCTATATGAAAAGATAAATAGATATTCATCAGACAAGGATAATTTAGCATATCTTGAATAGGGTGTAGGAATGAATTAAAGAAAGGGATATTTGTTTAGGAAGGGACTGACTCAGGAGTGGGACTTTCGGACAGGGTTTGGGGAGCGGTGATTGCCTTTGGCATTGCGACTAATATCGTTGCTTGTATAATGGCAGTATATATTCAAAAATATGAGCTAATGATAAATCATCTTACAAATATTTTATTTTTAATAATTATCTCTTTAACGTTTATAAAGATGAAAATTAACAGATGGGTGGCTTTAGGATTTACATTAGTTGTAATAGAGAAAGGTATTAAAGCGGGATATGACTTCTACACACATAATTATTATAGTGTCAGTTGGAGTTTAGCTATTATTGTCTATTGCATATACGAGATGGAAAAGTATCATATTGAAATAAACGAATAGGCGCAACAAAAAGGTGTTAGTAGGTGGAATTCTTTTTAAAATACTATAAAAAAGACACTACAAGAGTGTCTTTTTTTTGAAAATACTCTATAATTAACTTTGGGGAAGGTAATGTTAGAGTATTCGTTTAGCATTATCTTTATATTTGATAAACCATGAAATCGAAAGATTTTGTGGTTTATTTTATGAACAATAGATATTACAGTATTGGCAGTGAGCTATTAATCATTTTAAGCATTAGGGGAGAATGGATTAAAAGTCTAACATCGAATAACGGTTCCGGAATATAGTGTTGCGAAATGATCTCCCATATCCCAAACGGTACTTGCCTGTATATAGCCCTTAAAGCCTTCTGAAGAATAATAAATCTCTTTTGGTATACTTTCTTTAGTTTGGAAATGTGCTTTAGAGTACTTTACATAATGGTTTTTAACAACTTTTGCTTCTGGAACAATAGTGTTTTTTTGTTTCAATGTTGGCCTAGCACTAGAAGGTGGTATGAATTTTACATTGTCTTGGTAATTAGGATCTAAGGTGTCAGCTTGTACACTGTGTGACGAAACAAAGGTGCTTAGACTACTTCCCGCGATTAAAGTTGCAAATACTAACTTTGAGAATTTTGTTAATCTACTCATTCTATAATCTCCTTTTTATTATTTTGTAAGGTATCTCCTTACACCTCACAGTCTATATCCACTACAAAAGGGTGTACATACATATTGATAGACAAAATTCTACAAAATACCGCATGTTTTTGGGATTTATGTATAATAATCCAATGTCTAATAATCTATCAAAAGTAAAAAGGTAGGTCTTATATAAAAGAAAATGAATAATTTATGCAGGTAATGTATATGGAATTATTGTTTAAATATTCTAAAATGAGTTGATAAAGATGTTGGTAGGTTTTTTGGAAAACAAATAATTCCCTAGATGAAATTTGGAAGGAAGATTCTCTGTTAGAGTTTTTATAAGGGAATTCATTTTCATAGATTCAAAATGTAAAAATAACTAAAAGAGCAAGTGTTTCAATGGGTAAAAAGCTATGTTGAGTCTTTTTTCTCTGTCGGTGGTCGTCTAATCAATGAAATGACGGATGCTTATGATAGTTTGTATCTAGCAACATTCGTGTATAAACGAATGAATTAAGAAAAGGGTGAAATATTGGAAAACTCGAAATGGATGCCTTTAAGTAATGTTGATGATGATGAGGAAATTTGGGCAGGAGCAAGAGTTAGGTTGTACAATGTTGGTATGAATAGAGAAGATAAAGAAAATAATTTCTATGAATATATTATTTCTTATATCTACGACAACACTAACTACTTACAACTAACTAATTTAACAACAGGAAAAGCAGGTTATATTATTTGTGTCATTGAAAAAGAATTACCAAATAATTATGCTTTGGGCAGAACATTAAAGCAAAGAATAGGTTTAGAAAATACCTATTTTAGATTTGAATAATCAACAAATAAGGGAAGCACCAACTCTAAGGTGTCTTCCCTTATTTAATACAATATTAACAGAGCCTAAATAAAAAAGTGAGAAAAATGATAAACATTCTTCTCACTTTCATCAATTAGGGTGGCATATACATAAATATGCGTTTGGGTGGATTTTTGGATGAAAAATCCACATGCATAGTATAACAAACTACATAAGGTAGATTATATGTAATATTGCATATAGGGAAAGATTCTTCTATAGAAATAAAATACAGTTTATACTGAATTATTTATTTATTATAAGGTAATAATATATTATCGGATTTTATATCTATTACTTATGTATACGTGTTACAATGAATTTCTCCAATTTATTTTATTCTTTTATATAGAATTTATGGTTTAGTTATCTCTTACAACAAAATCGGCCGTAGTAAATGATTCATGAATAGTGTGATGCATTTAGAATGGTTCAAAGGCTGTTAAACATAATCATACAAAGAATAAATTTATGTAGTTATTTTTTAGAGAATTTATTATGGTAAAGACTTCATCCGATTTGAATAGCGCTAAATTAAAATTTTTATCCAATCAAGGTCAAATAATATCTGTTAAATGAAGGTTATGTTTCATCCATTTTATTGGGAACAATTCGTAGTTTTAGAATTGCTGAATATGGAAAGATAACATATTCGAAAGGAGGATAGATAAAACGCTGCCTGTGAAATTTAAATCGTTAAATAAGGAAGTTGAGATGATAGGATTTAATAGGGGTTTCATTTCGAATGGTACTGTAAATATATGTAGAAAAAATAAAGGAGAAAAATTTAAATAAACTATATCAGTAGTAAAAGTGAAAGGGAGAAGTATCTAGTGTTTAATATAAAAGAAAGATTGGGACAAATAAAGCTTAAAACGAAGTTGTCTATGGCATTTATAGCAATATTAATTATACCAAGCCTTATCGTAGGAGTATCATCTTATAATAAAGCAAAAACAGATCTTAATGAAACAATTCTACAATCAGCAAAAGATAATATAAGTATTTTAGATAAGATTGTTGATGATGAATTAGAAAATAAGCAAACAGATGTCTCTCATTTTGCAAAGGTACTCACACAAGGGGATTATAATCCTGAACAATCGCAAAATGTACAGAGTAAATTTGATCAATATATACAGTTACATCCAGAGATAGAAACGATTTATACGGCATCCAGTAACAATCAATTTATTCATGCACCTGTTGGAAAAATACCAGAAGGGTTTAATCCGTTAGAAAGCAGTTGGTATAAGGATGCAGTAAAAGCAAATGGAGAGATTATTGTTTCATCTCCATATAAATCAAAGTCTACAGGAAATATGGTAATAGCAATTGCAAAGCAAAATGCAGATAAAAGTGGTGTCATTGGCGTAGATTTGAATATTAAAGATATAGTAAAAACATCCAAAATGATTAAAATTGGAAAGCAAGGATTTGTATCTATAGTCAGTCAAGATAAAACAATAGTTGTTCATCCATCACTAAAACCAGGAGAGAAATTAGAGAAAACTTTAGCGGATGAACTGTACAAAAAAGAAGATGACGTAATTACTTATAGCCTTAACGGGGAAGATCGAAACATAAGCTTTAAGACAAACAAAAAAACAGGTTGGAAAATAGCTGGCGTAATGCCTACGAAAGAAATTGAAGAAGCGACCAATCCTATTTTTTATAAAACGCTCACTATAATAGGGGCTTCATTATTGTTAGGTGGAATTGTAATTTTATTCATACTTAGATCTATTATTAATCCACTAAGACAATTAGTTATTTCGGCCCAAAGAATTAGTCAGGGAGATTTAACCGAGAAAATAGATATTCGTTCAAAGGATGAACTTGGTCAATTAGGCGGTAGTTTCAATACAATGGCAGAGTCGTTACGTAATATTATTTCTCAAATTAACACATCTGCAGGACATGTAGCTGCGTCTTCTGAGGAACTAACTGCTAGTGTAGAACAAGCAAGCGTTGCGACGGAACAAATTACAAAAGAGATGGAAGAGATCTCGAATAGTGCAGAGGTTCAAAATAATGAAGTTGAGTCTGGAGCTGAATTAATTGGTGAGGTAACACGAAATATTCAATATGTAGCTGAGAATGCATCTGAAGTATCGGCTTCATCCATATACACAAAACAAAAAGCCAATGAAGGTGAACAATTAGTAGAACAAACTGTAACACAAATGCAGTCTATCCATCACTCTGTTTCTCAATCCGATAATGTAATAAAATTATTAGATAAGAAATCGCAACAAATTGGAAGTATATTAGAAGCGATTCAAAATATTGCGGAACAAACAAATTTATTAGCATTAAATGCAGCAATTGAAGCAGCTAGAGCAGGAGAACAGGGGCGAGGATTTGCAATTGTTGCCGATGAAGTTAGGAAGCTAGCAGAGCAATCATCCGATTCTTCGATGGAAATTGGAAGTTTAATTAAGGAAATACAAGCAGACGTACATGAGACTGTAAAAGCTATGAATGAAGTAGGAGTAGAAGTACAGTCGGGAATTAAGGTTGCGAATGATACAAAACAAAGTTTTTATGAGATTTCAAAATCTGCAAATGAAATTGTATCAAAAGTACATGGTATGGTAGAACTATCAAATAAAATGACAACTGATGCAATGAAAGTCGATACATCGATTGATCAAATAGCTATGGCTGTAAAAGAGAATTCTTCAAGTATGCAAACGATAGCTGGTTCATCTGAGGAACAACATGCTTCTATGGAAGAGATAAATTCTTCAGCAATACAATTAGCACAGATGGCGGAAGAACTTCAAGAGTTAATTGGTGGATTTAAGATTTAAGTTGAGATTCTAGGAGAGAATGCTAGAATCTTGTTACAGAGTGGAAATGAAAAATCTTATAACATAGTATATAAGTATAATACGTACTCTCTACACGTATTGAACAGGCAGATAAGCCATTTAAAAACCCTCCATTTGGAGGGTTTTTAAATACATTTACATTAAATTTGTTGTGGTGCACCACCAACACTATATGAAGGAGTAGGATAATGACCATGAGTAGCAAGCTGATTTGTTTTAGAAAACTGAAAAATTCCCACCGTTAATACCCCAATAAAAGCAATGCCTGATAATAATAAGCTAATTTTTTTCATTATTTTAACACTCCTTTTGCGATTGATTTTTGTCTTGCCTGATAACAAATATGGAAATAGTCACTTACCTTTTGGTAGTTCTCTAATTGTCTACATTTTGTGGCAAATAATTCAGCGTATTCGACAACATATTCCCATAATTCTTCTTCCTCAAAGTATAAGATTCCTTCTTGAATGATTTTTTCTAATTCTTCCAATGGAATATTTTCGTTTAATCTTTTTAAAATAGAGAAGTGGTGTGTGTATTCTTCGTTATGAATTTCTCTGCAAATTTGTAGTCCCTTATCAATGAGTTGGCTGGCCGTTGATTGTTCTCCTAACTTATAATGTTCCTTAGCTTGTAGGAAGATGGCCTTGAAGTGTGTAGGGATTTTCTCTGTTACTTCTGAAAGGTGACGAATGGCTAAAGTAGACATACTTTGATCAGAATACAGCCACCCCATAGTATTTTTTACGTATAACAAGGAATCTTCTTCCCTATTTTTTTGTAGTAAATCAATTGCACAATGTAGATATTCTTCTGCTTGTTCGTACTGTTTTAAATAGATGCAGCAACCACCTAACAAACTATTACAAAAGGCTGTTTTTACTTCATAACCTTCATATTTTGAAAAGATTACTCTCGATTTATTTGCGTATTCGATAGAAGCAAGCATGTTATAGGTATGGTGATAAAAAGTAGCAATTCTATAGTAGAACTCAGCGTGTTCAATTTCATCTGGTATGTCTACTAATATCTTTTCTGCCAGTTTATAATGTTCCTCTGCCTCAGTAAAATTTGATATAAAAGTGGAATGAATGGATTTAAAAAAGTGATAATAGAAGCGTAGAAAATGGTCTGTAGGCATATCATAGTCACTAATGGCATCAAAGCTATTTTGTTGGATACCAAGGCTATCTGTTAAGACATTATAACGGAATTCAAGTAGTGAATAATATAGTAACAAATTTTGATCTTGATGTTCTTGATTTGGCTCAGTACTTAATTTGCTGATTTTTTCATCAATTTTCTTTTTTAGATTAGTAGCTTTTATAACTTGTTGAGATAGCATAGATCGATACCAGTCGTTTAATAGAGAGGTTAACTGCTCATTTCCTTTTACTGAGACACTCATAATATACGCCCCCATCTTATAGAAATATCCTAATCCAATTTAATTGTAACTATCATAGCAAAATAGAAGAAAAAATAGTATGATTTTACAACTTTTTCAAGAAAATTCAGAAAATAATCAATTGTTGTCGAATGTACTTAGAATAAAACATCCAAAAATTATCAAAAGATGATATGAGTCTTTATACGTTCTATTAGGTGAACTAAGAAACTGTGATTGAAGATTTATGAAATTTCCTTTTCTTAAAACGGATCAATTACATATTACTTTTTAAATTGTTTATCAGATACTATAGTATGTATTACAAACAAATATATAAATCTTGTGTGTGTAAATAAGAAGAGAATAAAGAAAACAAAAAAAGAACTTGTAAGAATTCCTACAAGTCCTTATTTAGATAATGTAAAAAGGTGAAACAGAATACCTCATTATTTTTAATAGGGAAATTATCTTACTTATGGCTTGGTTTTATAGAAGATTTGTTCTTATTGTTGATTAAGGGCAAATTAAAGACTGGTAGGGAAGAAGTGCATAAAAGAGAAATCCTTCTTTACTTATTCTGAAAAGATAATTCAAAAAGAAATTTGTGTATAGAATAAGCAATGCATGAATTCATCAACATTGGTGCTAATAAATCAGAGAATCAATATATAAGCATGAACTCTAGTGGAATAGCTACAAGAAGGGGATAATTCTATAATAGTAGATATAATTATCGGAATTTTCATCTTAGTTACTTTTCAGGTAGGATAAGTAGAAAAAAATAGGAAGTTTTTCTTTGAAGAAAGCTCTTTTGACAGGAATAGATTTTTTCATAACTAGAACAAATAAATTAATAATCGCATATACTGTATTGTCGTTAAAGCAAGACATTATTTTCTCAGAACAAGGGAATCACTAGAAAAATACGTGATTCCTTTATTCTTCAATATAATATCAATAGTTGATTTGAAATAACCGAAGAAATAAAATCTTTGTTAATGGACAATCACATAATTTTAGGTATAGTAGGTTTATAATTTAGACTATAAAAATTAATGTGTCTTTTATTATTTAACCAAGAAGACTCACTCCATAAGGAACTCACAGCAAGTATGAGCATGTGGGAGTAGTTCAAAGCATGCAATATTGTTTGATTTGGCTAATACATAGATTTATCATCTCAGAACTGGTGTAAGAATTATAATGTTTATACCATTCTATTGTATTTTCTAAAGTCTGTTGTAGGGACCATTTTGGCTGCCAATTAAGATTGAATTTTGCTTTGCTAATGTCAAGATTCAGTAAATTTGCTTCATGGAAATTTATTGGACCTATATTTTCTGCTGTCCAATCCCCGCAGCCCCAAATATCTAGTAAACTGGTCACTAATTTTTCTACTGGAACAATATTGCTTAGGGATGGCCCGAAGTTCCATGCTCCTGAATAAAGGATACCATTATTTATAATTTTTTCTGTAAGGAGTAAATACCCGCTTAAGGGTTCTAGTACATGTTGCCAGGGTCTAATAGCAGTAGGGTTTCTAATAATAATGTTTTTGTTTGATTCTAATGCTCGTATACAATCAGGAATAATTCTATCTATTGACCAATCGCCACCACCAATTACATTACCAGCTCGAACGCTTGCAATTATTTTCTTGTGTTGAGAAAAGTTTTCTTCTGAAAAGTAAGAATTTCGATAGGAAGAAATTAAAAGTTCGCAGCATCCTTTACTTGAGCTATATATGTCATGGCCGCCCATAGGGTCAATTTCACGATAACCCCAATGCCATTCTTTATTTTCATAGCACTTGTCACTTGTCACCATAATTCCTATTTTAGCTGATTCATGTAATCGAATTGCCTCTAGTACATTCATAGTTCCTACAACGTTTACCTCGTATGTTTCTCTAGGATATTCATATGAATACTTAACTAGAGGTTGGGCAGCTAAATGGAATACAATTTCAGGTTTATAATCTGTAAAAACCTTATTTAATTTATTAAAGTCTCTAATGTCTCCACGAATATCAATTATATTATTTTGAAGGTTAGTAATGTTAAAGTTATCATTTTTATTTTTAGGATCTAATGAATATCCGATTACAGTAGCACCTAATTCATTCAACCATAGGGATAACCAAGAACCTTTAAAACCAGTATGTCCAGTAATTAAAATTGTTTTTCCGTAAAAAGCATTATTAAAGTTTTGGTTTAACAATTAGTCCACCTCCTTTAGTACCCTATTTTTAGGGGGTTAGGTATAAATGTTTATTATTTTTATACCAATTAACAGTTTTTATAATTCCTTCTTCAATATTAATTCTAGGTTCCCAGGAAAGAGAGTTTTTTATTTTTTGCACATCTGCTTCAGGAACCCATCTTTCATTTGTTCTAGAGGAAATTGCACCGTAATTTGGTCTGGAATTGGTTTTCAAATGTTTGAATAATAATTCTACATAATGTTTCAAGGGGTGAATAGTGCCGCTCCCAATATTAAAGATTTCATTTTGTACAGTAGTATTTTCTACTGCTAGGATACAGGCATCTATTACATTTTCTATATAACAATAATCTCTTAATTGATTACATAAAGTTAAATTTACATCTTTGTTTTGTAATACTCGCAAGATTATATAGCTAAAAATTTTATGCGGCTCTTCGCCTTCTCCGAATATGCCAAAAGGTCTTAATGTTATAAGATTAGTATTGTTTTCGCTAGCAATTTGATGGGCGAGTATAGTAGCAGCAGCTTTGGTACTTCCATAGATGTCCACAGGAGTTAGTAACATATTTTCATGAATAGGTTCCATCTTGTTACCGTATTCAGAACTACTCCCAAAATTGATGATTTTTTTACAATTCACCAATTTTGCTGCTTGAATAATGTTACAAGTCCCTATAACATTTGTTTCTATAGCATGGATGTAATCTGTATGGGCAGAATTTACACCATAGGCTGCCAGGTGAAAGATATAATCGGGATTAATTTTCTTTATTGCATCTTGTACTTGTTTTTTATCTCGTATATCTATTTCATAGGTTTCAATATATTTTAGAATATCCTTTAGTCTCCAAGAGTTTGATGGTGTTCTTATGAAAAGAACAATTTTTGCTTGTAAATTTAAAAGTCTTCGTGCCAAGTGAGAACCAATAAAACCGTATCCACCAGTAATAAGGAAAGTTTTATTTTTAAATGAAGCAATCATAGTGATAATCTATCCTTTATTAAGATGTATTTTTAGTTGCTGAAATAAATAGATTTATTTTTAAATAATGAAAGTATCAGTCTTAATTGTGATGAGGGGAGGGGTATTTAAAATAATTTTTTATTGTTGTTGTATCAATTTGGTCAGCAAATAAAGAGGAGGGAGATTTTTGAAAAGTATTATGAAGGGTATGACATGTCTTGTTCAATTGTTCAATATAAGGAATGTATATATAATCTAAAACTGCTGGAGGTAATTCTAAAGTTTCTTGTTTCCATAAATCGAACTCGTTTGGATTAATAATTTGCATACTTCCAAAATGAAAAGCTATTAATTCATCTTGATCAATAAAAACTTTATTATCTGTTTTGGATATAGAACTGCTATTTAAAATGACATTCCAAGGTGCTGCATCAATACCTTTATGAGTCATAATTTTTATATTAGAAAAGATGTTAGGAATGTGATTTAAATATTTTTGGTCACCCCATCTATTCATTTCAACATCATAATGATTATTACAATATTCTAGGCATTTATCTTTCCACCATGTTAAAATTTCTTTACTATTTTGATCGTTTTTGAAGCCTACTAAACCAGCTTGGTATATACCGTGTATGCTTTCAATTGCAGTAGAACTTCTTTGAGGGCAAAGGAATACAGAGTATTTCCACCACTCATCAAGAATGATATTAGGTGCTGTAAAGAAATACATATCAGCATCACAATATATAATGTGATCAACTTCCGGATAAAGACTAAGGACATGTAGACATAGGGGCGCTTTTAATGTCCAACAATATTCTTGTAAACTTCTATCATTTTTTATACTGAGGAGTTCATGATTTTCAATTTCTTTTACTGGAATTAGTATGGCGTGCTTTAATTTTAATTTCTCTAATATTTGATAAGTTAAATCATCCATACAACAGATCCATACAGTAAATTTAGCGTTGAAATTTTCTAAGGAATAATAAGAGGTCAATCCTTGAATTAATCGTTCTTTACTTATAATCATGGAAAAGTTCATAAAATGATTGGATTGATTCATTTTTCTTCTTAATTGTGAATCTTTATATAAAGTTTGAGCTTTATTTATATCTTTTTTACTTAAAAATTGTTTAGTATCTTTATTGAATTTATCCTTTAATTGCTTTAAAACAAATTGAATTCTCTCTAAATACGGAGTGTAAATATGGTTTAATATATTATTGGGTATTGAAATTTCTCCCAAAGACCAAAGGTCAAAATCATTTTCAGTAAAGATAGTAATACATGCAAAATGGTAAACAACTAGTTTGTCATTTTCAATAAATACATCGTTTTTAGTCTTGTCAATTTTATAATCGTTATTATATATACAGTTCCAAGGCGCAGCATTTATACCTAAGTTATTTGAAATTTTTACTTTTGGAAAATATATAGGGATATAATCTAAATACTTTTGGTCTCCAAATTTCCCCTCCTCAGCCTCGGCACTGCACCAATCTATACATTTATTTTTCCACCATCTTACACTTTTTAGTCCATAGAGATCATTCTTAAATCCAATTAGACCGGCCTGATATTTTCCATACATCTTTTCTACCCAATCACGATCTCTTTGAGGGGTTAGGAAAATAGAATGGTCACCCCATTCCTCAAAAATAATATTAGGGTCAGAGAAAAAGCATAAATCACCATCACAATATAGAATAGATGGTAAATCATAATTGACCAATAAATATTCTATCAAGACAGATTTTAAAGTCCAACAATATTCATTTACTTTTCTTTTTCTCTTAATTGCTTTTAGTTCACGATCTTCTAATTCTTCAACTTGTAAAAGGTTTACATTAATTAAACTCATTTCTTTTAATAGTGAATATGCAAAAGGATCTATACAACAAATCCACAATGTGAATTTTTCTGAGTACTGCATTAGTGATTGCTGTAAAGCAATAATTTTCAAGACATACTCACTACCTACAATGACGCAGAAATGATTATTTAGATCATGTTGTTGATTATAGAATTGGGGATGTCTTTTTTGAGTATTTTTTTTGGAGAGATTTGAAGCTTTAATTCCTGTTGAAAGTGGGTTAACTATTTTCTCATTAGAGGGGATATACAATCGAGGTAAACTTATTTTTTTATCATTAGAGTTCAATGCTTATTCAGTCCTCTCCACTAAAATTTATTTGGATTCCAACTTTCATTTACAGTTTTTAAATCTTTAGGTGTATCGACACTAGCCCAAAAGTCATTGTGTTCATAGACTGCGAGCTCATTGTCTTTTATTAAATTTCGAAGAGGATCTTCTTCTAGAACACAATCATCATTATTACTTAAATAATCGAATATTTCTTTGTTAAATACAAAAAACCCGCCATTAATTACTTCATCAAGTAATGGTTTTTCTTTAAAATCAATAGCAATTCCATCTTCGACCTCCAATAGGCCGTATTGACTATTTTTTTTAATTCCAGTTAATGTAGCAATTTTTCCTTTTTCTTTATGGAATGCTATTAGTTGATCAATATCTATATTGGCTAATCCGTCACCATAAGTTAATAAAAAGGTTTCCCCCTGTACAAAGGATTCAAGTTTTTTTAGTCTTGCCCCGGTCATTGTATCAATTCCTGTATCTATAAAGTGTATATTCCAATTTTCTAATTCCTGAAGTAGCGTATATTGACTGGTTTTAAAATTCAAACTAAAGTCATTCTCTTTCCAGCTAAAGTCCATAAAATATTCTTTAATTTTCTCACCTTTATATCCTAAGGGCAAAATGAAATCAGAATGTCCATATTTTCTATACCAATTCATTATATGCAAGAGGAGAGGCTTTCCTTGAACTCGAACTAATGGTTTGGGAATGTCCTCTAAAATTCCTTGCATCCGAAGCCCTTTTCCGCCACACAAAATTATGACTTTCATAGATTTATTTCCTTCCTCTCTATATATTTTACTAATTTAAACTATGTAGTTTGTTTGATAAATGTATACACGGTTGTACCATAATGACAATCAACTAAAAAATATATGTTAGATTTATAATTCAAATGCTGATTAAACGTGAAGAATACGCACTGTAGTTTATTCTCAATCTTATGTAAATTAGGTTATTTTAAAATCAATGCTTTATTTTATTTAATACTAATGAAAGAAATTGCTTGTTTATAAGATAAAAGAAGGGGAGGTGAATCAAAGGAATTGAAGAAGCTTATAATGAAAAATCTAAGAAGGAAATTAACTATTTAAAGGAAAAGTGAACAAATATTAAATTGTAGATTTTACAAATTTAAAAAAGAGCACCGTATAAAGGTGCTCTAGTGATGGAATCAATTTTGTAAAGAACCATTTATTCAATAAAGAAGGACTTATGAATTATTATATGAACGGTTTATTAATTAAGTGTGTATCAATTAGATGGGAATTTTATTTCTCTACACCTATTTTAATTTACTGGCAAAATCATGTTAAAAGTAAAAAGAAGAGTATTAAGTTAATGTTATTTTATTTAAAATATAATCCCAATCGGAATCATCACCTTCCCATCTATCCTGATAACGTGGGAGTTCAATTGAACAAACCCTTGATATTCCCCAATTTTGTTCAACGATATTAGATATATCCTCCTTAAAATTGACAATAAGAATATTAAAATCTTTATTTGTAATTTCGGATAATACGTTTTTTAATTCAATCGCTTCATCTCGATTTCCCCAAATCCTAATGAATAAAATCGATTCACTACTATTTATTTTTTCAAGGAATCGATTAATTCTAGTGTCTAATTTAGCTTTAAAAGAAGGATAAGTTGATTTCCAATCCTTTTCTGATTCAATAGGAAAGTCATGCATTGAAAAACAATTATAATAAGTGTCCTTTATACAATAGGTAATTCGTTCTGCCCATTTAGTTTGATTATCAAATTCTGATTCAATAAGACCGTAACTTTCTGAACCTTCTATGACCATATTTTCCAACTTCATAAATTTTTCAAATCGATTTTGAAGTAATCTGTTTACATCTGAAAGTGATGGATAATAAAACCAATCTAAAGGTCCAGAAAATGTTCTTAAATGGTGCCTTTTGATTTGGTTAGTGACTTGACACAATCCTCCTAAACTTACAATTACGCCATAGGATTTTTGTATATCATCTAGGTTCATCCTCATCATCCTTTTTAAAAGTAATTTAAATTATCTATTCAGTATATGATGCAATAACATATTGATGTGGACATATATATCAAAGTACATAGAACTAAGACAATGGTATAAATTTGAAAAGTCAAAATCCCTAAGTTAAGGGATTATATCTTTAATGTTATATCATTGAGTTGCTATTGGGATGAAAGCTGGTAGGGATTATACTCTCCAGTAACTAAAATTAGAAACTAGTCCTTGATTACTACAGTAAAATTGTTGTACCTTTAAAAGAATCCTTAGATAAAAAAATCTATTGGTTAGCATTTAACCAGTAGATTTTTCTTTGAGTTATTATCTTTTACATCATAATTATAGAAGATGAAAAATTCCACTTAGAAATAATTTTAAGCAGAAAAATAGACTAGTCTAATTTCTAATGGTCCCAGTATCTTTTATTTTGACGTGTGTCTTTACATTTATTTTAGCCTCTGCTAACGCTTGCAACCAATCTCCTTTTACTTTTTTCCACTCTTTATATTGAAATGCTCTAGCATATAGGGATAATCCGATTGGATCAATTTTATTCTGCTGTATTTCATACAACATATTTTGTAAATTATTATTAATTTCTTTTTGAATGGCACTTTTTAAATTATTTATATTTTTTTTATTATCATAGTGCCCCTTAATTAAATTCGCATTGGTTTTTTCTATTAAAGCTACATTAGCATATATATCGAGATTAAATACAAACTTTCCGTTTTGAAAATTAACAAATACCTTCCTTGTCGCGTTCTGTACGAAGATAGAAGTGTTTATTTTTTTGTTGGACTTTTTAGGAGGAAGCGCAAGGTGTAGTATCATTCGCCCGCTACTTTTTTGCTTATTTATAAGATTGAAAAATTTAACATCTTTTTTAGGGATATGAGTTAAATATTTCCCTTTTCGATTTAAAAATGCAATTCCTACTGTGTCGATTTCATTCTTTGTTTTTTTGATAATTGGAACAGCTTGCGTCATTCCTTCTTCATTTTGTTCTCTCATTAATTGTTGAATTGTAGAAGAGACGGATTGGTTATTTTGAATTGACGATTCAATTACACCATTTATATAAGATGAAAGTGATGGTTTACTAGGCTTATGAATTTTAAAAATTTCTTCTGCAGGTCCATCTACAAGTACTACTTTAGCATTAATGGTAGCGTAAGGATCACGGTAAGAAGAATCAAGCTCCTGCAACCAATTTGCTTCTTGCGCTAATTTTTTCCCAATTAAAATGATTTCAGCTTTGGAAGCTGTCATAAAGCCTGTTAACTTCGTATCTATCTTACTGAATCCAGTATATACAGTTGATGCTTGTGTCCAATGTTCTATAGTACTTTTTGGTTGTTTATGATGAAAGAGTGGTATGCTTGTTCCAACTTTTATGTCTCCATTAGGGGTTCTATCCAAGCCAATTAACAGGATTAATGAAACCTTCTCAAGAGGAATTCTCTGACTACAACCAATTATATATACACAACAAATTACAATCCATATCCATTTTCGAATCAAAGTTGTTTCCTCCTAGTAATCCAAGTAAAAAGAATACTGTAAGCGAAAAATAAGATTGGTAATAGAATAAAGAAAACGACATTTAAGATATCCATAAGATAATATATAAACAAATATTGATCCACATCGGGATTTAGGAAAATAAATAGGCCAACTATAAGTAACATAAAAGCAAGTAGCGCCCAATTGCGGGCGTTTTTTTGAAGTGAAATGGTCACAGATTCAAAACTGAAAAATAAATACGGATATATTGTAGTGGAAAATACAATTAAATAGTAAGCGATATATATAATTTCTAATCGTTCCATGAAAGAAAAACGAACCCCTTTTAACAGATGAAATACTGGCCAGATTACATCTTTTATCCCTTCTGGACTAAAGTATATATAAGAAAGGATAGTAACATATAGATAGAAAAACATGGTTCCAGTATTCGCTATTAGTAGTCCTTTTATGGCTTTTTGTTTTTTTTGTAAGAATGGGTATATATAATATGCAATTTCTAGGCCAGCATAAGGAGTAATGGTTTCTTTTGTTGCCTTTACAATAGGGTATAATCCTTCTTTAAATATAGGTAGTAGGTGTAAAGGATTGTAGTTAGTCTTTAGTGAAAAAAGAAGAAATAGCGGCATCCAAGTAGTGAAGAAGAAAACAAGCATAGAATAACTAGTAAGAGCCCTTAACCCACTCAGGGCTAAAATAATAAAAGGTAATAGTAATAATATGGTGATTTGATAAGCAGGAGTGGAAGGGAATATCCACACTTTTACAATATCAGTTACCTTTAATAAAGTATTAAATCCAGCAAAAAATAGATAAAAGGCATATGCAAGAAAAAGAATTGTCCCTATCCATTTACCAAAGTATGTTTTTAAGATTTGTGAGAAATTTTTGTTAGGATTTTTTTGTAACATTAATATAATAAATACACCGATTATAGAAGTAACTATCCATCCGAGAATGATCGAAATCCAGCCATCTGTACCAGCAGTAGTAGCAAGTGGGCTTGGCATAATTAACATACCAGATGCGAGTTGCAGCGAATGAATGAAAATAATAAATTCGAATAAAGTTACTTTTTGGAACTTAAGATTCCCCATGTTAACCACCTTCTTTTTTCTTTCTTTGTTTCGGCTGTCCTGTACTCGAGCGGGTGGTAATCATCGAAATAGGAAATCTTACAAAAGAATCTTTTAACTCTTGGAGACGAAATGGTGCGATTGGCATTCCGTATGGTGAACCATAGGAAGTTAGTGAAACAAAATGAGCAAATAAGAGCATTAATCCACTAACAATACCTACAATCCCATAAAAGTAAGCCAATAACATCATTGGAAAACGGATAAGGCGTATAGAACTTGATAAATCATAATTAGAAACAATAAATGAAGCAATGGCTGTAATAGATACGATAATAACCATAACGTTACTAACAAGACCAGCTTGAACAGCCGCCTGTCCAATTACAATCCCTCCAACGATTCCAATAGTTTGTCCAATTGGTTGTGGTAAGCGAATGCCAGCTTCACGTAGCATTTCTAGTGTAATTTCCATTACAAAAGCTTCCAATAAGGGAGAAAAAGGGACTTTGACTCTTGATGTTGCAATAGAAGTGTATAAGTCTATAGGAATAATTTCAAAGTGAAAAGAGACTATAGCAATATAAAATGCGGGTAAAAAAATAGCTATAATAAATCCTGCAAATCGTAATAAGCGAAAAAATGATGCGATGAGCCAATGAATATTATAGTCATCTGGGGTTTGAAAAAATCCAATCAAATTCATAGGAACAACCATTGCACCAGGGGATCTATCCATTAATACTGCTACTTTCCCATCAAGTATATGATTTGAAATGGCGTCTGGGCGCTCGCTTAAATAAGCCTGTGGAAAAGGAGTCCAATTTTGATCTTTTGTATAATTAGATAGCTCTCCAATACTTAATACCGCATCTGTTTTGATTTTACAGATTCTAGTTTCAATTTCTTGGACTACATCTGCGTTTGCTACATCACCTAAGTAAATTAAATAGACTAAAGAAGTGGCTCTTTCTCCAATCGTCAGCTTTTTGATTTTTAACTCTGTAGAAGGAATATATCGACGGATAAGACCTATATTTTTTGTGGCATTTTCAATAAATCCATCATGGGATCCTTTTATAGTAACTTCTGAAATTGGCTCTTGAATTGCTCTCTCTGCCCAGCCTTTTGTATTTATTAGAAGTGAACGCTTTTCTCCCTCCATAAACAGTACACATTGCCCCTCAAGTAATCCTTCTTTAATTTCATTCCATGTATATACTATTTTGGTATGAGTAGCAATAATATTAGAATTAAATATTTGACTGTCTTCATTTACTTCTTGTAATAATGGTGTAACAACATTGGTTTTTAATGCAACACCATCTGTAAGGCCTTCAAAATAATATAGTAAAATATTCGTGTTTGTTTTTAATTGCAAAGGATGTTCAATTAAATCTGCACTAATATCAAAGATATTATCTAGTGTATTTTTAAATTGTTTTAAGTTATTTGTTTGGATCCTTTCAATGGTTTTATCTGTCTTAGTTTCTAAGGTCTCTTCATTTAAGGACAAAATTGACACCTCTTTAATATATAACGATTAGTTGTATTTATTATTTTTATATGATTGAATTTTATTCACTAATTTAAACTAATTGGAGATAAGAATTAATAAATTTGATGTGCTATATTATTAATTCAATAATTGAGAGCAAAAAGTAGATGTAATTTGTGTGGAAATTTCAGTATTAAGATAGAATTGAAATTTGAATGATTATAATAAAAAGAACCCTTGATAGGTTCTTTTTATTTGGTAAATATGTTGTCAACAATAGATGGCGATAAAGGTAGTAATTTAGATGTCTTTATGTTAATCAGCTAAATTTTGTAGGAAGAATTCTTTTTTCATACCTTAATACTCAATGAAAAAGGAAATTTCATTTATTTGGGTGTTCTAGTGTATTCGAATTTTGCGCACCAACAAATTTTGTTTAGGGACAAAATGCATTTTCTTAATTATCAGAAAAAACAGTACGACAAAATTCCTATTAATTATTTTGGTAGGTATCAAATATTTCTTTGGCCTTATTTTCTTGATATTACCGCACGTTTATATGTTTCTAAGGGAAAGAAATACTTTCATTTTTATTACCATCTATTGTTTGATTAAGATGGTAACATGAAAGTGAAACGTTTACAACCAGAAAATAAAGAAAAAATATTAAAATGCGACTTTTTTCGACAATCATTCTATGTTTATATTTCATTTTATTATAGGAAAAGGCGGAGGGAAGCGGACCTTTTCCTATAAACTGTTTTGTTGGAATTAGAAATAACTAAAAAAGTAATAATAGCTTAAAATTAAAATGAAATTCAATGATAAAGTTATTATTGAATTTTTGAAGCTCAGATATCTTGAAAGTATGGTCAAATTTTAATCCACTTTGCGTTTCTTCCTTTTGTAACTAGCTTAATATGGCCAAACAGTTGCAAGGAATTTAAAGCCTTACTGATTGTACTCTCTGCAATGTCTGGATAAGTGTTACGAATACTTTCCTTAGTAAAGGGTTGTTTTTGTTTAAGTATAAAATCCTGAATTCTCTCAACTTTAGTATGTTTACATATAGAATCTAGAACTGTGTTATGAAGATCTTTGTAAGCCTCTAATATAATGGTTAAAAACGTTTTTAACCAAAAGCTATTATTATGTTCCTCGCAGTACCAATTCACCGAAGATTTATAAATTGAATTGTAATAATCAGATTCATGTTTCTTAATATATTTATCCAAACATACATATTTTACAAATGTATGTCCACTCTTAATTAACAGCAATTGCATTAACATAAATGCCAACCTGTTATTACCTTGATTGAAAGGGACTATGCAATAAAAATTTAATATAAAACGAGCTATTAATAAAAGTGAATGAAGCCTCTTACTAGTATTTAATGAGTTGTATTGATCACATAATTGCTCCATAAACTGTGGAATAAGTTCATGTGGAAGAATGCGGTAACTATTCAAGTGCATTCCATGTTCTGGAATTCCTGGAATAATAAAAGGTTTTTCACGCCATTTGGCACTGTCAGAGGTAATGTAATGTATTAGTTGAAAATGTAATTCCTGTATAGTTGCTGGATTGATTAATAAAGTACAGGAGTTTTTATGTACAAAAGAAAGTGTTTGATAATAGCAGAAAATAGCATCTTCCGAAATATTTTGAGGTACGATATCATCTAAAATAAGTTCTTTTAATCTTTTATTAGGAACTTTTATATCCTCGTAAATAGTTGTGAAATTTTTTATGTAATGTAGTGGTATAGTTTTTTCTAAGCTATTAAATATGTCCTTGTTTTGTTCCTGATAAGCAGCTAATTTTCCTTTGAATTCGCTAATTTCACTTATTAAATTTATTAACCTCCTTTTCAATTCAATATTTTTATACTTATCATCAAAAAAGTCTCTCATTTTTGTTCCCCCTGTAACCCCTTAACACGTTGTTGCATATATCTTTCCATTCTAAAGGTATTCCACGACATCATTGTAAAATAACGACATTTTCGTTCTGATTTTAAATATATATCAGAATCAATATTTTTATTTAACAATTAAAACATGGAAATTATAAAGAAGAATCGTTACGATTCAATTTTAATAGGCATAATCCTAACATCAAATGTACAAATGTACAATAAAAAAATAAAAAATATAAAACTATTGACTCTTTTGAAAGATTATTTAAAAGAATTTTAAGAAATTGTAGGTATAGAGGTGCTTTAGTTTAGCGGTAAATATTGAAGTGGTAATAAAGTTTTCATAGCTAATCAAAAAGTAGATAAACTATTAATTTGTGACAATTACGTGCCTAATCTATCATATGCTTTTATGAGAATTCTAAAATTAAATCCTAACGAGCTGAATTTTCTATATTTAGCATAAATATTAGGGAGGCGTGCTGATGAAATGTATCATTTTATATAGAAATATGTAACGTTTAACACTCGTATTGTAAAATATTTTGACATACGTTAATTTAAATATTAGGTACAGGAACATTTAATAAAAACTCAGTACTAAAATACCCTTTAAACGTTTCACCCTAAGAACTTTTCTCAAGCACACTGAAGTTCATCCTTTGTTTCTGTGCCTTATTAGATAAAAATAACACAATAAATTATTAGAATGTGATAGTTAAAATTGTATTTTTAAATCTTTTCTATTTTTAAACCTTTTCTCTTTTCTTAAACATTAACAATTTCTTGATAATCTGTTTAAAGTAAGGAAATACAGGATAGAAAATAGCTATTAATAAAGAAAATACAGTTAAGCTAGATACCTTAAGTTATTTTATAAGTAATTAAGCGTTAGTTTGAATTAGTAGGGGTATTATATGTGTTTTAACCTCAAGTGTATATGTTTAAGGTTAAAGAATTTGTGAGTGGTATAAAAGTAGCGGAAGTCTGGAAGAAACGGATATAATCGGTTTCTTCTAGACTTTTTTGCTTTTTGTAATATAAAAAATTTATTTTTCCTACATGAGGAATTTTTTGTTTTAATATTTGAATTTTTTGTGAAATTAAATGGAGTTTTTATTCTTCTTTTAATACATAATGTTACAAAATTGCTTAATTGTATTTACTTTATTTTTATAGGAGATTAAAAATAATAATAAATGTACCAATTTATGAGAGATATTAATATATTAATTGACGATTTGTTCGTTTATCCCTATATTGCTATTATATTAGCGAAAGCAATATATTGGGGGGACAAAAATGAAATTGAAATTAACATCTAAATTGGAAAGATTAAGAACAAGTAAAAAGGGGATTGGTGCTTGTGTTTTGGCTGCAGGCATGACAGCAATCACAATGACTCCTCAAAGTGCGTATGCACACGGGTTTGTTGAAAAGCCGAGTAGTCGTGCTGCTTTATGTAGTCAGAATTATGGGGCATTAAATTTAAATTGTGGAAATGTAATGTATGAACCTCAAAGTCTAGAAGCACCTAAAGGGTTTCCCGATGGTGGACCGATTGATGGTAAAATCGCTTCGGCAGGAGGACTATTTGGAGGAACTCTTGACCAACAAACAACAAATCGTTGGTTCAAAAACACAATTAAGGGTGGAGAAAATACATTTACATGGAAATATACAGCAGCACATTCTACAAGTAAATGGCATTATTACATTACAAAAAAAGGATGGGATCCTAATAAACCATTAACACGTGCGGAATTAGAACCAATTGGAACTGTAAAACATGACGGTTCGGCCGCATCAAATAATTTAACACATACAATTAATGTACCAACTGATCGTAATGGTTATCATGTTATTTTAGCTGTATGGGATGTAGCAGATACGTCAAATGCCTTTTATAATGTAATTGATGTAAATTTAGTAAATAATGAAACACCTGATACAGTAGCTCCAAGTCAACCAACTGAATTAAATGCCTCTAAAGTTTCTGCCAATAGTGTTGAAATAACATGGAAGGCCTCTACTGATAATATAGGTGTAAAAGAATATCAAGTGTTACGTAATGGAGAAGTAATTAATACGGTACCAGGTACAACTTTTATTGATAAAAAACTAAAAGCAGATACGGAATATACTTATACAATAAAGGCATTAGACTCTGCTGGAAACATATCAAAAGAAAGTGAAAAACTAAAGGTTAAGACAACACATGCAATCCCAGATATAGAGGCTCCAACTCAACCAAAAGGATTACATAGTATGGGTACAACGGCGACAACTGTTGATTTGATGTGGAGTCCGTCAGAAGATAATGTAGGTGTTGACCATTATATTGTATATAGAGAAAGCGCTGGGGTTATGAATAAAATTGGGACGGCGGCTAATACATCCTTTATGGATAAAGATTTGAAGGCTAATACATCGTATAAATATGTAGTGACGGCGGTTGATTTAGCTGGAAATGAATCTAGTAGAAGTGATGTTTTGAATGTAACAACAAAGTTAGAGGATTCCGCATATGAAAAATGGGATGCAAGAAAAGCATATACTAAAGGTGATAGAGTAATACATGAGGGGAAAGTGTACGAAGCGGTTCAAAATCATCAAGGAAATGGCGACTCAAATTGGATTTTTGCTTTATCGCTTTGGAAGCCAGTTTTGAATAAATGATAAGCTGAAAAAGGTAGTTAACAAATTTGGATTGCTCTTTAAAAATTAAGGGCTGTTTCAAATATAATTATCTAATGGATTAAATAATATGTTAATAAAGTGAAATTTTAATCAGTGAAGGTTTTGTTCATCCCCCACTGATTATCATCCCTCACCAATCGGGCTTTTACGGGCGCCCGTTAATGCGGGATAAAATTTAAACGCCATCCTAATGTTTACGAAATGAAATTAAAAAAGAATCCCAATGGAAGGGATTCTTTTTTTCTAATTTGTAATAGCGTATATTTTCACTGTGAATTTTCTAGTGGCACCAATTGGACTTGCAATATAATATTTAGTATTTGTGTAAGCTTCAGTCCTAGATATCCCTCACCAATCGGGCTTTTACGGGCGCCCGTTAATGCGGGATAAAATTTAAACGCCATCCTAATGTTTACGAAATGAAATTAAAAAAGAATCCCAATGGAATTCCATTGGGATTCTTTTTTTCTAATTTGTAATAGCGTATATTTTCACTGTGAATTTTCTAGTGGCACCAATTGGACTTGCAATATAATATTTAGTATTTGTGTAAGCTTCAGTCCTAGATTCATGTGAAATATTTTTCCAACGAGTAGAATCTATTCCTAGGGAAACATCAATCATTACATTGAAAGAAATAGTAGAAGGATAATCTTTTTCTGAAGGCTCAATAACCCATTTTAATTCTTTGGTACCTACAGGTAAACTATCAATTTTAAAGTTTTGGCTGGATCGATTTTGTTGCCCTGATAAAGGACTAGATTCAGATGATATTTGTGAAATTAATATTTCTTTTTCATTTGAATGTATACCATTTAATTTAATGATACTATCAATTAAACCTGGACCGGGAAAATCAGCTGCGATGATACCAGAATGTTTAATTGCGCCTTGTTGTAAGAGTTCGGTCCCAAGTGTATTCATCCCCCCATAGTATACTTGTCCGTTTCTATCACGAGGGAAATCACTCCACGCATTAGTGGAATTCGTTTGAATCAATTTAGGACTACTGTCAGTATTCCTGCTCTCTTTTCCGCTTGCAACAAACCAAGGATATACATTATTTAAAAATGCGGCTGCGCCTCCCGTACCACTAAAATGGTTGAGATAAATTTTTCCATTATTAAAATTAATATTTGTATTTTGTAGATGGTTTTTTATCGCAATCCATTTTGTATATATTTCGTCTGGTCCGCTTCCAATTTCAAATTTATCTTGTATATTTAAACCTTCGTAATCAATCCCGTACAATTGAGCGGATGTAAAGTTTTGTAAGATTACAATTTTTCCGCGGGTATCTCCTAAAGTAGGGTTATTTCTATCTGAAGTTGGTACGGAATTAGGATCCCAAAAATATGAAGCATTAACGTTTTTATATTTTAAAAATATCTCCTCAAATGATAGAGATCCACTTTCAGGATTAGTTTCTTCTTTTAAGCGCATTAATATTGTTTCTGTTGGATGATCTTTTAAAAATTGAATGGTCTCTTTTAATACATCTTCAAACACAGCTTTTTGATTTACAACGCCATGATACATTGCAAAAGAATCTTTTACACGTTTAACACGCATATCTACATATCGAATTCCAGAATTTAATTGTTGGGATAAACTCATAGTTTGATTTCTTGTCAAATTTTCATCAAGAAAACTCGCTCCATGTAAAGCCATCGTACCGTGAGTCCCTGGAATAGATATTTCACTTATTTTTGTTGAACCTTCTATTTTCGACATCCACGATGGATTTTGATACCCTATATTGGATTCATAGGAGTAACCTGGATGACTATCAGCTAAAATAGTAGATGGTGTACTTAAACTTGCTAGTGTAATACAAGTAAGGATGCTAATTTTAAAGAAATTTCTCATTTTTATTTTGTTCATTTTTTCTCTCCTGACCTTTAAACAATTGTTAGATGATTTTTTACTATATTTATTGTTTTTCATTCTTAAGATAATATATTTTTGTATTTAAAAATAATTAACAATAGGAGGAGTAAGTTATTTGAGACTTTAATAATTTTTTATTATAAATTGTCCCTAATAGCCAAGCGGATTCTTGAAAACTCGAAGTATAGCCTCCAAAAAATAACTGTTTATCGTATTGAATACAAACAAAACAGAAGTCCTAAAAAAGACTTCTATTTTGTGACATATAATGAATGATAAGGTGGTAAACAAATCAAGATAATGTGATTGAGTGGTAAAAATTTATTAATAGCTGTTTTAGAATCTCTTATAACAAGGCTGATTACAAAAAGCGGATCTCTACACTGCTAATAAAAATTGAAAAATTCTACTCATTAAAACTTAGACTAACTACAGTTGCAATTGATTGGGCTGCATGTTCCCAGCTTCCATCTATAACTTTACCAATCTGCTGACCAAGTGCATTTAAATCATTTGGATTAACTGGAATTCCATTATACGCAGCAAGAATTGATAAAAGTGGAGCAGCAAATGGTGTCCAACCACCTCTATCAATATTAAATACAGGTTTATCTAGTACCTTTCCATCTTGTACTGTAAACTCATAATAAAATTGATCATCTGGACGAAAACTTAAATGATGAGAGATTTGCCCCTTAACATATTTTTTTCCTGCACCTAGATTTACTACTTCTATTTCCTTTACATTAAATTCATGTTCAAATACTTTGATTTTTTTGACTTCTGGACCATTTAAGGCAGCTTGAACGGCTGTTTCCAAATTGTTTTGTGCAAAAGGTTGAATACTTAATTGTGCCTCTTTTAGTTGAATAGGAGCCTCCTTTTCTGCAGCAAACACCGAGGTAGTAGGTAGTGCACCTGTAGCTAACGTAGCTGCAAGTGCCGTTGTCATCATGATTTTTCGTTTCATCTTCATAGTTTTCCTTCCTCTCTTAAAGTTATGATATATAATTTTTTAAGATTGACACGGTACAATTTTTTTCATAATGCACGCAAAAAACTGGTTTAAGAACTATGTGAAAAACGTGTCGGAAAATTAAAATTAATTATATATGTATTTTAAATGATATATATCTACACATATTTTTTCAATTTTTAGATAAATTAAACAGTCATTACTGCATAAGAGTCAATTTAGCACTTTATTTATCTATACACTTCCTATAAACACATTTAGTTCATAGTAAAAGTAATATATTTGATATTAAATGTCTTGCATAATGCGATAAAATTTCACAATTTTTTATCAATATATACAGAAAAAAAGTAACGAAACTTAAGTGATATTTAATACTTTTCATATTTGTGAAGTATGTGAATTTGCTTATTGTAACATCTAAGATGTTAGATGTTGTTTTTTAAACATTACTTATCCGGATTCATGAAAAGTATTTTAATATATTATCTTTATTTTATATAACAATATATAGTTTTAGTGTTAAAACTAAAATATGGAAGTAACATAGGGGATTTACGCATATAGTAATGTTGATGGTGAAATTAACAAAATTTTCATTTAAATCAGATAAAGCTATGATGTTTTTAACTTATAATAATGTTACTACGATGAAAAAATGGCTACTAATTAGTTAATTTAAAAATCAATTTTAGATAGGAAGAGGATAATGAAGACCAGAGATACTTATAAAATTATTGTAATTGGTGCTGGGACTGCAGGAATATCTTCTACTGCACATTTATTAAGAAATATCCCCCTATTGAAAGAAAGTATAGCGATTATTGATCCGTCAAAAAAACATTATTTTCAGCCACTATGGAGTTTAGTGGGGGGAGGAATTGTTTCAAAGGAAAGTACAATGCGTGATCAAGAATCGCTTATTCCAAAAGGGGCAACGTGGATCCCTAAAAGTGTTGTTAAGTTATTTCCGGATGAAAATAAGATACTGTTAGATGACGGACTGCTGCTTGAGTATGAAATTCTTATTGTAGCAGCTGGTATACAAATAAATTGGGAAGGTATTAAAGGCTTAAAAGAATCTATTGGGACTAATGGGGTATGTAGCAATTATTCTTATACATATGTTGATTCTACTTGGAGAGAAATCGAAAAATTTAAAGGAGGAAATGCGCTTTTTACCCACCCTAATACTCCTATTAAATGCGGTGGTGCTCCACAAAAAATTATGTATTTAGCAGAGGAGTATTTTTGTAATAGTGGTGTAAGAAACAGAAGTGAAGTAATGTTTTATTCTGCAAACAGTAACATCTTTCAGGTTCCGCGATATGCAAATACTTTAGAACAAGTACTAGAAAGAAAGCAAATTATAACGAACTATAATAAAAACTTAGTAGAGATTATCGCTGAAAAAAGAGAAGCAATTTTTGAAGATATGCAAACAATGAAAAGAGAAACAGTACCATATAGTATGATACATGTTGTTCCACCAATGGGACCACCTAACTTTATCAAAGAAAGTGAGATAAGTGATCATCAGGGCTGGGTAGATATAAGTCCTTATACTTTGCAGCATGTACAGTATAAGAATATTTTCGGACTTGGAGATTGTACCAATTTACCTACCTCTAAAACTGGAGCAGCAATTCGAAAGCAAATACCTGTCTTAAAACAAAATATTATGGACGTACTTAACGGAAGAGACTTGCAGGCTAAATATGATGGATATACATCATGTCCGATTGTTACAGGATATAAAAGTCTTATACTCGCTGAATTTAACTATGAACATGAGCCACAAGAAACGTTTCCATTTAATCAAGCGAAAGAACGGTATAGTATGTTTTTACTTAAAAGATATATGTTGCCATATATGTATTGGAATTTAATGTTGAAAGGGATTATGTAAGGAAAGATAGAGAGTAGTTGTAAAAATTGAAAAGTAATTTGAAATAAGTATTCGGAGGGAATAGTTATGCTTTTAAAATATTTTTATGATGAAAAATTAGCTCATGCTTCCTATTTAGTTGGTTGTCAGAAGGAAGGCGTAGCAATTGTTATTGATCCTAGCCGCTATATAGAACAATATATAGAATTTGCTAAGAAAGAGGGGATGGAAGTAATTGCTGCGGCTGAGACTCATATTCATGCCGATTTTCTTTCTGGGTCTAGAGAACTTTCTTATCTTTATCATGCAAATTTATATGTATCTGATGAAGGAGATTGTGATTGGAAATATCAATATCTTAACGAAGGTCGATACAAATTAGTTAATGAAGGCACAGAGTTTAAAGTAGGTCATATAAAGTTTAATGTAATTCACACCCCAGGGCATACGCCTGAAAGTATCTCTTTTTTAGTAACTGATACAAGTCAAAATAATTTTACGAATGATAAACCGATAGGGATTTTCACAGGTGACTTTATATTTGTAGGAGATATAGGAAGACCTGATTTATTAGAAACAGCTGTTGGTATGAAAGATACAGCACAAATAGGAGCGAAACAATTATTTGATTCTATACAAAAAGTAAAAATACTCCCTGATTATTTGCAAATATGGCCATCACATGGTGCAGGAAGCGCATGCGGAAAAGCATTAGGAGCAATTCCAACTTCTACATTAGGTTATGAAAAGATGTTCAATTGGGCATTTCAATGTAATGAAGAAAGTGATTTTGTATCGATTTTATTGACGGGACAGCCAGAGCCTCCAAAGTATTTTTCATTAATGAAGAATTTAAATAAGTATGGTCCTCCAATTCGTAAGAAGAGAAAGATTACTACTATTAATACAGTAGAAGAACTCCAAGAAGTTATGAGGAGTGTTCAGCAAATAGTTGATATAAGGGATGTAGAGAGTTTTGCTTCTGGTCACATTGAAAAATCAATTAACATACCTTATAACAATTCTTTTACAACTTGGTGTGGATGGTTACTAGATTATAAAACAGAGACTTTAATCATTCTAGATGAGGAAAAGGTTAAAGTGGAGGAAGTCATTAGGGACTTTGAATCTATTGGGCTAGATAATATTGTTGCTTTTGTACCTTTAAAAGTAATAAAAAAATTTGATATATTAGAAAGTTACAAGGAAAAAACATCAATTGAATTATATCGGCATATAAAAGATAGAAGTGTTAAGGTTATCGATGTGCGTAGTAAAAAAGAGTGGGAGGAAGGACACCTTCATGATGCAATACATATTACTTTAGGTAATCTATTTGAGAAGATAGATTCTATACCAAAAGATTGCCCAATAGTTTTACAATGTCGAACCGGGTTGCGTTCAGCTATAGCAGCTAGCATTTTACAAAAAGCTGGTATAAAGGAAGTAGTGAATTTAAAGGGGGGATTTATTGCATGGAAAAAAGAAGGGCTTCCTTATACAACATGCAATCTCAATGTGTAGGAAAATATTATATGACAGGTAAGAATAATTAAAAGAAGTTATAGATGACGTGTTAGACAAGGAAAGCATAATTGTTGCAGCTTCAGGAAATACATTAGGATTATTAATTGATTATCCAGTTAAATATGAAAATGTAATGTTTGTTTCAGCATTAAAGAATTTGACATTGGATCCATCTTTTATCGAATGGCAGTGTTGGAAGTACTTAGGTATTATCAATAAGAACCCAATCAAAAATTCTCTTGGATGCAAGAGAATTTTTTTATTGGGAATAGTAAGGGTGAGGGGAGGTGCATTACAAATGGGAAAAGGTAGAAGTAATAATGCTGGGAAAAAGCAACCGAATTTTGATGATTCATCTAATTTTGCTAAACAAAGTCAACCGACAGAAAAGAAGAAGAAATAAGAATAGGAGCTCTCTTGATAAAGGGAGCTCCTGTTCAAAGTATATTGACGTTCCAGAACAACATATCGATGAATTAACCCAATAGTCTTAAAAACAAGGTTTAAATTTTTACAAATGGCACTTAATTTAATATTATTGTCCTGCTTTTTTATACTTATTGACGCGTTAAATTCATTTGAAATGCTCCCTTAATGGCGTTGGGCGTGACCTCAATTAAAATTTTTTAAACCTAATGGGACTTACCATTAAGAGGGCGAGGATTAAAGTAATCCATGCATTGCTATATGAAAACAATCCCATACCAGCCAATGATAATCCTGCAGCTGGAATAGGTAACCCCTTAAAATATCCAATAGTTGGTTTAATACTAAATTTAGCTAATCTTAAAGCACCCATTATTGGGAAAAGGATAAATGCTAAAGAAGTTAAAATCGAAGGTGTTGCTATCGTATGAAATAAAAGCGCAGGAGCGACGCCGAAACTAACAATATCAGCTAAGGAATCCAATTCTACGCCAAACTCACTGTTCACTTTTAATTTTCTCGCAATTCTTCCATCAAGAAAATCTAAAACAGCTGAAAAGAAAATGAAAATGGAGGCTACTCCCAAATATTCATTCATATTCAAGGTGATTGAGAAAACGCCGCACAATAAATTTCCAATCGTAAATAAATTCGGTATGATTTTTACAAGCTGATTAAACAAGTTTGTTCCTCCTAAATTAATTAAACTTCACATTTCTGTAGCAATTTCTATATATTCTTCCGTTATTCTTAAAAATATATGACCACTGTATTACTGTAAGCTAATTAAATTTCGATAAGAGAAAAATTGATTTCTTAAACGTTCCGCTGGTTTATAAAAATGTTTAATCATTTTCAGTACGCGTTATTGAATATTAGCACTTGATAGTTGATATTTCGAGTAGTCAGGGATTTTCCGGTTCTGGTGCAAAAAATTCAAGGTAATTAAAAATAATCTCTAAAAAGGAGACATAATGATACTATTATTTTAAAAAGGTTCGTGGTTGGTATCGAATATAAAAAATTGGAATTTTTATACAAAAGGCACCCGAAAGGGTGCCTTTTGTACCTCTTAAAATGACTGAAGATGCGTTTACTTGAGTTCATTAGATAGTTAGAGGTTGATAGACTATTTTTAACGAAAATGTTGCGTAGTTCATCTACATTATATATCGATTTAATAATGAACGGGGATTTAGAAAGTTCCAAGGAAAGTACATATCAACCTGATTGGAAGATTGGAAATTTAATAACTGGTGATACATTTTACTTAACGCAATATTTTGGTGCGCAAATGAAAATTTTTAAAGTCCACACAAATGGTACCCTAGAACGATTTCAAACAATAGAACCAGAATTAAAATAAAATTTTTGCAGGATCAATTAAATTCATTCCTTGTTATGCAAACACATTTTCAGCGGAAATAACTTCATCACTATTTTGCGCTAGACAGACTTTATAAAAAATGGTTACATTTCCTGATCTTGAAATAATCCTCTCAAATTGCAATTCTACTTTTTTTGCAAATTTTACTGCATCAACAATATTTGTAGAAGTAAATGCTACAAAAGTTTTTCAAATGAAATTTATAAAAGCTTGATAGGCAATACCAAGGGAAAAGACCGTAGCTACCATATGTGCAGTCCATTTAGGCATATTTAAATTTAATACGGTATTGTACAAGATTCCATATACGATACAAATGATTAATACAAATGCAATGAATTGAAGAGCTAACAAAAATAGTGGTTGTTCCATTTATTCTCACTTCCTTTGTTTAATATATTAATATAATTTATTTGAAAGTAGAAGTTTTATTTCTATAAAGTTCCAAAAATGTGATGTGAAAGGGATATTAGTAATCACAAGAATTGATGCAACTATGATGTAACTAAAAATAGTATTACAAAATCAATAAAATAGTAAAGAAGGTCGCCATTCACGGCGACCTTCTTTACTATGCGTTATACCCAAATAATTTTAAATCTTCTCCAGACCCTGAAATGATTTTCTCAAAGCGTAATCCTACTTTTTCTAAAAGCTTTCCTGAGGCGATGTTATCTATAGAAGTAATTGCTACAATTCGTTTCATGCCGAGCTTTTGTACACCGTATTCGATTATTACAGAAGCTGACTCGTAGCCATATCCTTTTGAACGGAATGTTTCTAAAAAGGCAAATCCGATATCAACGTCTTCTAATGAATCTCTTTTAATAAGGCCACACATACCAAGTGGAGTGAGATCTTCTTTTCGTTCTACTAAGTAAAGGCCAAATCCGAGTTTGTTATACATATCGATGGGACCGTTTACAATATAATTTTTTGCATCTTCTAAGTTTCTAACCCCTTTGTCACCGATAAACTGAATCCATGTAGGATCGTTTACTAACTCAAGAATAAAAGAAGCGTCTTTTATATCAAACCAACGAAGATTTAGACGTTCGGTTTCAAGAACTATCAATTATTACACCACCTTTAAAAAGTTATAACAATTAGTATGGATTGTGTAAAACAAAAGTGCAACATATTTTAATGGGGGTGTTTGTTCACATAAAGTTCGTTTGTTTTGTATAGAGAGATATTTTATAATTAGGATTGATTGTAAAGAGTGAGATACTTATACAATGACTCCTAGGTGACTAGGAGTTTTTACTATATAACTATCATTATTACTAAATATGACACACTACACATTCTACTCAAGGAGGTACATAATGAAGAAATTATATAATGCATCGTTTACGTATTTGATTATCGGTTTATTATCAGGGATTTTCGCTAGGGAGTATGGTAAGTATAAAGGGATTTTAGGATCTACTTTGTTAAATCTTTTGCATACACATACACTTGTACTTGGCTTTTTCTTCTTTTTAATTGCTTTAGGATTAGCAAAAGTATTCGCGTTTCATGAAGTGAAAGGGTTTAATAAGTGGTTTGTTTTACATAACATTGCATTAACATTAATGTTAGGTTCGCTAGCAGTGAGAGGGCTTCTTCAGTTAAATGGAGCTGACTTTAAAGGGTTAACTTATATTGTAGGGTTTTCTCATTCGTTGATGGCAGTTACTTTAATTTGGTTTATGTTGTTAATAAAGAAATCGTTTAAAATGTAGTGAAAAAGAACTTGTAGCGTGTGCTGCGGGTTCTTTTTTGTATGTTCAGGTTAAATAATCTTATTTTTCTAATTATTTTGTATAAAGATGGTATACTTGTTTTAAAATTAAAAAGGAGAGTTGATTATGGAAATAACAATTGAACATGTAGTAAATGAATTAAGAGGCATACTTCCTGAAGATCGAGTAGTAATAAATATGACAGTACGAGAGTTACATAGTAAAGATGAATCTTACCACGTTAGTAGTTTACCTGATGTAGTTGTTTTTCCAAAAACGACCGAAGAAGTTAGCGCGATAATGAAAATAGCGAGTCAGCACGGAACAGCTGTCGTTCCATTTGGAGTAGGATCCAGTTTAGAGGGACATGTAATTCCTTACGAAAAAGGAATTACAATGGACTTTTCTCTTATGAACAAAATACTTGAAATAAGAGAAAAGGATTTTCTTGTGAGAGTACAGCCAGGGGTGACGCGCTCTCAGCTTAATAAAGAATTGAAAAAGTATGGATTATTTTTTAGTGTAGACCCAGGAGCTGATGCAACGTTAGGAGGAATGGCTGCTACAAATGCGAGCGGAACGACAGCGGTAAAGTATGGTGTAATGCGTGATCAAGTTCGAGATTTAGAAGTCGTTCTTGCTGATGGAGGAGTAATACATACCGGGAATTTAGCGGCGAAGTCATCATCAGGTTATCATTTAAATGGTATTTTCGTAGGATCAGAAGGAACACTTGGATGTTTCACGGAGTTAACTTTAAAAGTATACGGTATACCAGAACATGTTATGGCTGCGAGGGCATCGTTTCCAACTATAAATGATGCAGTAGAAGCTGTAATTAACATATTACAAGCAGGTATTCCAATCGCGAGAATTGAACTCGTTGATGAATTATCTATGAAACAAGTAAATTATTATAATGAAACAAGTTACAGAGAAGAACCGACACTGTTTTTAGAGTTTCACGGCAATGAAGCAGGGTTAAAGCAAGATATTGAATTTACGAAAGAAATCGTTCTTGATCATAAATGTATAGAAATTACGTTTGAGACGGAAACAGCAGCGAGAAATAAACTGTGGGATGCAAGACATAACTTAGCGTACTCTTACGTGCATAGTTATCCTGGTAAAAAGCTAATGAGTACAGACGTATGTGTGCCAATTTCGGAATTAGCTGGAGCGATTCAACATGCGAAAGAGGTATTAGATAAAGTAGGGCTTATTGGCGGTATTCTAGGTCATGTTGGAGATGGGAATTTCCATGTACTCTTAATGATTGACACAAATGATAAAGAGGAAGTAAAGAAGGCGGACGAAATAAACGAAAGTATCGTTCTGTATGCTCTTAAACGAGGAGGAACGTGTACAGGAGAACATGGCGTTGGAATCGGAAAACGAAAGTATCAAGAAGAAGAACATGGGGCGGCATTATTTGTAATGGAGAAAATAAAGAAAGCTCTTGATCCGCAAAATATTTTGAATCCGAATAAGGTGTTTCAATTAAAAGATAGGGGCTGAGTGGATGAAAGTACTAGAAGCGATAAGTAATATAGCTGGAAAGTATTTTGCATTGTGGACCGGCTGCTGCACTCCCAAGTGTATTAGCGGCAGTATGGCATAACATTGCAGGGCCAATATTAGCAACCATCTGGTCAAAAAATGCAAAGAACACTTTCAGCGATGAAAATGTATCAATAAATATAGAAAAATAGGAATGATAAATAATGCAAAAACGTATTGTACATTTTGAAGGAATGGTTGTATTTTTAGCCACGATTTATATGTATTCGATATATGAGTTTAGTTGGATTATATTTTTTGTATTCCTTTTAGCGCCGGATTTATCCATGTTAGCGTATGGGATCAATAATCACGTTGGTGCGAAAATATATAATGTATGTCACACATATATCATATCCATATTAATTGTTCTAATAGGTGTCTATTTTAAGATAGATACCGTTATAATGATTGGCTTAATATGGACAGCACATATTGGAATGGATCGAATGTTTGGATATGGATTGAAATATGAGACGGATTTTAAGGATACTCATATTCAACGGTTATAATTTGTTTTGAGAAGAGGGGTACGTTGAAGCAGAGAATTGCTATCGAAGAATATAATGTCAAATGGGAAAGTGAATTTAATAAAATACACACTCTTATTAACAATGTAATGGAAGACAGCATTGTATCTATTGAACATGTTGGGAGTACATCTGTTAAAGGGCTTGCATCAAAACCAATACTAGATATTGATGTTGTAATAGAAGAGTTCGAAATTTTTTATGAGGTAGTAAAAAAACTTGAGAAGATAGGGTACTATCATCAGTTAGAATGGAGATTTAAAGGCAGAGAGGCGTTTGGAAGAAAGGATGCGTTCGTTCCATGGAACGAGGGAAATACAGTTTGGATGGAACATCATTTATATGTGTGTGATAAAAATAGTGAAGAGTTGAGAAGGCATATAGCGTTTCGAGATTACCTTCGTGAACATGACGATGTTGCTGCTGAATATGGACGTTTAAAGGAAGAGTTAGCGAGAGAGACGAAAAATCGATCTAGTTATATTGAAGGTAAGACCGTATTTATTACAAATATATTAGAAAAAATAAACTAAGGCAGCATGGAATACATGCTGCCTATTCTTTTGAAATAGAAAGCTGCCATTATAAAACAAATACAAACTGGCCCTGTTGATTGATGCGGTTACTAAATATAATAGGAAATAAAATAGAAAAGAGTGGAAAAGAGGGAGCTTATGTACATACCAAAATATTTCGCAATACAAGATGAAGAGATGAAGTACGAAATAATGGAACAAAATAGCTTTGCGACATTATTTTCTCAACATAACGGAGAACCATATGCAACGCACTTGCCGTTGTTGCTAAATAGGGAAACTCTTACTTTACATGGTCACTTCGCACGACCGAATGAACAGTGGAAAGATATTGGGACTCAGCAAGTACTAGCTATATTTCAAGGACCACATAGTTACATCTCTCCGTCATGGTATGAAACAAACAATGCAGTACCAACATGGAATTACGTTGCAGTGCATGTATATGGTGAATTAGAAATTGTTGAAGATGAGAAGACATTAGTAGATTCTCTTCAAGATTTAGTAAATAAATATGAAGGTCCAGAGAGCACCTACTCACTTAATGATGTAGATCCAAATTATATGGGAGGATTAAGTAAGGGAATAGTTGGATTCAAAATAAAGATAAATAAAATAGAAGGAAAAGCGAAGTTAAGTCAAAATCATTCTGTAGAGAGACGAAATTTAGTTGTGGAGAAACTTGAGAAAGTTGGTAGTGAGGGGAGTAAGAGGATTGCGGAGTTGATGAGAAAATAAAGTCTACATGAAAGGAAAATATTCTAAATAAGCGTATTTAAAAAGACCTTCTTAATTGAAGGTCTTCCGTTTTTTAAAGTGCTTTTTCAGTTGTTGTTGAGTTGTAGTCTTTACTTACGTCAACGGATTGAACAAGGTCAGGTCTTTGGGGTGCAGGAAGATCAGCATGACCCGCTTGGTATGTAAATGAACTATGAATGCCAGTAGCCAAAATACCGAAAACAGATAGTCCTAAAAAAACAGAGCTAATTTTTTTAATCATTTCAATGCCCCTTTCTCAAACGTTTTTTCTTTTGCTTGTAACGCTTTATGAAAATATTCACTTGCCTTAATGTGGTTATTTTCACTATAAAATTTAACAGCTAATTTTTCTGAGTATTCTTGAGTGTAGTTATATAATAATTCTTTGTCGAAAAACGTAATTCCTTTAAGGATAATTGTTTCTAATTCTTCAGAAGCAACATTATTATTTAGTTCGTTTAGAATTTTAAAATGATATATATATTCTTCATTATTTAATTCCGTACAAATTTTTAACCCTTTTTGGATTAATCCTTCAGCGATACTTGTTTCATCTAGTTTAGAGTGTTCTCTTGCTTGCAAGAAGAGAGCCTTGAAATGTGTTGGTTTCTTTTCGGTCACTTCTGATAGGTGACGGATTGCGAGTGTGGAGAGGTTTTGACTGGCATACAACCAACCCAAATTATTACGTACACTTAAAATTAATTCTTTTTCATCAGATTTTTGTAAAAGGTGTATTGCTGAATTATATTGCTCTTCCGCTTGTTCATATTGTTTTAAATATACAAATGAGGCACCTAATGTATTTTTGCATAATCCAACTTTAACTTCAAAGCCAGTTTGTTTATCGAAAATCTCTTTAGCCTTAGTTGCATATTCAATAGATTCAATTGGTTGGTAAAAGTGATAATGGAAAATCGCCATTCGATAATAAAATTCAGCATGCTCTAGATTATCAGTGTTATTTACTAATAATAACTTAGCCTGTTCATAATGTTCGCTAGCTAAGTTATAGTCTGTGGTTAAAGTTGCATAAATGCCTTTAAAGAAATGATAGTAGTAAGACAGTGGATGATTGGATGAGATTACGTAAGAATCTATTTTATCAAAGCTATCTTTTGAAATACTTAAACTATCTGTCAAAACTTTATGTCGAAACTCTAGTAAGGAATGATATAATGCTAAATTTTCATCTTCCTCGAAGTTTAGTTCCTTTTCCTCAATTTCATGCTTTAAGTTTGTCGCTTGGGACACATCTTGTTTTAGCATAGCCAAATACCAGTCATTAAATAATTTTGTAATTTGTTCATTACCTTGTAGTTGAACGTTCATGAAATCCCCTCACTTTTTGAATATTCTTATAAAATATAGTATCAAAAATAAAAATATTTAGAAATGATGTTTTATATTTCTCAATATTTGTTTAACAAGCTTACGAGTAATTCTATTGGAATAGTGTAGAATTTATTTTGGATTAAAGAAATGGCATCGGAGGATGTGCATTTTAAAGTTTTAGTTGAGTGGGGGGATATAAAAAGGGTGCGTTCACACAATTTATATGAACGCACCTTTTTACATATTAAACAATCAAGTCCCACAAAAAGTACGATAAGGGCGATTCGTCGGTGCAGGCGGAATGCAGTATTCTTCTTGATCTGTAGAATACGCATAAGGGTTTGATAAAGCTTCAAGAAGTTGCTCCATTACGCTATAGTCTTCATTTGTAACAGCTGCTTCTAGTGCTTCTTCTACACGGTGGTTCCTCGGGATGATTGATGGGTTATTATTTTTCATCATCTCGTAGGCGTTTTCTTTTGATTGTTCTTGTCTTTCTAATCGAGATTGCCACAGTTTGTACCATTCTTTAAATTCAGGACTTTCAAATAGAGCTGTATTTTCGATAGCATCAAGAGTTAATGAACGGAATGTATTTGTATAATCCGCTTTATATTTCTCCATCATTTTTAAAAGTTGCTCAATAAGTGATTGATCTTGTTCTTCGTTGCTAAATAGTCCTAATTTCTTTTTCATTCCAAGGAACCAATGGTTTTCATACTGTACGCTAAATTTCGAGATTTCGTCTTGGGCGATTTTTAGTGCTTCTTCTTCATCTTCGTGCAGAATTGGTATTAAAGATTCTGCTAATCGGGCGAGGTCCCATGCGGCCATATATGGTTGATTTCCATATGCATAACGGCCTTGTGTGTCAATAGAGCTAAATACGGTTCCTTGGTCGTAATTGTCCATAAATGCACAAGGACCGTAATCAATTGTTTCGCCACTGATCGTTATATTGTCAGTGTTCATTACGCCGTGAATAAATCCAACAAGTTGCCATTTTGCGATAAGACTTGCTTGTTTTTTAATGACTTTTTGTAGTAATGCAGTATATCGGTTTTCATGGGATTCACTTTCTGGGTAATGTCTTTTTATCGTATAGTCAGCTAGCGATTTAAGGTCCTCTATTGAACCACGAGCTGCAGCATATTGAAATGTACCAACCCGTATATGACTACTAGCTACTCTAGTTAAAAGTGCTCCAGGTAACTTTGTTTCACGATATGTAGGTTCACCAGTTGTGACAACAGCCAAACTACGAGTAGTCGGAATATCAAGTGCATACATTGCCTCACTAATAATATATTCACGTAGCATCGGACCGAGTGCAGCACGGCCATCTCCTCGGCGTGAATAGGGAGTAGGGCCAGAACCTTTCAGTTGAATATCGAAACGCTCACCTGAAGGAGTAATTTGTTCGCCAATTAAAAGAGCACGACCGTCGCCTAACATATTAAAATGTCCGAATTGATGACCAGCATATGCTTGAGCTAATGGATGAGCTCCTTCTGGAAGTCCATTGCCAGCGAAAATGGCAATTTCAGCTTCCTTTTTCAGTTCTTCAGGGGTTAAGCCAAGAGATATCGCTAATGAATGGTTTAGTTTAACTAACTCCGGTGAACTTACGGGAGTAGGGGGGATTTCTGTATAAAATGATTGTGGTAAAGTCATATAACTATTATCTAAATTCCAACCTGTTTCATTATTTTTAGTCATTGTATCTCCTCCTTTTTGTATTTTAAATTATGTATTTGTACGTATGTATTCTTTGTAAAGTTAACTAAAAGTATAATACAATATTTCCCCTTGCAATCTATTGTAAGGACTTCATTGTACTATGTCTATTTAACAGCAAATTTAAAACCTCCATTTTTAAAAATGGAGGTTTTATTATTATTTAATTTTTACAATTATTTTTCCTTTTGCTCTTCCAGACTCTGAATATTCCATTGCTTTTTGCGCATCTTCAAAAGGAAAAACTCGATCGATTACAGGTTTGATTTGTCCAGCTTCAATATAGTTTGCAATAGTACGTAATTGATCCCCACTTGGCTTCATAAATAAAAATGAATATTGAGCATTATGCTTTTTTTCAAGTGCAGTAAGTTTTTTGCTGGCTAATGAAAATAAGAGAGTTTTAAAGAATCCTGAACCAAATTCTTTACCGAAGCGAGCATTCGGCATGCCTGAAACGGAAACAATGTTTCCTCCCCTTTTTATAATATTGAATGATTTTTCAAGTGTTGCACCGCCGATTGTATCAAATACGGCATCATAATTTTTTAGTATATCTTCAAATTTCTCTGTTTTGTAATTAATAATTTCATCTGCGCCAAGAGACGTTACTAAATTCGCACCAGCTTCACTAGCAGTCGTTGTAACAATGGCACCCATTATTTTTGCTAGCTGAATAGCGAAAGTACCAACACCACCGGATCCGGCGTGAATTAAAATCTTTTGTCCTTTTTGTAATTGCATGATGTCATGTAATGCTTGATATGATGTTAAGCCAACGAGTGGAATCGAAGCAGCTTCCTCAAAACTTAAATTTTTCGATTTTAAAGCTATATCATCTTCATGAATGGCTATATACTCCGCGAAAGTACCAATCTTATTTTTTCTTGGACGAGCATATATTTCATCACCAACTTTAAAACGAGTTACTTTTGATCCAACCTTCGTGATGACACCGGCAAAGTCGTTACCAAGGATTAGGGGCATTTCATATTTCAGTAACATTTTTACTTTTCCGTCGCGTATTTTAAAATCAATTGGGTTAATGCTAGCTGCATGAATTTCTGCGAGCACTTCATACTCATTTATTTCAGGAGTAGGTACCTCTGCCATACGCATTGGGACTTTTCCATATCTATCAATTATCATTGCTTTCATTTCTTATACCTCCAAGTTTTAATAAAAGTTTTGCAATAGCTTCTCAATATCTAATACAAGATTTTTTAATAAACCTAATTTTGTACGTATATCAATATAATAAAAATTCTTTGTACCTTCTTTTCTCATTAAAATAATGCCAGCTTCTCGTAAAATCTTAAGGTGATGTGATACTGCTGGACGGGAAAGGTGTGTTTGCTTCGTGATTTCTCCTACACGTAATCCTGTTTGACATTCCGTTTCCATTAGCACTAATAAAATAGCTTGACGCGTTTCATCACCAATTGCCAATAATACTTTTTGAGAATCAATAAAATCTTTTTTTATAATATTTAATTGTTCTTGTTTATTCATTTCAATCACTTTGCCTCCAGGTAATTAGTCGAAAGGTTTAAGATGATGAACCATTACTTCGATACGGTAATGCTACATGATTGTTGTATGAGGTGCAATATTGAGAAAGAAAATCGAGACGAATGAATTTTTTATTGTTGAAAATTATAGGGAGATAGAAAAGGGATTGGAAGGACTACATAACACAATAGATGAGGTTTTAAAAACAAAAAATGATGTAACAATAAAATAAGCGGTCGTAACCTTGTATAATCCATAAGGTTACAATCGCTTATAATGTTTGTATTATTTTTGATTTTTACGATAGAACATGGTTCAACGTAAAGTACGTTCTTTTGTTTTACACTTTCATACAGACACAATTCAGGTGGATTATAGATGTATGAAAAAGTAAAAGTAATTTGGGGCGTAATCTATCTATATGATAATTTAAAATGAAATATAAGTCTATATCTTTGTTGTTTTTTTGATTATATTTATGTCACTGAGCTCAGAACAATGATGTGGAGGGTAAATATATGAAATCGAATGATGTACCAGTTTTAATTGTTGGAGGAGGATTATCAGGATTAGCATCTGCGCTATTCCTTGCAAAACATAACGTTGATTATTTACTGGTTGAAAGGCACCCGTCTACTGCAATTCATCCAAAAGCAGGTGGAATCACTTTTCGTACGATGGAGTTATTTCGAGAATTGGGTTTAGAACAAAGAATTAGATCAGCGGGTAAAGCGTTAGAAAATTGCCGCGGAAGAATAGCAGTTCATACAATAGCTGAGGCGAATAAGGAAGAATTGGTACAAATGAGGGCGGCTCAGTATGGAAACGATGAAAAGTTACTTCAAAAAATAGAAGAGATTAGTCCATCAAAACAAACCGCTTGTTATCAAATTATTTTAGAAGAGATGATGTTACAAGAAGCGAGAACACTAGGCGGAGAATTATCTTTTTATCATGAATTAGTTTCTTATGAACAAAATGAGCAAGGAGTAATCGCAACGATTCGGAATCGCGAAACGGAAGAAGAAAGTATTATTTATTGTGATTATGTAATTGCAGCGGATGGAGCGAAAAGTAAAATACGTAAGCAACTAGGGATAAGTACGGAGGGACGAGGTACAATCGGTGGCTATTATATGAATATTTATTTTGAAGCGGATTTAAGTGAGTTTATACAAGGAGATGCATTTGGTTTTTCTATGGTACTTCATCCGGAAGTTCTTGGTGCGCTTATTCCAGTTGATAACGAAAGAAGATGGATTTACCATGTATCCTACGATCCATTAAAAGGAGAACGACCAGAGGATTTCACTATAGAACGTTGTAAACAAATCATTCAAACCGCAATTGGAAGCACAAATGTTGAGCCGGAAATAGTAAGTGTTTTACCGTGGAAAGCGGCTGAAAGTACTGCTACAAAATTTCAAGAAAATCGTATTTTTTTAGTTGGTGATTCCGCACATATTATGCCGCCAACAGGAGGGTTTGGTTCCAATACAGGAATACAAGATGCACACAATCTAGCCTGGAAATTAGCGGCTGTTATAAAAGGGAAGGCAAAACCAAAACTGTTAGAAACATATCGTGAAGAGAGATATCCTGTTGCAAAATTAACGACGGAGTATGCGAGTAGTTTGTTGTTCCGTGCTGCAAATAGAGAGGAAGGCAGTTTGAATAATATGGATGGTTTAGCTGTAACTGTCGGGTATCAGTATTGTTCAGAAGCAATACTAGATGAATCAGCCACTCCACATAGAATGGATATCGTAGATTTGAATGGAAGACCTGGAACACGAGCACCTCACTTTTGGGGGATGTATAAAGGGAAAGAAGTTTCTATATTAGACTTATTTGGTAACCATTTTGTATTACTTACTGGAGTAGACAATAGTTCTTGGGCTGAAGCTGTATATGATGTTTCATCTAAATTAGGGATAAATATTAAAGTGTATCGAGTTGGGTTAAGCGGAGATTTTATTGCTCAAGAAAATGTTTTTTGTGAATTATATGGGATAGAGAATGAAGGAGTTGTACTAATTAGACCAGATGGCTTTATTGGATGGCGTTCAGAAAAAGCAGTGGTAAATCCAGATGTAATGCTGGAGGAGGTAATGAGTAATTTATTATGTGATTTTTAAGTAACTAAGGAAGTATTGTCTTTTATAGGACGATACTTCTATTTTTTTGGCTTAAAAAATAAAGATTGTGTAGTGAAGAGACATTATTATTATAAAGATATATGCAAATTAATTCTCTTTCTTTTTTTTGTTATTAGAATTTTTTTAGTTTTTAGTTTTAAGTGTTGACTATTACTAGATTGAACCATTTTTTTATTGTATTATATTTCTTAGGGATTACATATTACGCTAGGGAGTGGGACTGTTTGACTATTGAACCTCTTATTTTATCAAATAAAGAAGTATATGTATTAACTGGTATGTTTGACCGTGAAACTATGATTGGAATTGAGAACCCCTTTGAAAATTGGTCAGATGAAGAAATAGACAAAGAATTAGATGTAATGCACGAGCATTGGACAAACGAAGAACTACTCATAATAAAAGAAGATGAAACATTATGTAACAAACAACTTTTAGAATATTTCCGCATTTGTTTAACTACAGGATTTGTTATTGAAGTACAGATAGGTAAAAACAGCGCTTTAGAAAAAAATATTTTCTATTTTAGTGAAAAAAAAGTTATACAAAATGTAATAACAGATGCTAACGGTGATAAACAATGTACATTTAAAGAATGCGGGACACCAGAGGTAGCTTGGCAATATATATATCAAGCATTACAGCCTAAAAATACTTTCTCTTGTCCAAATTATACATTTAAAATCCCTTCTTCTGCATATAAGGAAACTATTTTAAATCAATCAAACAAGCAATTAGTAGATTACTTGAAACTTTACTTAGATGATGAAGCTTCCTTAGAGTTAGCAAACATTATACATAATCGTGAAGAATTAAATACTGTTCAAGTTCATTATTATATAAAGGACTCATGGTCTACAGATTGTATTCAGTTTTTATATAGTCAAAACCAATATTGGCTAATCCAAAAAGTATTAGATAATGAACAAACACAAACAAATTTTATTTGTCTTGATACCTTTACTCTTACTGAAGAGATAAAAAAGATGGTGCTTTATCTTAAATCATTAGGCGGTGAAACAAGGTGAGCGGTGAAATTAAGGTTACTCCTGCCCATTTAAGGAAACTGGCTTCTAATATAGAACAAACAGCTCATGAGCTATCTGAAACATATCAACGTATCAATCAGCAGTTATTCGATCTGCCTTTCCAGATATCTGGAAGAGATGCTGTGTTAAATCAATCCCAATACGCAGGATCAATGTTAGCTACTATAACGACCGCTTTAAAAGAACATAGTGATTCATTAAGAAAAGCTGCTGATCGTTTTGAGAAGGCTGATCAACAAGAAGTTTCATTTGGAGAAGAAGCAATTGATATAAATTGGTTCGCACCGTTTGGTGGCGATATTGGTGATTGGAAAGATAACCCTGCAGGGTCTGCATTTACTTTACTGGGTACTGTAACGGAAGGTGCAGCTGCCTATAAATTGGCATCTTTACATAATAAAGGCTTGCGTGTAACACCCTACACAGATAGAAAAGGAAAAGAAATGGTAAGATTTCAAAATCGGACCGTACTAAAGGATAAAAATGGACTTAATGTGATAAGGCGTACAAAATTACCTTTAGCCGAAGTAAAGCAAATAGACGATGTAAAAAGACATGTTTTATCACCAAAAGAATTTCTTAAAGATTCATTGAAATTAAAAACAAATGCTTTAGGCTATGCAGCTGTAGGATGGGATGTAATTAATGATACAAAGGAAAATATTGAAAATAAAGCGTCAAAAACTAAGATAGCTGGTGATATTATTGGTGATGCAGCAATTGGGGTTGGTACAACTGCTGTAAGTGCCTTTGCGGGAGCCAAGCTAGGTGCAGCTGTTGGAACTGTTTTTGGCGGTCCAATCGGAACTGTTGCTGGAGCTTGTATTGGCTTTGGTGTTTCTATAGGAGCTAGTATAATAACAGATGGAATTAAGTTTAACAAAGGTGATTGGAATCATGATGGTAAACAGGATTCAATAAAAGATAGAGTTAAATCTGGAATCGGAGCAACTTTAGATAAAATTTTTTAGTTTTTAGGAGAGTAATATGGAAAAATACCACGGAAAAAGCACAGAACAAATTATTCAGAAATTGATGCCTGGCAGTGTAAGATCGAGTGTCGTTATGGTATGGGTAGTTATTAATTTTATGATTTTAACCCCATTTTTATTTCCTCCAACCTTTACTATATACTTAT
>NZ_QNUB01000034.1:0-42101 GCF_008042345.1 Bacillus sp. AR8-1
CGACACCTCCAGCGAATAATAATGGAGGTCAAGGAACTCCAACCCCACCTGCAACAGTACAACCAAATAATGGTGGAAATGCAGGAGAGGTTCCTGCCAATAATGGACAATAAGAAAAATTTATAGAAAAGTTTTCAAAAGAGCACTTAAGATTTGTAGGAATTTACAATCTTAAGTGCTCTTTTCATTTTGCTACAGAAAATGTAATGTTAAGGGCTGGATAGAAAAAGAGTGAATGTAGTTTATGTGAAATATAACGTAAAGAGAGAAATGATTGTACGTGCGGGTTATCCCGGAAAGGGACTAACTGTGATGGATTACATAAACCATTAAATGAGTGGGAATTATATTCAAATCTTTAATAAATGTCTTTCTTTAACGGTTACTTTAGTTTGGAAAACAATTAAAAAGTCGAATTTCTTATTTAAGGAATTCGACTTTTTATGTTGAAACTGGATTAAAGGTTCGCCTTATTAAAATGTAGGGGTAATACAGTGATAGCTATTAAATGTTAAACGTACCATAAAAATTTTGAAAAAAAATTGAAGGGAAATGATAAAAGACTTGAGTCGGAGGTAGTGGAGGATAACTATGGCTATGAATGGGAGTACTACTGGGGTGTGTACCATGATGCCAAAATGATGGGGTAACTTGACCGGGAATTTGATATTGCTGCCAAGTTGCGGGAAGTTCAATTCCTACATCGGAGCTAGCTGTATGAACTGCAGGAACATGTATTCCAGGAGTCGAAGGAACTACGGCAGTTACTCTTAATAATACCCACATGAAATATTCACTCCTAAGTTGTGATAATAAATTAGTATATTCTTTTCACACATATAAAGGCACATATATAGGACTTTCGTTTAAAACATGCGTACAAAGTCTTAAGACTAATGTAAGCTGATGGTGGACTATTTAATATGAAAAGATACGTCTATTTGCGGAGGGAAAAGAGATAAAAAAAATGTACAATGAGGGTGTTAATCGTAATATTTTACGAGTGTATGGAGGTATTTTTATGGAACGATTATGGACGAAATCATTTATTCAAATGACTTTCGCAATGTTATTTTTATTTACAGGATTTTATTTACTTGTTCCAACGCTCCCGCTCTTTATTAAAGAGATAGGTGGCAATGAATCGCAAGTTGGACTCATGATGGGAATGTTTACAATAGCTGCTGTTGTAATACGACCGATTATTGGAGGAATGTTAGATCAATATGGTAGAAGATCCTTTATTATTTTCGGACTCATCTTTTTTGGATTAACGATGTATTCCTATAATATAGCATCGACTATTGTCCTTTTAGCTGTTTTACGTGTTATTCACGGAGTAACATGGGCTGTTTCTACAACAGCTGTTGGAACAGCAATAACGGATATTATTCCAGATTCACGCCGTGGTGAAGGTATGGGCTGGTACGGGATGGCGATGACAATTGCAATGGCGATCGGACCAATGATTGGACTATGGGTTGTACAAAATTATTCATTTCATGGTCTATTTTTATTAGCGACGTTGTTATCTTTTATGGCAGTCGTATTATCACTAATAACGAAGATGCCATTTACGCCACAAAAAGAAAAAGGGAAAATTCAGCTATTTGAGAAATCTGTATTAACAATCACGATTGTAGTATTCTTTTTATCGTTTGCATATGGAGGAATAACAACCTTTTTACCGTTATTTGCATCATCAATTCATGTGAATCCAGGAACTTTCTTTCTTGTATATGCAATTGCATTAACAATTGTAAGACCAATTTCAGGGAAACTATTAGATAAGTATGGAGAAGTATTCATCATACTCCCAGCATTATGTATTACTATTTTAGCTATAGTTGTTTTAACTATTTCAAATGGTTTGTTAGGTGTAATTATCGCAGCAACATTATACGGTATTGGATTTGGTTCAGCGCAGCCAGCTTTGCAAGCGGCAATGCTTACAATTGTCGATCCGAGTAAAAGAGGAGTTGCAAATGCTTCATTTTTTACAGCGTTTGATTTAGGAATCGGGTTAGGTGCTATTTTACTTGGAGTTGTTTCACAAATGTTTGGTTATCGTATTTTATTTTCAGGGAGTGCAATTTCGGCATTAATAGCCTTAATCATTTTCGTCTTCTTTGTAAAACAACGATTAGGAAAAAAAGAGTTTGCGTAAACTGGAGGAATAAAGATGAGAATTTCAATTGATCGTAAAGCTCTGCAATGGTTCCAGGAAGAATTACGTATAAAGCACGGTGAATCTGTACGTTTTACTGTAAGGTACGGAGGGGATAGTTCAATTCAGCCCGGATATTCTTTAGGGGTTGTTGCTGAGAAACCAGATGGGGAAATAGTGTCAGTTGAGAAGGAAGGTATTATATTTTTTGTAGATTCTGATGATCTTTGGTATTTTCAAAACTATGATTTATTTGTAAGTTATCATGAGGAAATGGAAGAAATTCAATTTAATTATGTAAAATAATAACTTTATTAAAAATGAATAAGTTTTATATAAAAATTATATTTAAGAGATAGTGAAATAAATATCATATAGCAACGAGCTGTATTTATGTACAGCTCGTTTTTTTTATTTCTCAAATAAAATTAGAATAATTGTATATTTGGCGGTGTTATATGAAAAATCTTTATATCTTGTTTTTGAAAATACGCAAAAAAGTCTATTCTTTCTTTATAAAATATAAGAATTATTTTCAAAAAATTGTATTGTTACAGTAAGAAAAGTGTAGGAAACTTATCATTATAAAATAAATTGAAATCTTCTAAAAACTCTGATACATTGAAATAGAAATGTAGTTTCACAATATTGTAAAGGCTTACAGTTATGTGCACGAAGATCTATTAGGATTGGAGGAAATAATGATGAAAGCTGAAGAAAAATTTTCCCCGGGATTAGATGGTATAGTGGCAGCGGAGACGAAAATCTCGTTTCTTGACACAGTAAAAGGTGAAATTGTAATTCAAGGGTATGACTTAATCGAACTCTCAAAAACAAAAGAGTATTTAGACATTGTGCACCTTTTATTGGAGGAACATCTACCGAATGAAGATGAAAAAGCAACACTTGAAAAGAAATTAAAAGAAGAATATGCAGTACCAGAAGGTGTATTCAACGTACTAAAAGCATTGCCTAAAGAGACGCATCCTATGGATGGATTACGTACAGGTGTGTCAGCGTTAGCTGGTTACGATAATGATATCGAAAACCGCTCGTTAGAAGTGAATAAAAGCCGAGGGTACAAGCTGTTAAGTAAAGTGCCAAACATTGTAGCGAATAGCTATCATATTTTAAATAATGAGGAGCCAATTGAACCTCTTAAAGAATTATCTTATAGTGCGAATTTCTTCTATATGTTAACTGGTAAAAAACCAACTGAACTTGAGGAGAAGATCTTTGATCGTTCCCTTGTTTTATATAGTGAGCATGAAATGCCAAACTCTACATTTACAGCGCGCGTTATTGCATCAACACAATCAGATTTATACGGTGCTTTAACAGGTGCAGTTGCATCTTTAAAAGGAAGTTTACATGGCGGTGCAAATGAAGCGGTTATGTACATGCTTTTAGAAGCTGGTAATGTTGAGAAATTTGAAGAGTTATTACAGAAGAAACTATATAACAAAGAAAAGATTATGGGCTTTGGACACCGTGTTTATATGAAGAAGATGGATCCAAGAGCACTTATGATGAAGGAAGCTTTAAAACAGTTATGTGATGTAAAAGGTGATTATACACTATATGAAATGTGTGAAGCTGGAGAAAAGATTATGGAAAAGGAAAAAGGAATTTATCCAAATCTTGATTATTATGCAGCTCCAGTATATTGGATGCTAGGTATTCCAATTCAACTTTACACACCAATCTTCTTTAGCTCTAGAACAGTGGGATTATGTGCGCACGTTATTGAGCAACATGCAAATAATCGTTTGTTCCGTCCACGTGTAAATTATATTGGCGAGCGACATGTACTTAGTAAATAAGAACAACTGGGGAGTTGTTAGCGCCGCCCGCCAGATGGGTGTTTGACCGACACCCATCATTAATAATAACGAATTTTCGACAGAAAGGGAAGGATAGCATGATTAAAACAAATGAAATTAAGCAAAAAGATGCATTATTAGAAGAGATTACGGATTATGTATTAAATAAAGAGGTTACTAGTGCAGAAGCATTCAGTACAGCTCGTTACGTATTACTTGATACACTTGGATGTGGAATTTTAGCACTACAATATCCAGAATGTACGAAATTATTAGGACCAGTTGTGCCAGGAACAGTCGTGCCAAATGGTACACGTGTACCAGGTACGTCTTATGTACTAGATCCAGTAAAAGGTGCATTTAATATCGGATGTATGATCCGTTGGTTAGACTATAACGATACTTGGCTTGCAGCAGAGTGGGGACATCCATCTGATAACCTAGGCGGAATTTTAGCGGTCGCAGATTATATTAGCCGTGTTCGCATTTCAGAAGGAAAAGAAGCTTTAAAAGTACGTGAAGTATTAGAAATGATGATTAAAGCACATGAAATTCAAGGCGTGCTTGCTTTAGAAAACAGCTTAAACAGAGTTGGTCTTGACCATGTATTATATGTAAAAGTAGCAACAACTGCAGTAGTTGCGAAAATGCTTGGCGGAACACGTGAAGAAATCTTTAATGCATTATCACATGCGTGGATTGATAATTCTAGTCTTCGTACATATCGTCATGCTCCAAATACGGGCTCACGTAAATCATGGGCTGCAGGTGACGCAACGAGCCGCGGTGTTCATCTTGCAATGACTGCTCTAAAAGGTGAAATGGGTTATCCAACAGCATTATCTGCGCCAGGATGGGGATTCCAAGATGTATTATTCAATAAACAAGAATTAAAATTAGCAAGACCACTAGAGTCATATGTAATGGAAAATGTATTATTTAAAGTGTCATATCCAGCAGAATTCCATGCACAAACAGCTGCAGAATGTGCAGTGAAGTTGCATCCGGAAATTAAAGAGAGATTGGATGAAATTGACCGCATTACAATTACGACTCATGAATCAGCAATTCGTATTATTGATAAAGAAGGCCCATTAAATAACCCAGCTGATCGTGATCATTGCTTACAATACATTACGGCAATTGGTTTATTAAAAGGAGATATCGTTGCAGACGATTATGAAGATGCAGTAGCAAACGATCCACGTGTAGACGAATTACGTAATAAGATGGTTGTTGTTGAAAACAAACAGTACAGTTTAGATTACCTTGACCCGAACAAGCGCTCAATCGCCAACGCTGTTCAAGTTCACTTTAAAGATGGCACAGTAACAGAAAATGTGGAATGTGAATATCCACTTGGTCACCGTTTCCGTAGAGACGAAGCAATTCCAAAAGTTGTTCAAAAATTCACTGCAAATATGGCAGGTCATTATTCTAGTAAGCAACAAGAACAAATTCATGAAGTTTGTTTAAATGAAGAAAAGCTAGAAAATATGAATGTAAATGAATTTGTAGATCTATTCTTAATTTAATAATAGGGGGAATTTAGAATGGCTTGGGTTGTGAAAAAGCAGTCAACACAAGAGGAGCTTGCGAATCGATTCCGAGCTTTAGTAGAAGCAAATGAAATTTTGCAAATTCCAGGTGCTCATGATGCAATGGCGGCTTTAGTTGCAAAAAATACAGGTTTTTCAGCTCTTTATTTATCAGGAGCTGCTTATACTGCAAGTAAAGGCTTACCAGATTTAGGTATCGTGACGTCTACTGAAGTGGCTGAGAGAGCAAGAGATTTAGTAAGAGCTACAGATTTACCTGTTCTTGTTGACATTGATACAGGATTTGGTGGTGTACTAAATGTGGCGAGAACAGCTGTAGAAATGGTGGAAGCGAAAGTAGCAGCTGTCCAAATTGAAGATCAGCAATTACCAAAAAAATGTGGGCATTTAAATGGTAAGAAACTTGTTACTACAGAAGAATTGGTTCAAAAAATTAAAGCGATTAAAGAAGTTGCACCGAGCTTATACATTGTAGCACGTACTGATGCTCGTGGCGTTGAAGGATTAGATGAAGCAATTGAAAGAGCAAATGCATATGTAAAAGCAGGTGCAGACGCAATTTTCCCTGAAGCGCTTCAATCAGAGGAAGAATTCCGTCTATTTAATAGTAAGGTAAATGCACCTTTGCTTGCGAATATGACTGAATTCGGAAAAACTCCATATTATAGTGCAGAGGAATTTGCGAATATGGGTTTCCAAATGGTTATTTATCCTGTAACTTCACTTCGCGTTGCAGCGAAAGCGTATGAAAATGTGTTTGCTTTAATTAAAGAAACAGGTTCTCAAAAAGATGCACTTTCTAATATGCAAACGAGAAGTGAATTATACGAAACAATTTCATATCATGACTTTGAAGAGTTAGATACTGGTATTGCAAAAACAGTATTATCAGAAGATCAATAGATAAAGCAGCGAAGGCGATGAAAATACATCTTTGGCAAAATAAAATGCTTGATGTGAAAAATCATCGCCTTCTATTTTCAAAAAAAGATATTCCACTCATCGTAGACGAGCATAAGCAAAAAGCTATGAAAGCCGAATGATAGGGGGATACATATGGAAAAAACGAAGTTACCATGGGATGAATTTTTTTCACTTAATAAAGGTATAAATCATACTTACTTTACACCAGAAGATTTTTCAGGTGATGAAGATTTAATCGCAAAAACGACAGAACAATTCGTTAAACAAGAAATTGTTCCACAAATGGAGAATATTGAACAACATAACTATAAAGTTTCTCGTCAATTATTTGAGAAAGCTGGGGAACTTGGATTATTAGGCATTGAGGTACCAGAAGATTATGGTGGGTTCGAGTTAGGAAAGGCTGTCTCAGGTCTTGTAGCAGAGAAAATGGGTTACGCTGGTGCGTTTAGCGTTTCTTTTAATATACACGCTGGTGTCGGTACATTGCCTTACATATATTATGGAACGAAAGAGCAAAAAGAAAAATATTTACCGAAAATCGCATCGGGAGAATGGATTGGTGCTTATGCTTTAACTGAGCCAAATGCTGGTTCGGATGCATTAAGTGCAAAAACAAGCGCCGTATTGAATGAAGAGGGAACAGCTTGGAAGTTAAATGGTGAGAAGCAATGGATTACAAATGCTCATATGGCAGATGTATACGTTGTTTTTGCGAAGACAAATAAAGGAATGACAGCATTTATTGTCGAAAGAACATGTGAAGGTGTATCTATTGGATTAGAAGAAAAGAAAATGGGGATTAAAGGTTCTTCAACAGCGACTCTTATTTTAGAAGATGTTGTCATCCCTGCTGAAAATGTTTTAGGGGAAGTTGGGAAAGGGCATCACGTAGCCCTTAATATTCTTAACTTTGCTAGACTTAAACTTGCTTTTGGAAATATTGGAACAGCAAAACAAGCAATTGGTTTGTCGGTTCAATATGGAAAAGAGCGAAAACAGTTCCAAACGGAATTAGTAGACTTTACGATGATTCAAGAGAAAATTGCAAATATGATCATTGCTACATATGGAGCAGAAAGTGCAGCTTATCGTACGGCAGGTGTAATCGATGAAGCAATTCATGAGAGCGATGAAGATCTTATGAAGAAAATGTCCCAATTTGCAATTGAATGTGCACTGAATAAAGTAAATGCTTCTGAAACACTTGCTTATATCGTAGATGAAGCTGTACAAATTCATGGTGGTTACGGTTATATGCAAGAGTATGAGGTAGAACGATTATATCGTGATGCTAGAATTAGTCGTATTTTTGAAGGAACGAACGAAATTAATAGATTAACAGTTGCCAAAATGTTAATCAAGCAAATCGAACAATTAGAAGATACTGAAGTAGAAAGTGATGTAGCAAATGTAGGAAGAAACCCTCGTTACATTTTATTAGCGAAAAAATTGTTGAAACAATCTTTGAAAACGCTCTCTAAAACTCCAGGCCTAAAAATTGACCAAGAACAAGAATATTCACGTGTAATTTCAAATATGTTGACGGACGTGTACGTCATGGAATCAGCGTTTTTACGTACGAGAAAAGCGGTAAGTAAAAATGGTGAGGAAAAAGAACGTACGAAGCAACTCATAACGGATGTTATTTGTGAAGAAGGATACCGTAAAGTAGAAGAAGCAGCGATTTCTGTACTTTCGGCGGCTGTCACAGAAGAACAAGATAGACATGTGATTTTAGCTGAAATCCGTCAATTATTAGTACCTTTATACACGAACGTATTTACGAAGAAGAGAGAAATTGCGAAAGCTATTATAAATCGCGGGAAATATATTGTGTAAATAGGAGGAAAGTGATATGAAAAAGATTGGTTTTATCGGTTTAGGTAACATGGGTCTTCCGATGTCAAAAAATCTAGCTAAATCAGGTTACACAGTATATGGCGTGGACTTAAATAAAGAGGCAGAAGCGTCCTTTGAAAAAGAAGGCGGAATTATCGGTCTATCAATCTCAAAACTAGCAGAAACATGTGATGTAGTTTTTACAAGTTTACCTTCACCTCGCGCTGTTGAAGCGGTATATTTTGGAGCAGAAGGATTATTTGAAAATGGTCACTTGAATGTAGTTTTCATTGATACAAGTACGGTATCGCCGCAGTTAAACAAACAATTAGAGGAAGCTGCAAAGGAAAAGAAAGTAAACTTTTTAGCAGCACCTGTGAGCGGCGGTGTAATTGGAGCCGAAAATCGTACATTAACGTTTATGGTTGGTGGATCAAAAGAGGTATATGAGAAAACGGAATCTATCATGGGCGTTCTAGGCGCGAACATTTTCCATGTTAGTGAGCAGATTGATAGTGGTACAACTGTTAAGTTAATTAATAACTTATTAATTGGTTTTTATACAGCTGGTGTAAGTGAAGCTTTAACATTAGCGAAAAAGAACAATATGGATTTAGATAAAATGTTTGATATTTTAAATGTAAGTTACGGCCAAAGCAGAATTTATGAACGTAATTTTAAAAGTTTTATAGCACCTGAAAACTACGAGCCAGGATTTACTGTGAACTTATTGAAGAAAGATTTAGGGTTTGCAGTTGACTTAGCTAAGGAAAGCGAACTCCATTTACCGGTAAGCGAAATGTTATTAAATATATATGACGAAGCGAGTCAAGCTGGATATGGTGAAAACGATATGGCTGCTTTATATAAGAAAGTTAGCGAGCAATTAATTTCTAATCAAAAATAAATTATACAAAGGAGAGAATACAATGATTACAACTGAAATTAAACGAGTGAAAAATCACATTAACGGTGAGTGGGTTGAATCGACAGGTACGGAAGTAGAAGCAGTTCCAAATCCAGCGACTGGAAAAATTATCGCTTACGTTCCACTATCTCCAAAAGAGGATGTTGAAAAAGCTGTTGAAGCGGCAAAAGCAGCATTCGAAACATGGTCTAAAGTACCAGTTCCGAATCGTTCAAGAAATTTATATAAATATTTACAGCTATTACAAGAAAACAAAGATGAGCTTGCAAAAATCATTACGCTAGAAAATGGTAAGACGCTAACGGATGCAACAGGTGAAGTACAGCGTGGTATTGAAGCGGTAGAACTTGCCACATCGGCACCTAATTTAATGATGGGACAAGCGCTTCCGAATATTGCTAGCGGAATTGATGGATCAATTTGGCGCTACCCAATCGGAGTTGTTGCTGGTATTACGCCGTTTAACTTCCCGATGATGATTCCGTTATGGATGTTCCCACTTGCAATTGCTTGCGGTAATACATTCGTATTAAAAACATCTGAAAGAACGCCACTTTTAGCGGAGCGACTTGTAGAATTATTCTATGAAGCAGGTTTCCCAAAAGGCGTATTAAATTTAGTACAAGGCGGAAAAGATGTTGTAAATAGCATTTTAGAAAATAAAGATATTCAGGCTGTTTCGTTCGTTGGCTCTGAGCCGGTAGCTCGTTACGTATATGAAACAGGTACGAAACACGGAAAACGTGTACAAGCGTTAGCAGGTGCGAAAAACCATGCGATTGTAATGCCAGATTGCAATCTTGAGAAAACAGTACAAGGTGTAATTGGATCTGCATTTGCAAGTAGTGGAGAGCGCTGCATGGCATGCTCAGTAGTAGCAGTAGTGGATGAAATTGCTGATGAATTCATTGATGTATTAGTAGCAGAAACGAAAAAATTAAAAGTAGGCGATGGCTTTAACGAAGATAACTATGTTGGACCATTAATCCGTGAATCTCATAAAGAGCGCGTTTTAGGCTATATTAATAGCGGTGTAGCAGATGGGGCAACTTTATTAGTAGATGGCCGTAAAATTAATGAAGAAGTTGGAGAAGGTTACTTTGTAGGTGCGACAATCTTTGATGGCGTGAATCAAGAAATGAAAATTTGGCAAGATGAGATTTTTGCTCCAGTATTAAGCATTGTACGAGTTAAAGATTTAGAAGAAGGTATTAAACTAACAAATCAATCTAAATTTGCAAATGGTGCAGTTATTTATACGTCAAACGGTAAACATGCCCAAACGTTCCGTGATAACATCGATGCTGGTATGATCGGTGTAAATGTAAACGTTCCAGCACCAATGGCATTCTTCGCATTTGCAGGAAATAAAGCTTCATTCTTTGGTGATTTAGGTACAAATGGTACAGATGGCGTTCAATTCTATACACGTAAAAAAGTTGTAACTGAGCGCTGGTTTTAATATAGAGTAAATAACCAAATCAGTTATTAAATGAAACCACCACTATTAATAGTTTCGTCTTGTTAATTATTTTTTTCAAAAGCTAGTTTAATACCAAATGTAACTGAGCGCTGGTTTTAATATAGAGTAAATAACCAAATCAGTTATTAAATGAAACCACCACTATTAATAGTGGTGGTTTTCGTCTTGTTAATTATTTTTTTCAAAAGCTAGTTTAATACCAAATCCAATTAGGACGACTCCTGTTAGCCCTTGAATATAACGTTGCGTCTTCGGTTTTTTCATAAAAGCACTAATTTTATCAATTAAAAATATATAAAATGCAAACCAAATGACTGTTAAAACGAGGTAAGTAAGGCCCATTACAAGAAGTTGAATAAATGTATTATGATTTGGATTTAAAAATTGCGGTAAAAAAGTTAAAAAGAAGACTGCAACTTTAGGGTTTAATAAATTTGTAAGAAATCCTTGGCGAAAGCAAGAAGTATGTTCGTTTTCATTATTCAAAGATAGATCATTTGTATCTAAGTTTTCTTTGTTTCTTACTGCTAAAAGGGCTTTAATACCGATATAAATTAAATAGAGAGCCCCAACGTACTTGAAAATAGAAAATAATAGAGCTGACTTTACAATAAGTGCAGAAAGACCAATTACAGCAGCTAAAGTATGAATTAATAGTGCAATACATGTACCAAACACTGTTTTCACTCCACCGACTTTACCAGCAGCCAATGTATTTTTCGTAGCCATTGCTGTATCTGGACCAGGTAAAATGATAAGGCAAATAGACATAATGATGAAAAGAAGATAATTTTCTATCATAGCCGCCCCTCCTTTTTATTTTTAGAATATTTGATTAAAAATAGTGTAGCACAAAAATGGATTTAATAAAATTAAATTTTGTTAAAAATAATTAAATAAAAAAGGCTATATAGTAGCTGTAATTACACTACTATATAGCTTCGATTTTATACCGCTATTTGCGGGTAGTAAGATTTTCACCGCACAAGATTTAGCTGAAGCAAAGAAGTTAGGTAGGGGATGAACAAAACATCCCCTCATGACAATTTCATTTTATGCATTAAGTAAGTTAAAGAAACGATTCACATCTTCTTCTGAAACGTCACTTAACTGTTTATATTTATAATTCGGATTTTGATCTTTATCAACGACAACGGAGCGTACTCCTTCGAAGAAATCTTCATGTCTCATGAAATTTTTAGCAAGTATAAGGTCCGTAGCGAAACATTCTTCAACGGATTTATCTTTTCCATCAATAAACTGTTTTAATGTTACTTTTAGTGAAATAGGGGATTTTGATAACAGTGTTTCTTTCGTTTTTAGAGCAAAGGAACTTTCATCTTTCTCCAATGAATGGATGATTTCTTCAATTGTATCGAAAGCAAAATGTGAATTGATTACTTCTAATGAAGGAGCGAGCTCGCTTTCTAAGTTTGGAGCAGTTGCAAATGTACGAATAACTTCTTTTAAATTAGTATGTACATCATCTTCTTTATGCCAATTTACACTTTCAAGTTCAGTAAGAAACTTTGGTAATGAATCAGATGTCATAAAGTAATCAGCAGCATTAATAAATAATACGTCAGAAGCTTTTAAAATAGATGCTGTTAAAGCAACGAATCGTCCTGTATATCCAGGCGCTTTATTTAAGAAATATGCAGCTCCGACGTCTGGGAAGAAGCCGATATTCATCTCTGGCATTGCCCATTTCGTACCCTCAGTTACAATGCGATACTTCGCACCATTTGTAAGACCGACACCACCGCCCATTACAATTCCATCTAAACAAGCAATAATCGGTTTTGTATATTGATAAATATATGTATCAATTTCATACTCTTCTTCAAAAAAACGTTCTGCATGTTGCAATGCCACTTCATTGGAACGCGCTTCATAAAGAGTTTTAATGTCGCCGCCTGCACAAAAACCTTTTGTGCCAGCTCCTTTTAACACGATAAGTGCAATACGCTCATCGTGTTCCCACTCTTTAAGTTTTTGTCCGATAGGTTGTAACATGTCATAAGATAAAGAATTAAGTGCTTTTGGACGGTTTAAAGTAATTGTCGCAACGCCGTTTTCACTAACAGAAAATAAAACTTGTTCAGTCATAATGCATCCTCCCTTACATATCTTCTTATTCTTAATTCTTGATATGTACTGAAATGTCCTTTATAAATTTTGTCAAAAGTTGACGGTAAATATTAATTTGGTCACCGCATATTTTGACGAGTTATCTTTGCAGGATTTCAGAGACTGAGGGGGAATATTACAACATTACTGTAAGTGTAATTATTTGAAGTTATAATGATAAAAGCGCTATTATATAGGTGTGAATTGTTCATTATCAATTCTAAAAAGAGTGTTTGAAGAAAAAATGAATCGTACAATTGTAATAAAAAATTTTACACTGAATTAGAAATAGAGAAAGGAGAAATCGGAATGCCAGGACCTTTACTATTGTCGGTTATTATTTTGTCTTCTTTAATGATAGGGATAACGCAGTATTTTCATCATACAGATACGACAGAAGAAGTGAAGGATAAAGTACGTCTCGTATTTCCGATTTTTATAATATCTATTTCATTCTGTATTTTATTAAATAAAGATGGGTACATTGTCGCAGTGTTCTCATTTTTCGTCGCAATCGTTTTAATTACCGTTTTATATTATGTAATGAAAGACTTTATACAAAAATAAAGATGTCACAATAGGCATTTTTATTTTGGAGAAAATATAAAATTTCACATACCGTATTTTATATAAAATACATAAAACATATAACCATAGAAAAGTGTGTACTTTGCTGTGTATGTACTTGTCAATCTTGCATAGCCACTATACTATTAAAATGTAGAGATTATAAAAAGGGGTTGTATCTATCATGAAATTTGAGATGCACACAAAAATTATTTCAAATGAAAAAGAAGTAAGATTACATATTGAAGAAAATATATTTCAATTAATATTGGATGGTTATCACTTATTTACAATTCAAGAAATATTGCCTTTATATAAATCAAATGAAGAAAGAATTGGAAGTGCAACGATATTGAAGCTAGAGTGGGAGAACGGAAAAACTACAATAAACTATCAACTCGTTTCACTAAAATCAGTAAATTAAAAGGAGTAGAAAAATATGAAGTTATTTCATACAGCGGATTGGCATTTAGGTAAGCTTGTTCATGGCGTGTATATGACTGAAGACCAAAAGATTGTATTAGATCAGTTTGTACAGGCTGTTGAAGAAGAAAAACCAGATGCTGTAATTATTGCAGGGGATTTATATGACCGAGCAATTCCACCTACAGAAGCAGTAGACTTATTAAATGATGTGCTGCAAAAAATAGTTATTGATTTACAAACACCAGTTATTGCAGTAGCTGGTAATCATGATAGTCCGGATCGTATCCATTTTGGGAGTAGTTTAATGAAAAAACAGGGATTACATATTGCAGGCCAATTTCAATTCCCGTATGAACCTGTTGTACTAAATGATGAATATGGAGAGGTTCACTTCCATCTAATACCGTATGCAGACCCAAGCATAGTTAGACACGTGTTGAAAAATGAAGACGTACGTTCTCATGATGATGCGATGCGCATTTTTATGAATGAGCTCTCTGAAACAATGGATAAAGAAGCTAGACATGTATTTGTTGGACATGCATTTGTAACTTCTTCAGGAGAAGCGGAGGAGAATACAAGTGATGCAGAACGACCACTTTCAATTGGTGGTGCTGAATATGTAAATAGTCATTATTTTGATAAGTTTCATTACACTGCGCTTGGACATTTACATCAAGCGCATTTCGTACGTAATGAGACCATTAGATATTCAGGTTCACCACTTGCCTATTCAATTTCTGAAGAGAAACATAAAAAAGGTTATTACATTGTAGAACTGAATGAAACTGGTGAAGTAGCAATTGAAAAAAGGTTACTTTCACCACGTCGTAAAATGCGAACAGTAGAAGCGAAAATAGATGAATTATTACAGCACCCAGTAAGTGAAGATTACGTATTTGTAAAATTATTAGATGAAAACCCTGTCTTACAGCCAATGGAGAAAATACGATCTGTATATCCAAATGCAATGCACGTTGAAAGAGCGATGCAAAGGCGAGAACTCACAGATACAAATGAAGTAACGGTTTCAAGACATAAAACGGATGATTTATCTCTTTTAAAGGCTTTCTATAAAGAAATGAAAGGGTTAGATTTATCAGAAGAGAAAGAACGCCTATTTATAGATGTATTACAAACAGTGCAAGAACGGGAAGGTGAACGAGGATGAGACCGATTCAGCTTATTATGACAGCATTCGGGCCATATAAACAGAAAGAAGTAATCGATTTTGAAGATCTTGGAGAACATCGTATTTTCGCTATTTCTGGGAATACGGGAGCTGGAAAAACAACGATTTTTGATGCGATTTGTTATGTGTTATATGGTGAGGCTAGTGGAGAAGAACGTAGTGATACGAGCATGCTTCGAAGTCAATTTGCTGATGATGATGTTTATACAAGTGTAGAATTAACCTTTCAATTAAAAGGGAAACGCTATGAAATAAAAAGACAACTTGGACATAAAAAACAAGGGAATAAGACCATTACAGGACATGCAGTAGAATTATATGAAGTTATTGATGGAGAAAACGTTCCAGCCGTCGATCGTTTTCATGTAACAGACGTAAACAAAAAAGTGGAAGATTTAATTGGTTTAAGTAAACATCAATTTAGTCAAATTGTTATGTTACCACAAGGTGAATTCCGAAAACTATTAACATCTGAGACGGAAAACAAAGAAGAGATTTTACGTCGTATTTTTAAAACGGATCGTTATAAATTAATGCGTGAGTTACTTGATCAAAAGAGAAAACAATGGAAAGATGTTTTACAAGAAAAACAAAAAGAGAGAGAGCTCTATTTCCGTAATGTTTTTAAATTACCAATCCGTGATGGAGCATTATTAGAGACATTAGCGGCACAAGAACATGTAAATACGCATCAAGTAGTAGAAGCGTTAGAACAAGAAATAACAGTGTATAAGGCAGAGGTTGAGCAATTACAAGTAGAACAAGATGTTCAAACGAAGCAATTAAAGGATGCAGAAACACGTTTTCATGCAGCAAAATCTGTAAATGAGAAATTTATAGATTTACAACAAAAGAATGAGAAATATAACACTTTACAAGAGAACCGTGCAGCAATTGAAAGGAAAGAAAAATCCTTTAAACGTGCGGAACAAGCAAAGCGCTTATTACCATTTGAACAATGGTATGAAGAAGCGATGCAAAATGAGCAGAAAGCTGAAAGTTTGTTAAAACAGATAATCGTCAAACAAGAACAGATAATGAACAGCTTTGAACTTGCTCAGGAGAAGTATGAAGTAGTAAAGAATAAAGAAGCTGAACGAGAAGAGGCTAAAAAACTTGTTCAAAGATTAGAAGAGTTACAAGCAATCATTGAATCATTAGCTGAGAGAAAGCTGAATTTACAAAATGCCGAAATTCAAATAGGGAAATTAAAAGAAAGTATGCAAAAGTTGGATCAACAACTAGAAGAGCATACAAGCCAAAAACAGAGAATGTCTGATGAATTGCATCAATTAGAACAAGCACTTGAGCAATATGTAGCTAAAGTAGAAGAACTAACGAATATGCGAGAAGATGCAAAAGTTTTAAAGCAAGCATACGATGTTTGGCAAGAAAAACAAAAATTCGAGCAAGAAAAAGAAGTGGCAAATAATAAAATGCACGTGGCAGTTCGTGCATATGAAAACATGGAGCGCCGCTGGTTAAGTGAACAGGCTGGTATATTAGCTCTTCATTTACATGACGGTGCATCTTGTCCGGTATGTGGTAGTACGAATCATCCGCAAAAAGCTACAGAGCAAAGTAATGCGATCGATGAAAAAGAGTTAAACGATTTAAGAGATAAGAAGAACATTGCTGAAAAATTACATGTGCAAGTAGAGGAGAAATGGAATTTTTATCGACTACAATATGAACAAGTGATAGAAGAAGTTGTGAAGCGTGGCTATAACTCCGAAAAATTAGTTGAAACATATAGTGCACTTGTTCAAAAAGGAAAACAATTAGCAGCAGACGTTAATACGTTAAAAGCAAGTGAAGAAACACGTAAGCAGATTGCTGCGAACATGAAAAGCGTAGAAGAAAAAATAGAAGAACTTCAGAAACAAAAACGGGAAGTAGAAACAATGCAGCACCGTACAGAAATAGAGTGCATGCAACTTCGTACGTCATATGAACATGATAAACGAAATATTCCAGAAAACTTGCAAACAGTACAAGCTTGGAAATCACAGTTTGACCAAGCTATGCACGAACTTAGGTTAATGGAGGACGAATGGAAGAAAGTGCAGGAAGCGTATCAACATTGGCAAAATGAAAATATACGTATTCAAGCAGAACAGAAAGGTGCTTCTAATCAATTTGAAAGTGCAAAATTGAAGAAAGAAGAGACTTTCGCACGCTTTATGAAAGAGCTAGAACAAAGCGGATTTACAGATCAATTCACGTATAAAGAAGCCAAATTAAGCGACGCCGAGATGGAGATGTTACAGAAAGAAATTCAAGGTTATTATTCATCTCTTGAAGTGCTTGCAAAACAAATTGAAGAGCTAAACTCAGAATTAAAAGATAAAGAGTACATGGATATTACATCTTTAGGTGAACACATAAAAGAACTAGAAATTAATCTCGATATCATTAAAGAAAAACGTCAACGTGCGCAAAATGCGGTAACATATATTTCTGATTTACATGAAAACATTAGACGTATTGACGAACAAATTCACGAGGAAGAAAAAGCCTTCCAAGAACTTGTTGATTTATATGAAGTAATGAAAGGTGATAACGAAAGTCGTATATCATTTGAACGTTACATTTTAATTGAGTATTTAGAACAAATCGTTCAAATCGCAAACGAACGACTACGTAAATTATCAAATGGACAATTTTATTTAAAACGAAGTGAACGAGTTGAAAAAAGAAACCGTCAAAGTGGATTAGGCTTAGATGTGTACGATGCATACACTGGCCAAACGCGCGATGTAAAAACATTATCCGGCGGAGAGAAATTTAACGCATCACTTTGCTTAGCGCTAGGAATGGCAGATGTCATTCAAGCATATGAAGGTGGTATTTCCATCGAAACGATGTTCATCGATGAAGGGTTCGGTTCATTAGATGAAGAATCATTAACGAAAGCAGTAGATGCCTTAATTGACCTACAAAAATCAGGCCGATTTATCGGTGTCATTTCACACGTACAAGAACTGAAAAACGCAATGCCAGCTGTATTAGAAGTAACGAAGCAGAAGGATGGATGTAGTCAGACTAGGTTTGTGGTGAAGTAAGCTTAGAAAATGGAGTAGGGAATCTACCGATACTTTTAGTGTCATATGTATGAATCATAAAACGTCGTCTCTTCATATTGGAGGCGACGTTTTATTTTATAAAATATCTATGAATTATCTGTAGAAGGCGGCGTATTCTCCAAACGATTATAAGTTTTAAAGGCTGAAATTGCTGAGATAACCCCGCCTACTAAAAATAAAGCGGATCCTCCAACTAAGATGATACGACTGACATATGTTTCCCGTGCTTCTTCGACTTCTTCTTGTAACGCTGTAGGCATATGAATTCCCCTTTATAAAAGTTGTTTTATAAATAGTATATACAAACGCCTAAAATGTGTTAAAATAACTGATGATTTTATGCAGTGGGTAATTAGATGAGTAGGATGCGAGTGGCTAAATAAATCTTCATCACAAATTTATGCGAACTTCACATAGAGCACATATTAACATTGTATTATGTATATGTACCAAATAAATAAAGTGAATGTAAGTTCTGTTTTCAAAAATTTAAAATCCTTTTATTTCTATATGAAAGTTTTAATCGAGGGTTTTAAAAATTTTGGAAATAGATCTTATAAAAATGGAATTCATATAAAAGGGGAATGTCTTATGACAACATATACAAGTGAAATGAAAAAAACTTTAGTTTCAGAAGAAGATGTAGATATTTTAAAAATTATGGCGCATCCAATCCGACTGCAAATTGTAAATGAATTAAGTACAAGAAAAACTTGTAATGTAACACAATTAACAGAGTTACTGAACATCCCGCAATCTACTGTTTCACAACATTTATCAAAAATGAAGGGTAAAGTGTTACGAGCAGAGAGAAGAGGTTTAGAAATTTATTATCATATTAACAATTTAAAAGCGAGTAAGATTGTTAATGTTTTAGGGTATATAAACTAGTGAAATATTTTTATATAAAATAGCCCCTGCTGTTTAGCAGGGGCTATTTTGTGTTGTTTTATGTATTTGTATTTAAAACTTTATAGTTTTTATGATTTACAATTGTTCGATCAAATTCAAAAGTACCACCGCTTACATTTGTAATTTCAACTAAGACCGATTCAGTATAAAGTTTTAGTACAGATCCTGTAATCTTTAAATTGTTTCGTTGAAAAAGTATAGTATCCCCTACGTTTGCTTTCATAGTACCTCCTCATTAAAGACAGAAATATTTTTTTATTATATATATTAAACCACGGATAGATATATTAGTGAATATTTAGTTTTATTTATTGGAAAAAAATTTGTGATTTTATAAAAAATAAGGTGAATCGAAGTATAAAAATTTTTTTCTATTGTATTTAATCAGTAGTTTTTTGTATTTCATCCTTCGTTTTTTGTAACTGATTCCATGTTTTTGACGCTCTATCTTGTAAGTGCTTACATAAACAAAAACATCTTATACAATGAAGGTGTCAAATCAAAAGAGGTGACCAAAATGAACATAAAAAAAGTAAATTTAGCGAATAGCATTGAAATAGAAAGAGGAGGCGGAAAGGTATGAAAAAATCAACTGTTAATCCATGGTTTGTTGTCCTTGGCACAGTCATAGTACAAATGGGGCTTGGGACGATATATACATGGAGTTTATTCAATCAGCCTTTAGTTAGTAAATACGGTTGGAGTCTTAACGCTGTTGCGATAACTTTTTCAATTACTAGTCTTTCTTTAGCATTTTCAACTTTATTTGCGAGTAAATTGCAAGAAAAATGGGGACTTCGTAAACTTATTATGATAGCTGGATTAGCATTAGGACTAGGGTTAATACTTAGTTCACAAGCTTCTTCATTAATATTGCTTTATGTACTAGCAGGAGTTGTTGTAGGTTATGCAGATGGTACAGCATATATCACTTCACTATCAAATTTAATAAAGTGGTTTCCAGAGCGTAAAGGTTTAATTGCTGGTATTTCTGTCTCTGCATATGGTTCAGGTAGCTTAATCTTTAAATACGTTAACGCACAGTTGATTGAATCAGTTGGTGTATCGCAAGCATTTATATACTGGGGTTTAATTGTTACAGCTATGATTGTAATTGGTGCTTGTTTAATCCATCAAGCTGCAGATCAAGGAGCAGTTCATGAAACAAAAACTAAGGAATACACAACGAAAGAAATGTTAGGCACAAAACAAGTATACTTATTATTTATCATGTTATTTACATCATGTATGAGTGGCTTATACTTAATTGGTATGGTAAAAGACATTGGTGTTCAACTTGTAGGACTTAGCGCAGCAACAGCAGCTAATGCGGTGGCTATGGTTGCAATCTTCAATACATTAGGTCGTATCATTTTAGGACCGTTATCGGATAAAATTGGGCGTTTAAAAATCGTTACTGGTACTTTTGTTGTTATGGCGAGTTCAGTCTTAGTTCTAAGTTTTGTAGATTTAAATTATGGTATTTACTTCGTATGTGTAGCAAGTGTAGCGTTTTGCTTTGGTGGAAATATCACTATTTTCCCAGCTATTGTTGGTGATTTCTTCGGTATGAAAAACCATAGTAAGAACTACGGAATTGTGTATCAAGGATTTGGATTCGGGGCGCTTGCAGGTTCCTTTATCGGTGCACTTCTAGGTGGATTCAAACCAACGTTCATGGTGATCGGTGTATTATGTGTCGTGTCATTCATTATCGCAATTTTAATTCAAGCACCTAAACAGAAAAAAGAACACGAAGAAGAGTATCGCAGCGTAGCGTAAGTATACAAATCTTCTATAACGCTATGATTACGAAAAAGCATCCTATTCTATTAATTAGGATGCTTTTTTTATGAGTTATTTTAACAAGGTTAAATTATTTTTGGGATTTTTATAGATGTAAAAGTGAGTGGGATATATTGGAATATAATGAATTGATACATCGCATTTGAAATATATATTAAATCTTAAATGATAAAGAAGACATTCGTTAGTATTTGTAAGATATATTTTCAGAAAAATATTGAGAAAATATATACTTGAGTTTTTCATAAAGCATTGTAAATGAACGTATCTCTAGTTTGTCTTCTTCAATTTTAAAAAGAGGATTTGGAATTTTATTTATAATATAAGTACATTTAATACGTTTACATATGATTTTATTAAGAAGCATTAAAATACTTTGTCTGAAAAATAAAAAAAGATTGACAAGTTTATTGAGAAACATTATCATTTCGGTGTAAGATAGTAAATGAAAAACATTATCAATAAAATGGATTTTAAAGTAATGCGCACTTGACCAATTAGTTTAGTAAGTGTATTATTTTTTACAACACCACTGATAATGAAAATCAATATCAGTGGTGTTGCTTAATGAAATTAATGTTTATGTGAAAGGATAGAGAAAATGAACTTAGGGGAATTTGATGGGAAAACAGTTTTAGTAACAGGTGCAGCACAAGGCATAGGCAGTGTTGTTGCCAAAATGTTTTTAGAAAGAGGAGCCACAGTTATTGCGGTTGATCAAAATGAAGAGGGGTTAAATGTACTCTTAAATCAAAATGAATTAAATAATACACGTATGAAAACGTTTCGTTTAGATGTGAGTGATAGCGCTGCTGTTGAAGACATGGTAAATCATATTGCAAATGAAATAGCGCCAATAGATATTTTAATAAATGTTGCAGGGGTTTTACGTATGGGACCAATTCATTCGTTAAGTGATGAAGATTGGAATAAAACATTCTCTGTAAATACTACAGGGGTTTTCAATATGTCCCGAGCGGTAAGTAAAAATATGATGTTAAGAAAATCAGGGGCAATTGTTACAGTCGGTTCAAATGCGGCAAATACGCCGAGAATGGAGATGGCTGCGTATGCTGCGTCAAAGGCTGCAACGACAATGTTTATGAAATGTTTAGGACTAGAGCTTGCGGCATACAATATACGCTGCAACTTAGTTTCTCCAGGTTCTACTGAAACTGAGATGCAAAGATTACTATGGGCTGATGAGAATGGAGCTAAAAATATAATTACTGGTTCTCAAAATACATATAGACTCGGAATTCCATTACAAAAAATTGCACAACCTTCAGAAGTTGCTGAAGCAGTGTTATTTTTAGCCTCAGATAGAGCAAGTCATATTACAATGCACAATTTATGTGTCGATGGCGGTGCTACGTTAGGAGTTTAATAAAAATTCAGGAGGTTATTATATTATGAATGAACATATAGCTGTAAAGGAATTGTCAGAAAAACTTTTAGAAGATTATAAGACTGAATCTTCATTCTTTTTCGCTTCACCAACTCGAACTATATTAGCAGAAGGAGAGTTTACTACAGTAAAGCATCGTGAAATTGAAAATTTCCCAGAGCTTGTGCAAGCGACATTAAGTAATGCGAAACAAGCTGGAAATCCAAATCCTATCGTTGTGGGTGCTTTGCCATTCGATCGTAGAAAAGAAGTCCAACTTATCGTACCAGAATATAGTAGGATTTCTGAGCGTTTACAATTGGATACAACAAATCAGCTTGAAACAAATGAGAACGTAACATTTGAAATGACGCCAGTACCAGACCCTGAAGTTTATATGAATGGTGTGAAGCAAGGAATTAAAAAAATACAGGACGGTGATTTAAAGAAAATCGTTCTATCTAGATCGTTAGATGTTAAATCTTCGGAAAAGATTGATAAGCAAAAACTTCTGCGAGAATTAGCAGAACATAATAAGCATGGTTATACATTTGCTGTGAATTTACCGAAAGATGAAAAAGAGAACAGTAAGACGCTAATTGGAGCAAGTCCTGAATTACTTGTTTCACGTAATGGTATGCAAGTTATTTCTAATCCGTTAGCTGGTTCAAGGCCACGTAGTGAGGACCCAGTAGAAGATAAAAGAAGAGCAGAGGAATTACTTTCTTCTCCAAAAGATTTACATGAACATGCGGTAGTAGTTGAAGCGGTTGCCGCTGCACTTCGTCCGTATTGTCATACATTACATGTTCCAGAAAAGCCATCAGTTATTCATAGTGAAGCGATGTGGCATTTGTCTACAGAAGTGAAAGGTGAACTGAAGGATCCAAATACTTCTTCTTTACAATTAGCAATTGCCCTTCATCCTACGCCAGCAGTTTGCGGAACTCCGATGGAAAAAGCAAGAGAGGCTATACAGCATATTGAGCCATTTGACCGCGAGTTCTTTACAGGAATGCTAGGATGGAGCGATTTAAATGGAGATGGAGAATGGATTGTTACAATTCGTTGTGCTGAAGTACAAGAAAATACACTGCGTTTATATGCAGGAGCTGGAGTTGTTGCTGAGTCAAAACCAGAAGATGAGTTAGCAGAAACATCAGCTAAGTTCCAAACAATGCTAAAAGCTTTAGGGTTAAGAGATAGTTCACTTAATGAAAAATAGGGGGAAGAAAGAATGCTAGTAGGTTATACAGAATGGCCAAAAGAATTTGCCGATCATTATCGAGATGAAGGATGTTGGCTTGGTGAAACATTTGGAGGAGTGTTAAGAGAGCGGGCTGAGAAATATGGAGATCGAATCGCGGTTGTAAGTGGTAAGAAGCATATAACATATAGTGAACTTGATAAAAATGCAGATCGTTTAGCAGCAGGTTTACTGAATTTAGGAATAAAGAAAGAGGACAGAGTTGTAATCCAGTTACCTAACATTATCGAGTTTTTCGAAATATGTTTTGCACTATTTCGAATTGGAGCGCTTCCTGTCTTTGCACTACCTTCACATCGAAGCAGTGAAATTAGTTATTTTTGTGAGTTTGGCGAGGCGAGCGCTTACGTTATTTCAGATAAGGCTCTCGGTTTTGATTATCGAAAACTAGCAAGAGAAGTGAAAGAGAAAGTGCCAACTTTACAACGTGTAATTGTAGTGGGGGAAGAAGAAGAGTTTGTGAACATAAATGATCTGTATATGGATCACGTCTCATTACCAGAAGTTCAGCCAAGTGATGTTGCATTTCTCCAATTATCAGGAGGGACAACAGGTCTTTCTAAATTAATTCCTAGAACACATGATGACTATATTTATAGTTTACGTGTAAGCGCTGAAATTTGTAATTTGAATGCAGAAAGCGTCTATATGGCAGTTCTTCCAGTAGCACACAATTACCCAATGAGTTCTCCAGGGACATTTGGAACTTTCTATGCGGGTGGAAAAGTGGTATTGGCAACTGGTGGTAGTCCAGATGAGGCATTTGCTCTTATTGAAAAAGAAAAAGTTACAATTACAGCGCTCGTTCCGCCATTAGCAATGATTTGGCTTGATGCTGCATCTTCTCGTAATACCGATTTATCGAGCCTAGTGGTTATTCAAGTAGGTGGTGCTAAGTTTAGCGCTGAGGTTGCAAGACGTATACGCCCTACATTTGGATGTACGTTACAGCAAGTATTCGGTATGGCGGAAGGATTAGTGAACTATACAAGATTAGACGATCCGGAAGAAATTATTATTCATACACAAGGTAGACCAATGTCTGCACTCGATGAAGTACGAGTTGTTGATGAAAATGACAACGATGTACAACCTGGCGAAGTAGGTAGTTTATTAACAAGAGGTCCATATACAATTCGTGGTTACTATAAAGCTGAAGAGCATAATGCACGATCATTTACAAAGGATGGATTTTATCGCACAGGTGATCTTGTAAAAGTAAATGAACAAGGATACATCATTGTAGAAGGAAGAGATAAAGATCAAATTAACCGTGGTGGTGAGAAAGTTGCTGCGGAAGAAGTTGAAAATCATTTATTAGCACACGATGCGGTCCATGACGTAGCAATTGTATCTATGCCTGACGATTATTTAGGTGAACGCACCTGTGCTTTTGTTATAGCTCGCGGACAAGTTCCGGCAGTAAGTGAATTAAAAATGTTTTTAAGAGAACGTGGTATAGCGGCTTATAAAATTCCAGATCGAATTGAATTTATTGAATCATTCCCGCAAACAGGAGTCGGAAAAGTCAGCAAAAAAGAACTACGTAAAGTCATTGCTGAAAAACTTATTACAGTAAAACAATAATAAAAACCGGAAGGAAGTGATTAGATGGCTATCCCATCTATTTCAGTATATAAAATGCCAATTGAATCAGAACTACCAAAAAATAAAGTGAATTGGACACCAGACCCGAAACGTGCAGTACTTTTAATTCATGACATGCAAGAATATTTTCTTGATGCATATAGCGATAAAGAATCACCAAAAGTAGAACTTATTTCAAATATTAAAATGATAAGAGAAAAATGTAAACAACTTGGTATACCAGTTGTTTATACAGCGCAACCTGGTGGACAAACGTTAGAACAAAGAGGTTTATTACAAGACTTTTGGGGTGACGGTATTCCTGCTGGACCAGATAAAAAGAAAATTGTTGATGAACTTACTCCTGATGAGGATGATATATTCCTAACAAAATGGAGATATAGTGCATTTAAAAAGACAAATCTATTAGAAATTTTAAATGAACAAGGAAGAGATCAACTCATTATTTGCGGTATTTATGCGCATATTGGATGCCTTTTAACAGCTTGTGAAGCATTTATGGATGGTATAGAGCCGTTCTTTGTAGCAGATGCAGTTGCTGATTTTTCACTAGAGCATCATAAACAAGCATTGGAGTATGCATCTAATAGATGCGCAGTAACGACATCAACAAACCTACTGTTAAAAGATTTACAAAGTGTAAAAGGTGATGAGAGTGAAGGAATCACTATACAGCAAGTACATGAACTAGTTGCACAACTACTTCGTGAGTCAGTAGAGAGTATTGATATTGATGAGGACTTATTAAATAGAGGGCTTGATTCGGTCAGAATTATGAGTTTAGTAGAGAAGTGGCGTCGTGAAGGGAAAGAAATCACGTTTGCAGATTTAGCAGAACGTCCAACTGTTGCAGGTTGGTACAGCTTATTATCTTCACAAACAGCACAGGTGCTGTAACAAATAGACTACATAATAAAGGGGTAGTAAAGAATGCCTAACAGTCAAAAGATTCGTCATTCGTTATCATCTGCGCAGTCTGGTATGTGGTTTGCGCAACAATTAGATCCGCTTAATCCGATATATAATACTGGGGAATATGTAGAAATAAACGGGAATATTCATCAAGACATTTTTGAATTAGCTGTACGTAAAGTTGTAATGGAAGCAGAAGCACTTCACGTTCGCTTCGAAGAGGATGAAATTGGCCCATGGCAAGTTATTGAAGAATCACAGTTTCATATGCATTTTATTGACGCTCGGAAAGAAGAAAACCCTGAAGAAGCTGCTAAAGTATGGATGAAAAATGATTTATCTATACCAGTCAATTTGAAAAAAGATACATTATTTACTGAAGCACTTATTCAAGTTGAAAATAATCGTTTCTTTTGGTATCAGCGCATCCATCACATTGTGATGGATGGCTATGGATTTTCACTTCTTAGCCAAAAGGTAGCGAATGAGTATACATCACTTATAGAAGAAACAAACAAGAGTGAAAAGCCATTTGGTTCTCTTGCAAAAGTCGTGCAAGAAGATATCGAGTATCGTGAGTCTAAACAATTTCAGGAAAATCGTACTTTTTGGTTAGAAAAGTTTGCAGATGCCCCAGAAGTTGTAAGTTTGGCAGAACGAGCACCGAGAACATCAAATGGATTTTCACGAGAAACAGCTTATTTATCTAGTTCTAGCACGAAAACTTTACTAGAAGATATCAATATTTCGTTAACAAGTTGGCCGGAATTCATTGTGGCTGTAACAAGTATTTATATGCATAAATTAACAGGTGAAAATGATATTGTTTTAGGTTTACCGATGATGGGACGTCTAGGTTCTGTATCTATTCATACACCAAGTATGGTAATGAATTTAGTTCCACTTCGTATTACAGTAACTCCAAATATAACTCTTGCGGAATTATTGCAGCAAGTTTCTAAAGAAATCCGAGATGTACGTCACCATCATAAATACCGTCATGAGGAATTAAGAAGAGACTTAAAGTTACTAGGTGAAAATCAAAGGTTGTTTGGACCGTTAGTGAATGTTATGCCTTTTGATTACGGGCTTAATTTTGCTGGAAATCGTGGTATTACGCATAACTTATCAGCAGGACCTGTAGATGATTTATCGATAAATGTATATAAACGTTTTGATCAAAATGAGCTAATGATTCATTTTGATGCGAATCCCGAAGTATATAATGGCGCAGAGCTAGCATTGCATAAAGAAAGATTTATGAATCTATTTGAATTAGTAATAAATAATTATGAGAAAAACGAGCCGATTGGAAAAATAAACATTACTCTGCCTGAAGAAAATCATAAAGTTTTATTGGAATGGAATGAAACGAAGGAAGACGATGAGTTAATCAGTTTACCTATATCATTTGAAAAACAAGTGCAAAAAAATCCAAATAAACTAGCGATTACTTGTGACGGTGTAATCCTTACGTATAAAGAGCTAAATGAACGAGCGAATGAACTAGCACATTATTTAGTAGAAGAAGGAATACGACCAAATCAGTTTGTAGCTTTAGTATTCCCTAGATCAATAGAAATGGTAGTTAGTATGCTAGCAGTCTTAAAGGCTGGTGCAGCGTATTTACCAATAGATCCAGAATACCCAGCAGAAAGAGTTAATTATATAGTAAATGATGCAAAACCAGTTTGTATCATAACACATTCATCTGTTTCATCTAAGTTAGTTATAGAAAAGGATATGAAAAAAATTGTATTAGATGACGAAGAAACGAAACTAGCGTTACATACATATTCTCGTATGAATATAGCATGTAAGAATGATGTATCACTTTTAAACCCAGCCTATACAATATATACTTCAGGCTCAACAGGAAACCCAAAAGGTGTAATTGTTCCTATGAGAGGTTTAAGTAACTTTTTAATGGCTATGCAGCAAAAGTTTTCATTAAATGAAAATGATCATTTATTAGCAGTTACAACGTTTGCGTTTGATATTTCTGCTCTAGAAATTTATTTACCTCTTATTAGTGGTGCAAGTTTAACAATTGCGCAAAAAGAAGACATACAAGAGCCATCAGCATTAACGACACTTTTACAAGAAGAAAGAGTGACAATTATGCAGGCTACACCGACGCTTTGGCAGGCGTTAGTAACTGATTATCCAGAGAAGCTACAAGGGCTAAATATACTTGTTGGTGGTGAAGCTCTCCCAGCGCATTTAGCAAATAAATTAAAAGAATTAGGTTGTTCAATAACTAATTTATATGGACCAACTGAAACGACGATTTGGTCTACTTTCATGAACATTGATGAAGGTGAAAAGGGTATACCACCTATTGGAAAGCCAATTTGCAATACAGAAGTGTATGTATTGGATGCAGGGCTACAACCAGTTCCACCTGGAATTATTGGTGAATTATATATTGCAGGGGAAGGACTTGCAAGCGGATATTTAGGAAAACCTGAGTTAACAGCTGAACGGTTTGTTGCAAATCCTTATGGAGAATCAGGGAAGCGCATGTACCGTACAGGAGATCTTGTGAAATGGCGTAGTGATGGTGCGTTAGAGTACATTAGTCGCGCAGATCATCAAATTAAAATTCGTGGATTCCGAATTGAATTAGCTGAAATTGAAACGGTATTACAACGACATGAAAATATTCAACAAGCGGTAGTAATGGTACGAGAAGATCGTGCAAATGATAAACGCATCATTGCGTATATCATTGCAGAAGAAAAGGAACCGATTAATCTTTCAGAAATTCGTTCTTATGTTTCAGAAAGTTTAGCGAATTATATGATACCATCGGCATTTGTTGTGCTAGAAGAATTACCATTAACGCCAAATGGTAAGGTTGACAGAAAGAAATTACCTGCTCCTGATTTTAATGGAATGAACAACGAGAGAGTTGCTAGAAATCCGAAAGAAGAAATATTATGTGATTTATTTGCAGAAGTACTTGGTGTTTCTCGAATTAGCATTGATGATAATTTCTTTGAAATGGGTGGACATTCACTTCTCGCATCTCGTTTAATGGCAAGAATTCGTGAAACGTTAAGTGTGGAATTAGGAATTGGGAAACTATTTGAATCACCAACTGTTGCCGAACTGGCGAAACAATTAAACCATGCAAAAAGCGCAAGACCAGCTATTCAGAAAGCAAGTAGGCCAAATGAAGTTCCACTTTCATTTGCACAGCGCAGGTTATGGTTCTTAAATTGTTTAGAAGGTCCAAGTCCTACTTATAATATTCCGCTAGTCATTCGTATGAATGGAATATTGAATCGGGAAGCATTACAAGGTGCTTTTTATGATGTAGTTGAGAAACATGAAACACTTAGAACAATTTTCCCTAACGTATTAGGTAGTTCCTATCAGAAAATTTTAGATATGGAAAATTTAAATCTAGAAATGGTTATAACTAATACATGTAAAGATGAATTAGAAAGTGTACTTTCAGAGGCGGTAAGATATAGCTTTAACCTCGATATTGAGCCGGCAGTTCGTTTGCAACTTTTTACAGTGAGTGAAAACGAACATGTATTATTAATTTTATTACATCATATTGTAGGTGATGGCTGGTCATTACAGCCGTTAACGAGAGATTTTACAGCGGCGTATAAAGCACGATGTCAAGGTGACAGAGTTCAGCTGGAGACACTACCAGTTCAATACGCAGATTATGCACTTTGGCAACAGCAATTGCTAGGTGATGAAACGACACCAGAGAGTCTTATTTCAACACAATTAGATTTTTGGAAAGAAGAACTTAAAGGTTTACCAGACCAAATGGAGTTACCTACAGATTTCCAGCGTCCAATTGAGACGAGTTACCGCGGGGAAACAATTCATTTTCATATAGATGAAGGTATGCATAGTAGGTTAGTAGAGCTTGCACGTAAAAATGGAGTTAGTTTGTTTATGGTATTGCAAGCAGGGCTTAGTGCACTATTTACAAGATTAGGTGCAGGCACTGATATACCAATTGGAAGTCCGATTGCTGGAAGAAATGATGATGTACTTTCAGATATCGTTGGTTTATTTGTAAATACATTAGTGTTACGTACAAATACGTCAGGAGATCCAAGTTTTAAAGAATTATTAAATAGAGTGAAGCAGGTAAATCTTGCAGCTTATGAAAATCAAGATGTTCCATTTGAAAGGCTTGTTGAAGTGTTAAATCCAGTACGTACTCGAAACAGCCACCCGTTGTTTCAAGTTATGTTAGCTTTTCAAAATACACCAGAAGCAACGTTTAATGCACCAGATTTAGAAGCGAGCCTTGAAATTCAAAGCGTTGGTTCTGCAAAATTTGATTTAACATTTGAAATTAGTGAGAGTAACGAGGTTGATGGTACTCCGAACGGTTTATATGGATTACTAGAGTTTAGTACCGATTTATATAAACGTGAAACGGTTCAAAAACTAATAGAACGATTCATTTTGTTATTAGATGATGCAGCTACAAATCCGGATCAATCAATTGGCAGATTAGAAATATTAACTGTAGCAGAGAAAAATACAGTGTTAGAAAAGTGGAATGGTGGTTTTCAAATTGCACCAGAAATGACATTGCCACAATTGTTTGAAAAGCAGGCTTATATAAATCCAAATTCTATAGCTGTTGTCTTTGAAAATAAGAAATTAACTTATGAAGAGTTAAATAGAAAAGCAAATAAAATAGCTCGATTCCTAATAGCAAAAGGGATTGGTCCTGATCAACTCGTTGCTTTAGCGATGCCAAGATCATTAAACATGGTTGTAAGCTTATTAGCTGTTCTTAAAGCTGGTGCCGGATACCTTCCGTTAGATCCAGATTACCCAGCAGACCGCATTTCATTTATGCTACACGATGCGAAACCATCATGTGTTTTAACGAATTCAGAAGTGGAAATTGAATGTGATGAGGCACTAAAAGTTTTAGTTGATGATGTGAAAGTAATAGCAGAAGTTGAGAAATATAGTGATGACAATATTGATGAAGTGGAACGAATTAAGCCATTATCTCCATCACATATTGCTTACGTTATTTATACGTCAGGCTCAACGGGTAGACCGAAAGGCGTTATGATACCTCATCAAAATGTAGTAAGACTTTTAGGAGCAACTGATCATTGGTTCCAGTTTGACGGAAACGATGTTTGGACGATGTTCCATTCATACGCTTTTGATTTCTCGGTTTGGGAAATTTGGGGACCTTTATTATACGGAGGGCGTTTAGTTGTAGTGCCACATACTGTAAGTCGCTCACCGAAAGAATTTTTACAGCTTCTTGTTAAAGAAAAGGTTACGGTTTTAAACCAAACTCCATCAGCGTTCTATCAATTGATGCAAGCAGATCGTGAAAATGAAGAGATTGGCCAAAAATTATCTTTACGATATGTTGTTTTTGGAGGAGAAGCACTTGAGCTAAGTCGCTTAGAAGATTGGTATAGTCGACATCCTCATAACGCACCAAAGCTTATTAATATGTACGGTATTACGGAGACGACAGTACATGTTAGTTATATTGAATTAGATGAAACTATCGTCTCTTTACGAGCAAATAGTTTAATTGGGTGCAGTATACCTGACCTTAAAGTGTATGTGTTAGACAACTATTTACAACCAGTGCCACCTGGAGTAGTTGGAGAAATGTATGTTGCAGGTGCAGGGCTTGCGCGTGGATATTTAGGAAGAGCAGGATTAACGGCTGAACGCTTTATCGCAGATCCATTTGGCAAGCCAGGTACAAGAATGTATCGTACAGGAGACTTAGCTCGCTGGCGTAAAGATGGGACGCTAGATTATATAGGACGTGCAGATCATCAAATAAAAATTCGTGGATTCCGAATTGAATTAGGAGAAATAGAAGCAGTCATAATGAAGCACCCTAAAGTTGAGCAAGTAGCCGTTATTGTACGGGAAGATCAACCAGGGGATAAACGGTTAGTTTCTTATATCGTTGCATCAAATAATGAAGCGATTGATACGAATGAAATGCGTCAGTTTGCTAGTGGTAGTTTACCAGATTATATGGTTCCATACGCTTTTGTAGTAGTAAATGAGTTACCTTTAACTCCAAACGGTAAGTTAGATAGAAAGGCATTGCCAGCTCCAGAATTTATCGCATCATCTTCTAGTCGTGGTCCAAGAACACCGCAAGAAGAAATGTTATGTGACTTGTTTACAGAAGTGCTAAGTGTACCTCAAATTGGAATTGATGACGGATTCTTTGATCTTGGTGGCCATTCACTCCTTGCAGTGCAGCTTATGAGCCGCATTAAAGAGGCGCTTGGAGTGGAACTAAACATTGGTACTTTATTTGCAGCACCGACTGTTGCAGGGTTAGCTGAAAGACTTGAGATGGGGAATGGTCAAAGTGCACTTGATGTGTTGCTTCCATTACGAGCAAGCGGGGAGCAATTACCACTATTTTGTGTACATCCAGCAGGTGGATTAAGTTGGTGCTATGCAGGACTTATGAAATCTTTAGGAACAGATTATCCAATCTATGGTGTACAAGCACGTGGTATCGCTAAAAATGAAGAACTTCCAAAAAGTTTAGAGGAGATGGCGGCGGATTACTTGAAACACGTTCGCGAAGTACAGCCTCATGGACCATATCGTTTATTAGGTTGGTCGCTTGGAGGAAATGTTGTGCATGCAATGGCGGCGCAACTACAAAATGAAGGGGAAGAAGTAGAATTACTCGTTATGCTTGATTCTTATCCTGGACACTTCTTACCGAATACGGAAGCGCCTACTGAAGAGGAAGCGTTAATCGCATTACTCGCTTTAGGCGGATATGACCCAGATAACATGGATGGTAAACCACTTACAATGGAAAGTGCAGTTGAAATCCTTCGTAAAGATGGAAGTGCATTAGCAAGTCTTGAAGAAGAGACTATATTGAACTTGAAAGAAACATATGTAAATTCAGTAGGGTTGTTAGGGAAATATGTACCGAAAGTTTATAACGGAGACATCTTATTCTTTAGATCTACTGTTATACCAGACTGGTTTGATCCTATTTCTCCAAATACGTGGCTAAATTATTTAGATGGGCAAATTGTGCAGCATGATATTGACTGTAGACATAAAGATTTATGTCAGCCAGGTCCACTTACGGAAATTGGACAAGTATTAGCGAAATATTTGCAGAATAAGAAAGGGGTAAGTAGAGTATGACGAATCCATTTGAAAATGATAATTACACATATAAAGTATTAATAAATGAGGAGGGCCAGTATTCTCTCTGGCCTGCTTTTCTCGATGTACCTATTGGCTGGAGTGTCGTATATGAAGAAGCTAGTAGGCAGAGTTGCTTAGAATATGTTGAATATAACTGGAAAGATTTGAATCCAAAAAGTAATCAAGTTCGTGAAAAAACATTAGCAGGAAAACGATAATGAAAGCAAAACTAAATCCAAAAGTAGTCGTAAGTATCGTTTATATAACTGCGATGTTTATGGCTGCGATGGATGCAACGATTGTAAATGTAGCACTACAAACGATAAGTAAAGAACTACAAGTACCTCCATCTGCAATGGGGACGGTTAATGTTGGGTATTTAGTTAGTTTAGCTGTTTTCCTTCCGATTTCTGGTTGGTTAGGAGATCGATTTGGTACGAAAAGAGTATTTTTAATTGCTCTTTTCGTATTTACAATTGCCTCTGCTTTATGCGGAATGGCTAACGATATTACTTCATTGAATATTTTCCGTATTATTCAAGGTGCTGGTGGAGGGCTTTTAACACCGGTCGGAATGGCGATGTTATTTCGAACATTTTCACCAGAGGAAAGACCGAAGATTTCTCGGTTCATTGTACTTCCAATTGCTGTAGCACCAGCAATTGGTCCTATCATCGGTGGTTTCTTTGTAGATCAAATGTCTTGGCGTTGGGCATTTTATATTAATCTACCGTTTGGAATCGTTGCATTGCTCTTTGGACTTCTATTTTTAGCAGAGCATGTTGAAAAATCAGCTGGTCGCTTTGATTCTCTCGGCTTTATTTTATCAGCACCAGGATTTGCGATGCTCATATATGCACTCAGCCAGGGACCATCAAAAGGGTGGATTTCTCCAGAAATTATGAGTACTGGGATAGCTGGGGTTGTATTCATTACATTGTTTATAATCGTAGAACTGAAAGTAAAGCAACCAATGTTAGATTTACGCTTATTAAAAGAACCAGTCTTTAGAAAGATGAGCCTTATATCATTATTTTCATCAGCTGGTTTACTAGGAATGTTATTTGTTTTTCCACTTATGTATCAAAATGTGATAGGAGTTTCCGCGCTAGAATCAGGACTTACGACATTTCCAGAGGCGATTGGATTAATGATTTCTTCACAAATTGTGCCATGGTCATATAAGAAATTAGGAGCTCGAAAGGTAATTTCTATAGGATTAATTTGTACGGCGATTATCTTTGTTTTATTAAGTTTTGTAAATCACGATACGAATCCGTGGCAAATTCGGGCATTATTGTTTGGTATCGGTATTTTCTTAGGTCAATCTGTCGGTGCGGTTCAATTTTCTGCCTTTAACAATATCACGCCGCCTTCCATGGGGAGAGCGACTACTATATTCAATGTGCAAAATCGATTAGGTTCAGCGATAGGAGTAGCTGTTTTAGCTAGTATACTAGCTGGTTTTGGAAGTAATAACGTTCAATCCGATTTTTTACCATATCAAGCAGCATTAATTGGATCAGCAATATTTTTGCTCATAGCACTACTATTTTCTTTACGTATTTCCGATAAAGAGGTAATGTCAAATAAGAAAGAAAAAACATTATCTGTATCAAAAAAAGAGAAAGCACTCGTCAATGAATAACAATATACGTATGCTTTTTTATGAAAATTGATATTCGTTGAATAAAGGAGAGTTTACATGATAGAAAGTAAAGTTGCAGATTCTGTTCCAACTTTGAATGAGAATGATTGTCAAATATGGTGGGCAAGAATTTCAGATTTACAATCATGGCATTACAATTTACTAAATGATATAGAGCGAGAGAAAGCAAATTCGTATCATCATTCGGCAGATCGAGCTCGTTTTATAATAGGTTGCGTAATTAGTAGATTAGTTCTCGGCAAAATACTTTCTATGTCACCAGTCCAAGTACCAATTGATCGAATGTGCTCAGTATGTAAATTGCAACATGGTAGACCACAATTACCAGAAGGTATGCCGCAATTATCTGTTTCGCATTCAGGTGAGTGGGTTGTCGTTGCATTTACAAAATCTGCACCTGTTGGCATAGATGTAGAACAAATGAATCCAAATGTAGATGTTATGAAAATGGCAGAAGGTGTATTAACAGACATTGAAATAGTGCAAGTTATGAAACTACCAAATGAACAGAAAATAGAAGGTTTTTTAACATATTGGACTCGAAAAGAAGCGGTGCTGAAAGCGACAGGCGAAGGACTATTGATTCCACCAGTACATATTACAGTATCAGCTCCAAATACTCCTCCAAAATTGTTAGTTTTTAAAGATAAGCAAGAGTTGGCAGATAATACAATGATGGAAGATGTAAGGCCTAGTTTAGATTATATGGCTTCTGTTGCAGTATTCAGTAAGGAAGTGACTGAAATTACGCAATTAGACGCGGTAGCACTTTTAAATCTTAAATAAAAAAATTATAGAAGAGGTGTTCCTCATGTTAGTGGCGGAAAATAGAAAGAATGAATTCACTTATAACATACAAGCAATTAAAAATATTTTATTTTCTGGAGATACATCATCCATTCATGCTTTAGAAAAGCTTTTAAATGATACAGTTCAGTTTGATGTTCTTGAACAAGAGGCACTTGGTAGACAGTACATTCCGAAAGAAGCAAAGAATTTCTTTGATAAAGATGGAACATTTCTTTACCGTGTATCTAATGTTAGTTATAAAGGCAAGGTGTTATCTGAAAATCTAATTTTTGCAGACACTTCGTTTTTACCGGACGCAATAAAGAGTGAATTAGAGAGTGGAAATATTCCTGTTGAAAAGCTTATAGAAAAGATGGAAGTAAGAAGAAACGTATTATATGAAGGATATCAGCCATCTGGAAATATTATCGAATTGTTTGATGGATGTTCTGTTACAGCGAATGTGTATCCAACTAGAAAGTATCAAATTGTCAGTAACTGCAAATGTGTATTTTATATTTGTGAAGTGTATCATGCAGAGAATATAAAGCAATTGCTTAAATAAAAACAAGAAACCAGCCTATAAAATGGCTGGTTTCTTGTTTATTTAACAGCTTCTTTTAATTCTTTACCTGCTTTAAATGCAGGAACTTTACCAGCTGCGATTTGAATTTCTTCGCCAGTTTGCGGATTACGTCCTGTACGAGCAGATCTTTCGCGCACTTCAAAAGTTCCAAATCCGATTAATTGAACTTTATCGCCAGATTGTAATGCATTAGCAATTGTGTCAAATACGGATTGTACAGCTGCAGAAGCGTCCTTTTGAGAAATATCAGCTGATTGTGCTACGTTTTTAATTAATTCTGTTTTGTTCATGTTTTCACCTCATAAAAAAATTTTTGGAATGAATGTTTTAGTATAATAGATAGTAAAGATAAAGCTATCACTATGATTAGAAAGAATACTATATAATTATGTTAATTTCGTTGCAAGAGACTGAATCCCTTCTATTATTTGGGGATTAATTAAGAATCGATGCATATAAAAAGCTTTAGTATGAGGATGAGGGGGAGTATACGAATGATTTTTCGTGAAAAAAATGAGAAGGAAAGTATATTAATTCGTCAACATGATCATGGTTTTTTAGCTGGAGAGATTGCAAAGCATATAAAAGAACACTTTTTTGAAGGTAAAACATATTTAAAAGAAACAGTTGATGCAATATATGAGCATGACAGAGGATGGATAGAGCTTGATAAAGTACCAATTTTAAATGATGCTAAAAATATTCCATATACATTTATGGATTGTCCAAGCCCATTACGTTTTGTTTTTTATACGATTGGTTTGAATGAAATTGAAAATTCTAATCCATACGGGGCATTGCTTTGTAGTAAACATTTTTTATCATTTCCACTAAACGAGGAAGATGAAGAGATGATGTCATTTTATAAACATGAATTAGAACGACAAAAAAGAATCTTGAAAACGTTAACAAAGGAACAGTTTGCGATGTTCGATAAACATTATAGATTATTAAAGTTTTGTGATGAACTTTCTTTATACGTATGTATGAATAAGCCTGGTGTCAAAAAGAAAGATGAAATTGATTTATTTAAAGATGGTTTTGAAGGAACAGAAATGTTTAATAGTAAAGAGGAGAAACTTATTCAAGCTGAATGGGTGGATGAGGAAACAATTCGGATTACACCATTTCCATTTCAAACGGAATTTTATACGTATGTAAAATATAAAACGATAAATAAGCATGAAATGAAAGAAAAAGGGATTGCAAAGGCTGATAGAGAATCAGAAATGAAGAAACAAACCATTCGTTTCATACAATAAGGAGGTAATATAAATTGAAAGATTATATATTAAAACAGTGTGATTATCATGCTTGGGCTAATACAAGATTATTCAATCGATTAAAAGAGTTACCAAACTATGAGACCATTTTTAAGGAGCAGATACAGAGTGTATTTCCATCCATTAAGGATACTTTTGTGCATATTTATATTACAGATCAAGTGTGGTTACACATATTGCATGGTAAAAGTATGAATGAAGCAATACAAGACCGAGAAGATTTACGAAAACAAATTGAAACTAAATCGTTACATGAATTAGAAAAAATGTTTGAAAACATGGCAAATCAATATAAAGATTTTTTAATTACAATACAAGATGTGAATGCTGTATTTGTTATTGAGAATCCATATGTAGGGAAATTAGAAACTTCGATTTTAGAATTAGTGCAACATGTCGTAAATCATGGTACATATCATAGAGGAAATATAACAGCGATGATCCGTCAACTTGGTCATTCGTCGACAATGATGGATTTTGTACTGTATTTACATATGGTTAAAAAGCAGGGAGAGTAATATAGTTTGTAAGAAGGAGAGGCTTTAATTATAGAAGTCTCTCCTTCTATTTTATTCCGCATTCATGGTAGATTGACTGATTAAAGTTTTCTTAAGAAGCTTTATTTTCTTGTAATTGCTTAGCGTATTGTACAGCCTTATATGCATTGACTCTACCGTTTTTCCAGTACGTACCTGTACCACTAATTTTATCAGAAGTTGACTCAATAATTTGGCGAATTTGTGTATTACTATATCCTTGATTTGCTAAAAGAGCAGCGACTCCTGCAACATGAGGTGTTGCCATAGATGTACCACTTAATGATTGATACGTGCTTCCTTTATATGTTGAATATATATTTGAACCTGGTGCTGCAACATCTACCCAGCTACCATAAGTAGAAAATGAAGATTTTCTATCTGATTGATCTGTAGAACCAACTGCAATTACTTCGCTGTAATAAGCAGGGTAATTAGCTTTTGTATTTCCAGCATTTCCAGCAGCTGCAACTATAACAGAGCCTTTATTCCATGCATATTGAACGGCTTGTTGTAATGCAGTACCACCATTTGGAGCTCCTAAACTTAAACTAATTACTTTTGCACCCGAATCAGCAGCTTCTCGAATACCTTGCGCTACAGCATCAAGAGTACCACTTCCTTGATTATCTAATACGCGGACAGCATAAATTGAAGTTTGTGGGGCAACACCAGCAATTCCGACACTGTTATTCGTAAGTGCTCCAGTAATTCCAGCGCAATGTGTACCATGACCATTACCATCATCAGATGTATTGTCGTTATCAACATAATCATGCCCGTAAATTACTTTCGAAGCCAAATCAGGATGTGAACCTTGAACTCCTGTATCAATAATAGCTACTTTTACACCAGGATCACTTCGTTGGCTATCCCAAGCTTGTGGAGCTTGAATCTTTTGTAATCCATATTGATTTTTAAAATATGGGTCGTTTGGAGTCCAAAAGGCGTGAACGTAATAATTCGGTTCTGCATATTCTACATCTGGATTATTTTTATAACTCTTTATTTTTTCTTTTACAGTACCCTTTGAAAATTGTACGACTTCAAAACCTAACTTATCATCTTTAGATAAGACATTAGCTCCGACAGATTTATGAAAAGATTGCACATTACTTAAAGATGCATTTTGCTTGAACTTAACGATTAATTGGTTAGGAACGTAATCAGTAGATGATGTTTCAGCGCTTGAAGTATTTGTGTTAAAGAAGAAACCACCAATAATAAATGATAAAACAGATAGGAAAACAATGATTTTGTTTTTCAAAAGATTTTTCCTCCCTTTTCTTGGATGAGTTTTTCAGCGACACTTTAATGTCGCATTCCTTTTCAACTATATAGTTAGACCATACGATTTATGACATTTATGTGAAAAACTTTTGGAGGAATAAAAAGGAGTAAACATTGATATAAATATATTTTTAATGATAGTAATTAAGTAAAAGAGGGGATGAAAAAAGGAATGCTCATCATGTATGAGTCATTCCTTTTTTCATAGATTAACTTGCCTGTTTTTTATTATTTTCTTTCAATTTCTCTGCTTGTAAAAAGCGATTCGTTTCAGCAACAACAATACTACTTAATCCAATTAGACCAATTAAGTTTGGAATGGCCATAAGTCCATTTGCAATATCAGCAAATGTCCATACGATTCCTAGCTTTAAATTAGCACCAATTGCAATCATGACGATAAAGATTGCTTTATAATATTTAACAGCACTTTCTCCGAATAAATAAGCTACACATTTTTCTCCATAATACGACCAGCCTAAAATAGTAGAGTAGGCAAATAAAATAATTGCGATACCGAGAATCATACTACCAGCAGTACCAAATACAGATTGGAATGCAAGTGTTGTAGCTTCAACGCCAGTTTTACCAGATTTCCAAGCACCTGTAGTAATTAATACTAGTCCTGTAATTGTACATACAATAAACGTATCTAGAAAAGTACCAGTCATTGAAACTAAAGCTTGTTTTGCAGGTGAATCAGTTTTTGCAGCCGCAGCAGCAATTGGTGCACTCCCTAAACCAGCTTCGTTCGCAAATACACCACGCGCCATTCCAATTTGAATAGCTGATGCAACTGTTGACCCAATAAAACCACCAGCAGCTGCTGTACCATTAAATGCACCAGAAAAAATAAGTGAAAATGCTTCAGGAATTTGGTCGTAGTGATAGAAAATAATTATAAGACCAGCAATTATATAAAAGAAAGCTTTAATAGGAACGACATATCCCGTCACTTTCCCGATTTTTTTTACACCGCCTAAAATAACAATTGCGATTAAAAATGCCATTAGTATACCAGTTAAAGCAGGAGGGAAAGAGAAATTAATTCGCATTGCCTCTGCAACTGAATTAGATTGCACCATATTACCAATACCGAAAGAAGCAGTTGTACCGAATATAGCGAATAATAATGCTAGCCATTTCTTACCCAAACCACGTTCTAAATAATACATTGGCCCACCTGAATATTCACCATTTTCATTACTAACACGGTATTTCACTGCAAGTATTGCTTCAGCATACTTTGTTGCCATACCGAACAATGCGGTAATCCACATCCAAAATATTGCACCAGGTCCACCTATAGTGACAGCTGTTGCAACACCGGCTATATTTCCCATACCAATCGTTGCGGCCATAGCTGTCATGAGTGCTTGGAAGTGACTAATATCTCCAGAAGAAGAAGTATCTTCTGATTTTTTAAACGCTAGTTTGTGAGCGTATAATAGTTTACTAAACTGTAAACCTTTCAAACGCATTGTGAGAATGACACCAGTTCCAACGAGTAGCAACAAAGTTGGTAATCCCCACACGTATTGATTTAGTTGTTCTAATACTTTACTTACTGTCTCCATCTTTATTCTCCTTTTTTAGAAAAAATAAAAACCACTTCAAGTAAATGAAATGGTCTCTGGAGAAACAAGGGATAGAAAAATAAACCGATACAATCGGCTTTTTCTTTCGCTTGTCTCTGTCCTTTTACCTGAGAGATTATCCGCTAAAGTAGCGGATTTGCTCCTTCGGTGCTCGTTTTCCTCCGCGCTCTATAAAAGCGAGAGGGAGTCTCTCCAGAGATTCGTCCCCATGCAGTTCTACTTGTAACCAAGACCTGAGAGTTTCAAAGTTGGTATAACAACTTTTTGCCCCGTCGGTAGATCAATAGACCTTCTCCTGAATGGTTCATCCGAATTATAAAATTTATAAACACATTGATTGTAAATCAATAAAAATATTATAGACATACAAATTGTGAATTGCAATCATTTTTTATTTTAAAATAGTAAATAGTTTTATTTTTTTGTAAGTCCTAATTTATCTTCAACTTCATTTAAAGTAGATAAAGCGATGACAATATGTTGATCCGCAAGTCCTAAAGCTTGTTTTGTTTTTTCAATAGTTTCATTGGTTGGAATAGAGTTATTTGTTCCGTCTATAATCAAATTTGCTGCATTTTTCATGAAATTTGATGCGGATTTAAACTGAGTTGTGAATTGAATTAGTTGTTTTTGTATATCTATATCTGTGATGTTTTCTTCAATTTTAAGTGTGTCTATTTCGTTCATAATTGTTTCATACTGCTTGGAAACGGCATTCATTGTAACTAATAGTTTATTTCGATCTACTGAATCTCCATTCGTGTTAATCTCTTCCCAGGCAGGCAACCAATCTTTTTCAATGATTTCATTATAATTAGTAGTCAATTCATTAATTTTAGGTTGTAATTTCGTTTTGAAAGTTTTTGTATCCGCTGTTTCTACAGGTGCTTTTTCGTTGTTATTTTTAACATTAGTAACGTAGAAAATTGTACCGAAAATGATGAAAATAGAAATAATAACTGTCCATTTAGTAAAAAGTAATTTCTGCAATATGTAACGCCTCCAAAATTTAAAAACTTATAATTATAATATATAACAATAATGTTGTTTGGAGTAGAGAAAATAGGTTGGAAATGATTTAAATTATATCTTTTCTATACATAAATAATTAAAGTTAGTAAAATGATGAAAGTTATATGTGAGAAAAGAGGG
>NZ_QNUB01000035.1:0-28126 GCF_008042345.1 Bacillus sp. AR8-1
ACGTCTATTGGCGAACCACCAGTAGTTAGCAAGCAAAAACTTTTTGACCAAAACATCTCTTTCCAAAGATTCTTTTTCACTTGTGGAAAGTCTCTTTTAATAAGTCGAGAACTTGCACTTTTATAAGCATTGATGAATTTTGTCATTTCTGTATTAGGGTGTGCCTTGAACAAAATATGAACATGGTCTACATCATGATTCCATTCAACTAATGTGATGTTATAGTTTTCAGATAGTCGAACAAACATATCTTTTGCATAGTCTGACATATCAGCATCAAACACATTTATTCTAAATTTTGCGACCAAAACAAGATGATAATACAACAATAATACGGAATGATTATTGCTATCTAACTTCATTCGTATACCAACTTTTATTCTTTATAAGACTGATTTTATCAGAGGCAAAATAAAAAGGAAAACCTTTTGGCTACGCTAAACCGAAATTCATCTCCCACCTATCGTTGGGCTACGTCCTTCACACGCTTGAGGAAGGAGAATTCTTTCGGGAAGTTCGTTAAATTTAATATAACAAATACAATCTGACAAATATATCAAAGTAGTTTGGAAATATATAAGGTATCCTAGTGTCTCATAAGAAAGGACAAAGAGATATGTAGTTGACGTTATGCTAAAATCGTCTTTAAGTTAAGTGATTTTTAATGTGAACGCTACACGTTTTTTTAGCGTTTATCTCTTTAATGTCAATACTCTGGGTTGTTTAAAGAACATAATTTATGCTAAAGCAATATATAAAATTTGATTACGGGTGTATCAATTAATAGCCACATAATAAAGTTGTATTTTTCTATATTGTACTAATTAATGAACGTTATAATAACGAATCTGACTAAATGAAGCATAGAGATTGATAATGTTATGAAGTATTTAAAGCAAAGTGGCATGACAAAAAAGTAGTTGTTAAATTAAAAACAGTTTATGTTAGTTGACTATTTTCAACGTTTGATTACGGATATATAGACATTAATGGGCGTGTTTCTTCTTGTGGTACATATATTATTAGCAATAAGAGCGATACGAATCGTCTAAAAGGCCTAGGAACTATGTGATAGCGGCCTAACAAATTAAAGAGTGGAAAATTTTCTGTGTTTAGTGTTTTGAACTTGAAACGATCTGTAAGGAAATTAGATGGCAAGTATTTTAATACAATAAGAAAAAACGGTATGAGCGCTTACAAAACGTTAAATTAACGTTTTGTAAATAATGAACGCATAGCGTTCATTAGAGATTCAGTGCATAAATATAGTAGTTTTCCTTTAAGGACATAATGTAACTTTAGAAGTAAAGATATGGCCTTTAATAATAGCGTTTATAACGCATAGGATTTAATAATAATGAATGCTGTGCTTGATGACATTTATATGAAAAAATTTAGTCTGGCAAAATGAATTAAAGAAGACTAGAAAAAGCATGGAGTTTCCTATACAGGTTTATTATGTGGTTAAGAAATTAGAGGATTAGTCAATCTTCCCTAAAAATTGACAAAGAAAATACTTAACTAATTTTAGGAAATAGGATTAACATATTTCTATTAGCGATATAGAGAGTTTTTGGAATCCATAAGAAAGGTCCAATAAGATATGTTAAGCAAAATATATTGGACAACTGAGCACTTAGTATCCTTGAGGTAATGGATACCTAAGTACAGAAGCCAAACGGTTTCTAATTCAGTAGGGCTATCCCGATAATTCCTACGGTTAGCTTCATTTCTAAGATTGAGAGCTGTGTTACGATCTCTATCATGATGTGTGCCACAATAAGGACAATCCTACTCACGAATGATTAGATTTTTAGCATCTATGTTTTTATAGTTGCAATTGGAACATAATTGACTAGAAGCAAATGTTTTAGATATTACAACTAATTGTTCACTACACCACTTTACTTTATATTTCAACATTGTTTGAAATTGTGACCAAGACATGTCACTAATCGCTTTTACAAACTTTCTATTTTTGAGTATACCACTGAATTATAAGTATTCTTTACCAATGACATGATGCTTTTTGATGATTTTAGTAGAAAGTTTATGTAATTAATCACCCCTTATAATAGCATCATGTATCACAGGCTGTTTATTCTAGTTAGGATTAGTAACACACACAAGTTGTAAAAAAACTACACTCTTCGAAATTAAACGAGAAAAAATATGTCATAGAAATTTTTTTACAAAACTACTTATTCGTGTTGTAAGGATGAGCAAAAAAAAGCGGTAACTACCGCTTTTTTTTTTGCTCAATTAGATATATTTGATAAAAAACGTATATATGATTTAATTTAGATTAAATAAACGTTGAATGAACGTTTTTTTGGTGTTATCTTGCTGTTCTTGGCGATCTTCATTTAATAGTTCAATTGCTTTATCCAGTTTTTCTTGTAATAACTGAATCTGTAGATCTTTGTCTTCTTTTTCTGAGCGTTCCTGTAATAACAATTTAATGATATCTTGGTTCTGTTGTACAATTTTATCTTGTTGCTCAAGCATGTGAGAAAATTTTTCTTGAATCATCAAAATATCAGTTTCTGAACGTTTTCTGAGCGTTACTTGAACTTCATTTTCCTCATGAACGCCATCCGTTTTCTGAGCGTTCTCTTCAGTGTTTTCCATGCTTCTTGTTGCAGCTTCTTCTAGTTTCCAGTTTTGATTTAAGTATTCTTTCATTTGCTTTAAGATATCTATATCATTCTCATAGTAAATTCGTTGATTACGCTCATTTCTTTCAAATATATATTCCATTTTTTCTAGTTCAATTGACCATCTGCGAAGTGTATTGGTGTTTATATCTAGTTGTTTTGCTACTTCTTGTGCAAAATATCCATATTCCAAACTTCACACCTCCATTATTTGTGGGTTAGATATTGATTCGTTCTTGAAAAGATCTTTCCTTTAAGAGTAGAAATTTTTATAGGCAGCCATCTAATCATTTGTACTCATATCAGTTTGTTTGTATACATACTTATATATTAAGTTAGTCTATACATCTAGCGTTAATGTTTTTTCAATAATAAACGCTATTCGTTCTAATAGCGTTTATTATTGGAAGTGAACAAGTATTTATACAACATTAATGTACGTAGGAAATTATTTTAAAACTAACTATTAATATTAGAAGTTTGTTGCTGATATAAGAATTTTACTAGATATTTGCAATAGAATCAAAGCTTTCATTAATAGAATTAGCAATTAAGTACGGTTTTTATATTACATATGCCTAAAAAGCAAATAAAAAGCTTTATTTATATGTGAACGCTATGCGTTAAAGTAGCGTTTTGTTGTTGTATAAAAGTTTGCATAGTATGTATTACTTGAATTTTAAAAGGGTGCTGATATTATTTGTTAGGTTGTGAATCTCAAATGAGGTTGTTTTTATAAATGAAAAATAATGAGGGTTATTCGGAGATTAAATGTGTTGTTTAAATATTAAATAGACATAGCTTTAAAAACTCAGTTTTAGGTTTCATGTGATTAGTATGGGCCAGATTTCTGAATAATATACATCTATAATTCGATATGAAATGTATATAGGGGAGAAGGGGCAATAGATTTAGGCATTTATTAGTGTGACGATCATACTTTGAACTAAAATATATTAAAAGAAAAAATAAATGGAAGAAAGAATTTAATATTATTTTGTTAGATTTAAAGGAATACAATGCAAGTATACAATTTTGCATATTAACTGTTAGAATGACGGACTTCCTTAAGGATAGACAATGAAAGGTTATATATTATGGGTACAATAATATACAAATCCTGCTTCAAAAAAGTAAAAAATGTAATACTATGAAATTCCATCCTGTTAATCTTAGCCTATCAAATAATTGTTAACATAAAAGATTTCCAATAAATGCTTAAAGCAATAGATAATATATTAAAGCAAAATATTATCTATGTAGTAGCAGTAGTTCAAGGAATAAAAAAATAAAATTTAATTGTATCTATTCAACTAATAGAAGTACAGTTTGTCTAATTAAATAAAAAACTAGGGAATCTTCTAGTAGATATACTAAGTCTCCCTAAAAATTAACAAAAAGAGACAAAATACTAGATTTAATAAATCATGTTTTAGAAATTAAAAATTAATAGAAACTTAAAATTGAATTTAGTTATATTTGCTGTATATTTAGAATACCTCAGTCTTAAGCGTATAACCAATATTAAATGCTATTCTGTCCTAACATTTAATTATTTAAGGTTTTTATTCAAAGGTTTGTTAGATATCAAATAGTATTCCGGCCTAACAATAAGAAAAAGTTCATAAAGCCTATTAAATCAATAGTTAATAGCAGAATTAGATACCTGTTTAATACCGTAACTTTGACGTACAAGACTAGGTATCCCTGAAGAGAAAAAACTCTTGTTTATTTTTTAAAGTTTTACAACAAATTTATAGATGAAATAGTATATATAATAATATCTAATTACTTTTAGTTTAATTAAAAGTATTTGGTGTATACAATGACGATAAAATTGTATAAATATAAGAATGATATTAAAAATTCTTACTATATTTTACTTGTTCTTTTATAAACTGCTATTTTACAAGCTCCTTTATAAAATGGATTATTAGTTATAAAATTGTTAAGAGGGGAAACAGAGAATAGATCGAAAAATCAATAAAGTGATGAACAATCTTCTATTTTTAATAAAGCAAAGTCAAGAGAGTTAAAGAGTTTATGTTTTGTGATGCTGGGAAACAAGTATAAGTATGTAAAATAAAGATATTGATTGGCAAAAGAAAACAAAGTGTAAAGGCATGAGAGGTCATCAGGAAAAGAAATTGGCAGGTTTCTTTCCTCTATGTTTTAACATATAAAAAGTTGTAGAGAAAAGGGGTGTGTAGAATGGAAGAAGGTTGTATATTGTTTTCAGCAAGGGTTTAAAGAATTTCTTATTATGATGGTCTGTTTTTGGTTCATTATGTTTCTCATGTATGGTGAGAGCCTGTTACAATAGAATGGAGTCTAAAATCAAAATACCCTTAGGTAGCTCTCATAGGTGTAAGATCTATGGGGGCTTTTTTAATACAGATTAAAATAATTTCACGTACCGTATTAATTAATAAAAAACTATAACCAATCCAAACTAGTCTACATTTGATTTTCTGTTGAATTAATCCGCTAAATGGAAAGTGTATTGTTTGTTTTGGATAGATTTCTTGCGAAATATGTACTAGAGCAGTTTTTCAATTCTAATGTGGTACGATAGTTATATATTTATTTTAACAATAAAGGGGATGGAAAAAATGAGGGACTTACAAGAAGAAAACTATGAACGACTAAAAACAGAAAAAAAGAATATTACCCTATTTTTAAAAAGTGGAGTTAGAATACCAGGAGAAATTGTTGGAACAGATCGGTTTACTGTTCTTATGATTGTTAATGGAAAACAACAATTAATTTATAAACAAGCCATATCCACAATTGCTACGTAATACTTACTGGAGTACCGCCAGCATTTCGGAAAAAAACCATGCTAAGAGCATGCAAATTTTTATACAGTTTTTTAGCTAGTCGAGTAACAAACGAGTACCCTAAAACCCAAGCCAGGATAGGTATGTATAAAATGATGCATAGAATAATAAAAAAAGAAAACGCACAAACTCAATTGTATCAAAAGTTTGTGCGTTTTCCTTGCTACCAATAATGAGACATTATGTTAACCTCATATGTATAGAATATACAATTAACTAAAAAAGCGTACAGCCAACATTTTAACGAAAATATACGCTAAGGAGTTAAATTTACGAATATCATAGATCGGCATCAATTCGCCCTAGATTTAAATGTAACGATTGGAAACGTGAAGAAAATACCGGAGAAAATACTTCGGAGACAAATCGAGAACGACATTTATAAAGAAACACTCCCGAAGGAGTGTTCATCGTTTCAGTTCAAAAAGGTAAAATCCATAGTCTGTGGAAATACCTTCATAATCCATTTGTCTAAGCATTGCAGTAATGTTACCACGATGATATGTGCCGTGATTAACCACGTGCCTAATAAGATCGTTGTAATTAGCTCGCAACACACCGAATTTAAGCGGATACTCAGATATTGTCTCTAAATCAGACTGATGGTTCAAAATAAACTCTTCATATCGAGCCGCTATTTTATCATAGTAAGCCTCAAATGCATCGAGCGTGGCATCGTTTACCTCTTCACGCGAGCTCGTCATTGCAGCATAAATGTCCTCAGGACTTTCATGGGACATTATGCTTATCCAAGTGTTATCCACAGAATAGATATGTGCTAATGCGTCGCTGATGGTAGGAAATACACTTTTTAATGGTCTACGATACAGATCATCAGGAAGTTTCTTTAAATGATCAAAAACTCTTTTATTAGCCCAAACATGGTAACGAAATAGATCAAGCGTATCGTTCATTATATCTCTCCTAGATTCTGATGTTATTTCGAATAGTATAGTGTTCTATACATCGGAATAGATTCTTCAACTATTATACACGATTTTTTTCGGATGAAACCTCTTGACCATCTTTCTGTCGCTAATGGTATAATCATTTCTTATAAATTTCTTTTTTAGGTAAGGTGGTTCATTTGAAGATTAGAAAAGCAAGTAAACAGGATATAGAAGGTGTAGCAAAGGTCTATGTTGATGGATGGAAAACTACGTATCGGGGATTAGTGCCAGATCAATATCTCGATAAATTGTCATACGAAGAGGCTGAAAAACGCTGGAATCAGTTTTTGGATAAAGAGAATGATTCGTTTATATATGTTGCCATGAATGATAAAGGAAAAATTGTAGGCTTTGCATCAGGAAGAAGCATTGAGGAGAAACATTTTACTGGTGAATTATATGCACTATATCTTTTACAGGATTGTAGAGGTTTCGGTGTAGGCAGACAGCTTCTTTCAGCTGTTGCTCGGCACTTTAAGGAAAGCGGTATACATTCTATGTTGGTATGGGTCATGGAGCAAAATAAGTCTGGACTTGGTTTTTATAAACGAATGAGTGGAAAGGAATATATTCGCAGAACCAGTACGTTTGGAGAAACAGTAGTAGACGATGTAGCATATGGTTGGAATGACATTTCGGTGTTGTACGATACAGAACTAAATAAAACAAATTGACTTCCAATAACGATAATTATGTAAATAAGCTGTCCATATGGACAGCTTATTGTGTTTTTTGCTTAGCATTTTTTTTCTGAAATGCTAGCGGTACCCCATCGCTAGCAACCTAAGCTTCTTAATTACCCCCATAATGAAAATTTTATATCTTTGCCAATTGTATTTCTCTAAACTTGAAGGACAAGTTTTATTATCATTATGACAAGTTAACTTGTCATAATGATAATAAAACTGTACAATAAATATATAATTAATAAGGGGTGGTTACAAATCATGCAAAAAGAAGAGATATTAAGAAAATACAAAAAAATGGGGAGAGATGAACGTAAAGAACTTATAGAATTAGATTCATCTAGTTACGGCTTAATAGCTGTACTTGTTTTAGTCCTATTTTTCGGTTCTTGGAAATTGATGCATGGTATTAAAAGTTACGAATTAATTTCAATTTTTTCTGGTTATATAGCTAGTACAAGCTTTTATAAGTTTAGAAAGTTAAAAGAACAAAAATTTCTTATTGCAAGCATTTTAGCAATAATGAGTACAATTGCAAGTGCCATAGTTTTCTTTCTGGAGGGATGATAATTGAAAGATGAATTAGTACTGCAAAATCGTTTGAAAGTAGCAAGAGCTGAGAAAAAAATATCACAGGGAGAATTAGCTGAAATGGTAGGAGTATCTAGGCAAACAATTAGTTCTATTGAAACAGGACAATTTTGTCCAACTGCAAAGTTAGCATTAGTACTCTGTATAGCGCTAGATAAAAAATTTGAAGAATTATTTTATTTTTGATTAATTGGTGTAATAGAGATCAAAACAAAGCTCTTTCAATCTAGTTTTTTTATACATAAAACAAAAAAATAGGCTATCCTTTCTGTAGAATCAGAGGAAAGGATGGCTTTTTTTCTATCTAAAATGTAGGAGAAGCATCGTTTTTATCTTATAAATGTAAAAAGTTTTTGACATGCATTACTTAAGTAGGTAAACTGATAATGTAAAAAGTTTTTGACAAAATTAGGGGTGATGTTTATATAAATGGAGAACGTAATTCGGATTTTACGTAAGGAGAAAAAATTTTCCCAAGATGATTTAGCTAAATTATGTCATGTTTCAAGACAAACGATTAATGCGATAGAAAATAATAAATATGATCCTACATTGGAACTTGCTTTTAGTTTGGCGAAAAATCTTGGTGTAACAGTTGATCAATTGTTTATTTATAAAAGCTAGATGAGGAGAAAAAACAAATGAAGAATGGAATTAATATCGTATTTACTAGTTTTTACATTTTGATTATGGGTTTACTTGCGCTTGAGTGGTATCAGAAGCAACAGCTCTCTATCACCACGTTATTTGTAGCTACGCTCATTTTGCAATCATTATTCATGAAGAGAATTTTAAAAGGTAAAAAAGAGAACGCTCATTTTATCGATGAAATGTTTTTACATATCAGACAGAAAAGCTTAGCAATTTGTTGTTTTATTATGTATGTATTAACTGTAGGTATTTTATTTATATCAGAAGGAACATGGAACTTTAACCATATGCATAACAAACCGTTAATTTTTTTAGTCTTTTTATATCCTATCGTTTACCAAATTAGTCATATGTTTGTTGGAAGGCGTAATTCTTAATTTGGATGCATAAACAATAAATTTATTTGTAAAGGAAAGATTAGAATGGAAATTATTTTAATAATTATTTTGGTTGGAATATTTAGCTTATTTACACGCAACTTAGCAGGAGAAGGTGGAGGTTTATCAAAGGGCGATGAACGTCAAAAAATAATATTTAAGGACGCTTCCACTACAAGTTGGCAAGTTATCCTTTTTTATGCTTTAGTACGTCTATTGGCAATCACACCATTTATAAAGCAATTATTTGTTAATGAAAAAACATCCATCCTTCTATCCAATTCTTTTTTTACAAATGGTGGAGATATCTTAGTTGTCGGTTTATTAGGATATACGATAGGGATTTTTAGTAGTTATATAAAGCGTACGCAAATTTGATAGTAGAGGTTACGAAACAGATTCATCTAGCTAACATTTTGAAGCGCCCCAAAAAGAAAATTTGGTCTTTTCATAGGTGTATATGAGATTTCAGTCCATTTTTTCGTTTTGGGGTATTTGCTTTTCTTAGGTTGATAGCGATGTGGTTCTACCCAAGTAGAAACTATTTGATAAGTACCACCATCTTCCAGTTACGGTGCGTAAGGGTCGAAGTTAATGGGTGGCTTTGCGCTATCAAGAGCTTTTTCAAATCTTCCATCTTTGATCTCAATTGTTGCAGATCCAAAGTCCGTAGTCATTAGTTTTTCTCGAATAGCTAGGCTTGGATAGCCATTCCAACCAACCATTGGTAAATGGAGCCACTGGTGATAATGGTTTTCTGGCGGCTCATCATTGCTATTAGCCAGGCGAAAAGCATGTGTCGAGCCGCCGTCCTTATGGTATACAATTTTTGGGTGGTTTCCACTGAATCTAACATCTGAGCGAGGGTTAGTGTACCATTTACCATGTGCTGAATAAGTTGCATATTGAACCAGACCATCTTTAACCCAAACTATTGTGTGTTCCCAGTCATGTCGATGTCCAATCGCAGCAGGGCCCAAAGTTGCTTGATCTTTCTCAAAGTAACTCGCATACATAATAGCAGTCCAACCATTATTTGATTTGGCCCGAGAATAAGTGTTTGAATTTTCCAGTTGGCGAAGATCTCTACAGTGACCGTTCACGTCACCGCCCAATTTTAGGCCAGGATTAGTCATGCCATCTGGAGAAATTGCTGCAGTCGCATAACACCCGTCTTTGTCGTAGTCATACACAGGAGCATAATCTAACTCTATATTTGACGCATTTTGTGGAAGTGCCTTGATTACATCCCCATATGCTTTTGAGGTAGAAAGAAAACTCTTATCAAATTGTCCACCTAAGTTGAATGCAAATGTACTCAATACTATTAACGCGGTCATTACTATTTTTGATATTAATTTCATATTACCCCTCCTAGTTATATTAATAAAAATAATTACTAAAAACATTTTTTTAAGTAGCGTAGATTATAATTTCCAGCTCTGATAATCCTTTCAACACATAAATATAGTTTTTTTGAGAATTTAGCTCTTAACATACATCGTAAAGGTCAACTTGTGTCTAAACGTAAAAATCCTCAAAATAGCGTGGTGACCCCTAAATATATCTCATAAAGTTTATTTTATCTCATTTACATATTTTGTTTATTGAGAAATATAATTCAAATCAGTGTTTTATTCAGAAATAGATAAAGCATTCTTTCGAAGGCCTTCTACTATTCTAATTTTAATTTAAGAGTTCTCTTTTGCTTAAATATGATTTTTAAAAAAAATCCTTATTATAAGGATTCTGCAACATCCCAAACAATGCAATATCCATTAAGTGGATTAATTGGGCAAAAAATTATCTTTTAGGGGGTACCTTAAAGTCTTAGCTTGATAGCGATGTGGTGGGACCCCAAGAAGAAACCCCGGTTTATAAACCGGGGTTCTTATACATAAAAAAGGGAGTTGACGCCTAATCGTAATTCTACTTGTTCGAGTCGTCTATTCAGATGTGGTGACTGTCTTGATAACTGGGTTTGTATAAATAGCTGGTATATATTCTACTTGTTCCGAAATGGTTGCCCTTGTTTTATTGTCAACAAATTGAGTCTTTACGACATAATTATTTGATGCTATATCCGCTATAAATGACCCTGTTCCATTAAAACGAACTGTTTTATTGTCAGGAAGAGCGCGAATCGTATTTGACACACATTGACTACAACTTTTACAACAGGTTTGAACTAATTCCACGAAAGGATATAGATCAAAATAGTTGTACGTAAGTGGGTCGTTCGGATCATAGTGTTTGGCGTGTTGATTCCTGAATCTCCCAAATAAATCAACTTCGACTGGAACATTATAATTGGCATAATATCCTTTGTTTAATGTAATTGTTACAATCGCAGTAGTATAGGGTGGAACTTGTGTCGTGAATGATGGAGATGTTACAGACTGAGTTTTCGTAACTGTGTTTGATTCTGTATTAGTAAAATTATATTCTGCACCTACTTCCAGATCAAATCCTCTTTCTTTATCCGTAATCTTGACTTTATAACTTGATTTACGCGAAATACTAGCTTTTGGATTTATTTTACATCCGTTTGTTGTTGTGTTTGTCGTGCTGGTAGTCACTGTATCGGTATAGGTGGGAGTTACATATGCTTGTTGTAAAGATGATTCATTTTGATATGTATGTTGCTCAGCAATAATCGGAGTTTGTAGAACAACGTCTTCGATTTGTTCATAAACATCTGTCCCTCCTGCGACTAAATTGGATGTCTCTACCTTCCAAACACCAGCGTTATTTGGTCGCCGTTCACATGTGGAGTAGAAAGTATTACCGGCGTTACAAGGGCTAGGTATTTGGGCAGAAGTTGGGGTAGGAACATAACTTTGATCGAACTTCCAAGAACCTAGTGGAGCGTACCCCTCAAATCTAGCAAATAAACCGATAGGACCGTGTAATACATTATCTACATTATGATCTAAGTAATCATCCAAATCGAATAACGTGAAGGATGTTGGATTTACTTCATTTGTATTATAAGAATCTTTCATGTTTACTGCCTCCTTTTATTGATTTTTATTTTGGTGCTATTTAGTACTTGTATCACTACTTTCTTTCTAGAAAAAAGGCTTATGTAGTACATTTTTTTGAGTGGCTCAAAAAGTAAAGAATCGTTGCCGTACCCCTTTAAAATCTGAAACACAACATGATGACAAGTGATTTCATAATCTGGTAAACATTCGGTAGGACCACATCCATCAACTTGAATAGTTTTTCTACATTTTCCTTCTATGACAGATAGATAATCAAGGTTGTATGCAATCCCTTTTCGATTCGCACGACAATTTCTATAAAAAGGCGATAGAATTCCCTATCTTTTCATGAAAAAATAAAATTCTTCGGTCGCCCATATATAGGTATATGTAACGTTTACAAAAAAATGTGGATTTTTAAAAGATTGCGTGCAAAATATTAAATCTTTACTATGTAAAAAGTTATCTTTAGCACAAGGAGTAAACAAAATCCATATCAATGTTTTTAATGACTTTTTATTAAAATACAATTAGTAACAAAAAAAGAAACTATGTGTACTAAAAGGTACACCTTTTGAAGTTTATTAAAATCTAGCTAATTTAGTGCTTCGAAAGGTTCAAAATTGCATTTTTAAAGTGCTAAATATAATTAATGGTACCTTTTGAAATATTATAGGTTTCATTTCATTAGAAACAATTACGGCTATATAACTAAAAAATGTGATATAATATCTATTGAACATATGAATAGGATAACAACTACCTGCTGTTGGCAAGTAGCAATTTATCTAATGAGAAGATCACTTGTTTCCAAGACAAGTGATCTTTTTATATACATTACCTATACTATTTTTGAAATCCATTAGATATTTTAGTTTCCTTAATTTATATTGTGTACTCATTTCCCCACTCCTTTGATTTAAATACTATATCCCGTTTTCAGCAGCATCGAGTTATAGTATCGACTCGATATATAATAAATATTGTTTAATCTAAAAGTCACTGTTATATTCACCTTTTATAAATCCTTCTTCACTAGAGTCAAATGAATATTGCTTTTCATATCCAACTGCATATTCTTCCATGTAATTTCGTTCTTAATGTGTAAAAGTATAAACGTGGACATTTACACTTTTACACAAGTTCACAAAAATAATACAACAATAAATTTTTATATTGTAATATAATTAAATAGAATTCGTTATTTACAAACAGGAGGGATTTCATTGGAAGGATTTGATGATGAGCTACGCCAAATTGATATGGATCAAAAAGAAGCAATACTAGTTGTAAGGGCTTACAAAAGATATTTAGCAAAAACAGATGAAGATAGGGAATATGGAACAGAAGTTATTGAACGTATTAGCAATAGTGATACTACTCGTGAGGATGCGGATTTTATTATAAGATGTACGGAAGTTATTGATAATCTTATCGATAAAGTTGTCGAGGAGAAAATAGCAAATAAAAGCTAATCTACTACTATAGGATAACCCTCCTAAAAAACATCTAGCATATAGACTACGGATTATCTCTAAATGAGCTTGTTGCTTTACGAATGAAACATTTGCATTTTTAGAACTATACATTATCTATTCCTGAACTAGTGACCCAATATATCACAGCGATAATTCACTCTTTGTTTTTTGCCACTTTAGGTTCGGAACCTATCTTTGGAGTTATGATGAAGATGTACCAAGATTTCTCACGAAAATCTCTATTCAAAAAAATGATTAGTTTGGAGATAAAGCAAGCAAATTTGAGGAAAGGGATCTCTGCATAACATTTTCGAAATACTTTTATTTTAAAGATGATCCAGAAGCAATGCACAGCTGAACATGTTGTGAAGCAATTAGGATTTAAAACTCACATATAATTTTTTAGTAGAAAAGGAATAAAAAAACTAGTTTGTTAGACAAATCGCTTTTTTTTACACTTCTTTCTTTTTGGTAAGTCAGGAGACTTCTTCATTGTGTCAATAGCATGCATGAGCGTGAAATATGGATGTTTTAAAATCATTTTCGGTCCGCTCTTTTTCATAACTTCCTTAACTAAACCTTTCATATCTGGTTTATAACAATGAATTTTGCAATTTTGACATGCTGGTTTCTTTTCTTGAAATGGACATTTTGATAAACGAAAATAAGCATAATCTTTTAATTTTTGACATTCTTCACATAGAGTATTTTGTTTGTGTTCGTTTTTACAATACATATCAATCATAATGCTAATTGTTTTCTCTTCACGTTCAATTCGATTCATAAATTGGCGCCTCCTGTATCAAAGTCTCTCTGCTTTGATTGTAAAACTTTTTAGAGAGTTTACTTGAATTTTTAATGACAGTTTTTCTAATGTTTATCTCTTTCCTAAGACTTAAATATGGTTTCTTCTTTTTCTTGGGGGCTTCGGGTACCTAAACGACTCGAACAGCAAGAGTTCACTTGATTTTTCGACGTTATTAATTGATTCTATTGGAAGGTGAGGAGTATTTGAATTTTACTGCTATATCAAATAATTCAGCCTTAGAGCACGTAATCAGCGTTTTGTTTTAGGACCACTATACAATTTTTAAATTAATGAATATGTGGTGGTACCGCTTTTTATAAAATTGGATTTTTAGCGGAATGAATGTTAAGTTAACTTTACATTTTGTTAATTATGGTATACATTGAAGGTAAGAGGTGGTGAACTTGACTATTTTTAACAAAGTAAAGGAAATTAGAGCTCGTTTTAATTTCACACAAAGTGTATTAGCTGAAAAAGTTGGAGTGACGAGGCAAACGATCGCAGCAATTGAAAAAGGGGATTACGTCCCTTCATTATTACTAGCATTGTCAATTTGTGATGTGTTTGATTTGAAGATGGAAGAAGTGTTTGTATTAAATAAGGAGGAAGAAGAGGATGAATAGATTGATGATTTCTTATGTGATTAATGTACTTATTATGGCATTAGCATGTTGGGTATTCATTGAACTTTATTACGGCATTATAGAACTTGCCAATATTATTGAAGCTAAGAAAGTAGCCTTTGAAGTATCATTAAATATTACACCAGTCTTATTCTTATTAGTTATAGGTATTGTAATAACAATTTTTTATAAAATACAGCGGAAGAAATATAACGCCCTTTCATATCTGATGTATCCACTATTGTTTCCCCTAGAAGACGAACGTGAAAAGTTAATTACTGAAAGAGCTTGTCGTACAGCATTTGTTTCAGTATGGTATGTGTTAATCATCGCAATTGGATTTTTAGTGCTTTCTCCTATTTTTAATATGTATATTCCAGGATATCCCTTATACATTGTATTTAGTGTTTTCTTTATTCAAATGACAGTTTTCTATTTATCTTTATACCGAAATAAAATAATGTAAAGTGAGACCCTCTTGTAAAAGCAAGAGGGTTCCTTTATATGCATGATTTATAGTGATTCCCTTAATAATTTTCTATTTTCTAACATATCATTTAATAGAATCTGTCCCATCATCATTGCAAAGTTATCCCTGGTCTTTGTATAGTAGTCATTAAGTTTTAACAGATAGTCTTTCCTGGGGACATAGGTGATTACAAGTCCACGGTTTATTTTTTTAGGAAAAGGAATATATATTCTTAACATCCTGGTTTGTAGTGTTAGAATTTTTAAATACTAAATCATTTAGATTACTAAAAAATACTTTTCCATTAGAGATAGGTTGAATTTTTTTAGCTATGTGAACACCATTATTATTTTTATTTGAATCTATTCCCCATATAATTACACCACCAGAAGCATGAGAAAAAAACGATATAGCTTTTTCGTAATTCTTTTTATCATCTATTGAAAGGGTACTAGTTGTACAATTTTTTTTGCATTGAAATGTAAGGAATATATTCTCTTCTTGCTGTGCAATGATCATTTTTTGAATGTATGAAAATCCTTCTTGTTCAAACTTTATAAAAATTTTCTTCGCATTCACCAAATTAAATATTATCCTTTTCTATTTGTAATAAAATATTTAAAAGAGTAATTCAAAACAAGTAAATTTGTATATAAAATATATTTTTTAAAATTCTAATGCATTTGATTTGTTTTTGATTGTATTAATATCCTGGCCTTGCTGGGAGAGCTGAGCGCATTCATGAAAAGCAAAATGCTTACACCCTTCACATTTTGCTGTATTCAAATGTCTTAAAGCACAGTTAATTGCGTCTCCTGTATGATCAAAAAAATTCTCTTTTCCAATCTCAGCGTATAATCCATTTTTAGTTAGTGTTGTTTTCAACTCTGATTGTGTCCCCGAAATAAGAAGTACGCCACCTTGGTTTTTAAAATGTTGAACAATATTTCTAAAGTAGGATTCGCCTGTTGTATCAATAAAAGGAACCTTGCCCATACGTAATATTAATATTTTAGGGTTATAATGAATCGTTGCTAAAATGTTTTGTTCAAAAGTTTGTGCAGCTCCAAAAAATAATGGCCCTTCTATTGTATAAATACTAATTTGCGGACAATCATGAGCTTTATTTACCACATGCGGTAATAATTTTTCATTCTTTGTTGTATGATCAGGAAGAACTTTTGACATGACAAGCATATTACTCATACGTTTTGTAAATAAAATAATAGCTAAAATAAGACCGATTTCCACAGCTGTTGTCAAACTGGTAAATACAGTGAGGAAAAAAGTTACCAATAATACAAGAGAATCCCCTGTCTTCATTTTAAGTATATGAGCAAAATGCTTTTGCTCACTCATGTTCCAAGCTACAACCATTAAAATAGGAGCCATGGTAGCAAGTGGGATGTGCGAAGCGTATGGAGCTAGCAGTAGAAGTGTAAATAACACAAAAAATCCGTGAATCACACCGGACATGGGTGAAACAGCTCCACTTTTAATATTAGTTGCTGTGCGCGCAATAGCTCCAGTTGCCGGAATTCCTCCAAATAACGGAGTAACAATATTAGCAATTCCTTGACCAATAAGCTCTTTATTACTGTTATGTTTACTATTTGTCATACCATCTGCAACAACAGCAGATAAAAGAGACTCAATGCCCCCCAACATAGCAATAACAAATGCAGGGCCAATTAAATGTTGGATACGTTCTACTGTAATCTCAGGTATATTGAATTGCGGTAGTGCATTTGGAATCGTACCATATGCTGTACCAATAGTAGGCACATGACCTGAGAAAAATATAGTTGCAATTACAGTTGAAATCACAATACCTACTAATGAACCGGGTAGTTTTGGCAAAATTTTGGGTGTTATGAGTATAATGAAAAAGCAAATCAGAGCAGTCACTACACTATAAAAATTAGTGGTACCGATATGAGTACTGATTTCTTTCAAGTTTGCTATAAAAGCCTCATGTTTTTTTATGCCTGTTAAACCTAAAAAACTAGCAATTTGCCCAGTGAATATAATAACAGCAATACCTGACGTAAAACCAATTGTTACAGGACGTGGGATGAACTTAATCAGCGAACCTAATTTGAAAATCCCCATAAGGCATAAGATAATTCCAGCAAGTAAACCAGCAAGTAGTAAATCTTCATACCCATAAGTAATGACAATTCCTAAAAGTATGGGAACAAAAGCACCTGTAGGTCCTCCAATTTGATACCTTGAACCACCAAATAGAGAAATAAGTATTCCTGCAATACATGTTGTATATATTCCATACTCTGGTTTTACACCAGAAGCTATAGCAAAAGACATAGCAAGAGGAATCGCAACAACTCCAACAATCAGTCCTGAAAGAAGATCTTTTTGAAAATGCTCTAATGAATATCCTTTAAACCTTCCCGTAAATAAACCTCTCATTACAAACCCTTCTTTTCTATTTTTAATAAACCCGGATTACAAATATGTTTCGCATTCGCTTATACAGGAGAATTTAATTTTTATAAAAGAGAACGACATCCTAATACTTACTATAAGTTTTGCTTAAATGGCGTTCTAATTTCCCTATATCTCCACCTTGTTGTACATGGAATTGTAATTTTTCCGCTAGAAGTTCTCCAGCCCGACTATCTAGCTTTTTCGTATCAATAAACGATGTGACTTTTACTTTATCTGGGGTAATATCTCTACGAAACATCTGTCCTGGAATATCAGCCCAAAAACTATTCCATTCTTCTAATAATCCTACTTGATCAAACAAAAAGTTCTGAATGCCGCATAACCATGCTGTACAAGCTGTATTCCTTTTTTGACATCCAATACCATCTTGTAAATGTTGACATGAAAAGCAACAAGAATATCCACTTTTAATGCAAACATTACAAACGTGATGAGCTCCTATAGAGTGAAATATCTCAATTCCATGTTGGATGATATCTTCTCTTTTAGCCTCATTGCTCAATTTATTCCTCCTTTACCATTTCGCTTTCTGCTTCATCTAGCTCTTCTAACATAGAAATTGTATCAATTAAATGATTGTTAAAAATTTTCCGCGCAACCACCAATAAATTCATAATCATAGGATCTCGAAGGGAGTATAATACTCGTTTTCCATCTTTAGTGCCAACAACAATATTTTTCGCTCGTAATACACTTAATTGTTGAGAAACTGCAGAACCTTCTTTTTTAAGAATGCTTTGAATTTCATTTACACTTTTTTCCCCTTCTGATAGAACTTCCAAAATCCCTATTCGTAAAGGATGCGATAAAGCTTTAAAGAAATCTGCTTTAAATTGTTGCATTTCAGTTCCCATTAAAACACCTCTAGTATTTATTTACATTTAACATTTCAGAAGTATTCTATACATCTTCAAATGTTTGAATATGTATAGAATACTTCTAAAGCCAAGAATTATCAATACAAATTTAGAAACTTAACATAGGTAAATAAAAGTTTTTTGGTTGAAATTACGATACTTTCTTTCGTACACAAAAATCCTATGTATCCTAGACTATACTTCTAGAGAAACCTTATACCGACAGGTTCAAAGGCGATTGAATACGGGAGAAATAAATAATGCATTTACATGAATAGACTCAAATAACGAAAAAACATTAAAGAAAAGAGGATTTAAAGATCTATAAGAACGGAATATTTATTCAAGTAAAGGTGAGCTGTAAAAAAATGTAACAATCTAGTTGTAGTATGACGAATAATGAAAAGAACCCGTTAGTAAAAAACGGATTCTTTCCACTAGGTGTGCAAGAAATTCAAGGTGACTCTGATAAAATCACTTGTATTTTTTTAGTGCACGCACAAGTTTGAACAAAATATTTATTTGAACCTAAAAAGGATTTATTCAAGATAAAGATGCTTTTTGAAAAAGTAGGTGAACGCCTAAAGGGAATTATTGAAAGACAAATTAATTTTGATGGGTTACTTGAAGAGTCGAGGGCAATTGTTATACACATTGATAAATAGTTGGTTACTTATATATTTTCTGAATTAGTAATTATAGAAATTAAAGAAGATGTATAAACTTCATATCCCTTATTCAGATTCACTATATTTGATAGATTACCTGTATTCGTAAAAGAAATATTAAATACAAAAAGGTATTAATACTATAAAAATACAATATATAAATTCAAGGTGTGTAAATCCATAAAAAGGCGATAATTTAATATGTTTACAAAAACTAGTAGAAATTAATATTAATGTTTTGTTTGTTGATGTGTATAAATAGAATTAATATTAAGAATATTCAATGTTAATAATATCAATTTACTATAGTTTACAATTATGTAAAACTATAACCAAGGTGGACTGTTCTTTAAAACTTATCACTAATAAAGATTTAAAGAAATTTTTGTTTCATTTGCCATCAAGAAGGAATGGATATTTACATATAAAAAATGTATACCAATTTGATGTTACGTAAGTAGTTTGAGTAAACAGCTAATTTAATTTGGATTGTAAATAATTAATTAAAAGTTGTGATAGAAGGGATAAGGAATAGAAGTATTAATGGCTTTCTTAAAAGAATTATCTGAAATACTAGTAGGAATTGCAGATAACGCAGTAGGATGTGAAAATTTATCAAACAAAATGAGGTGAATGAAACATGAAAGAAGTTGCGAAAAAAGCACAAATGATACGATTACAGAGGGAGGAGCATTGTAATCGTCAAGGAGATACAGAAGAGTATAATGCCGAGCAGGGGAATCTAGAAAGAAAGTGTATCAAGCTAGACAAAAAATCAGTTAAAAATCGATCGACAGAAGAAAAATGGGATGAAAGATGTAAACAAGCAGTTCAATTATTTAATCAAGGGACTGAATATCCAGATATTGCGAAAATAGTAGGGTGCAAAGTGAGTAGTTTGTATAGAGAGCTGAAGAAACGTGGAGTATTAGAAATGCCAAAGCAAGCAGCACCCTCTAAAACATTAAGGTCACCCATAATACCAGCAAAAACAAAAAAATCGAGGTTTGAACGATATAAAGAGTATTATATGTATAAATAGAAGGATTAAAGGCTATATAGTTGTTTATCTAAAAATAGCTGCATCTAAGATTCTCTATTTTTCGATTTATCACAAAGTACACTTTTAGACATTACATTTAAAATTCTTATCAACTTAGCTTTGGGGGATTAGTACAGATACCAAAATATTAAAAACATACATTTGAATAAATATTAAGGGATTTTTGAGCACTTGATCCTTAATGTCCGCTAATATTTAGTGCTACACACTCTTCTAAAGTGTATTAATCAAGCTGTACGCCACATATAATTAATGGTCGTAATATATAGGTATATATATGATTTCTGTAAATGGAGGAGATATATAATGTTAACTGAATTACAAAAAAATTTTTTCTCAAAATTAAAAATTCCACCAAGAGAAAATGTGAAATTTGAAGATTTACATACAATTCTTTTACAGATGGGGCACTTATTACCTTATGAAAACATAGACATTATGGAAGGAAATACGAAAAAATTTTCTAGAGAAAACATTGAAGAAAAGTTACTTTTAAAGAAGCGTGGCGGATTATGCTATGAAATTAATTCTTTATTATATTATTTTTTGTGTGATTGTGGATTTAATGTGTATCGAATAGCTGGAACTCTTTATGATCCAAAAACAAGAAAGTGGAACCCTGATGATGGCCACGCACTTATCGTTTTACAACATCAAAACTATATAATAGATGCGGGTTTCGCATCCTATCTTCCTTTATATCCTGTACCTTTTAATGGTGCCAGCGTGACTTCTGTAACGGGCGAATATCGTGTTCGTAAACAAAATACGGAGAAAGGAACCCATGTATTAGAAATGAAAAAAGGAAAAAATGGAGAAACTTCACATTTTTTTGATTCGGATCTTAGTGATACCTGGTCTATCGGTTATGCTTTTTATTTAAATGCAATTAATGAAAAGAAAGTAAATGCTATACAAAACATGGTTATAGAGCATCCAGAATCGCCAGTAAATAAGGGGGAATATTATTTGCAAATTAATTGAACACGGGCATATTGCACTTACTAAGCAAAGTTTTACAGAAACCCGGCATGGAAAGAAAACTAAAAAAGAAATAACAGAGAAACAATATCATCAAATACTTAAAAATGAATTCAATATTTATTAGACAAATAAGATATAGAAACTAAACTATAAGATTTTTAACTCATTACGCCCTCATTTTTAGAAAAATGGGTTTTTTTTATTAATAAGTGCTTAAAAAGTTATGAAATGTTTTTATTTTTATGAATTTTTTCTATTGTTAATAGGATGAATTTGGCGATATGTAATTTAAATTTATAATAAGATACTACAATTGCCTATTAAATAACAGTGAAAGTAAAATTAAATATATCCATTTCATTAAGATAGTACTACATTCATGGGAAATTTGTTCAATTGTATATAGAGAGATATTATTTTAAATAGTTATTAATAACGAAGGAGGAGAGGGGAAATTATGTTCAATCAAAGAACAAGAAATGGCGTCAAAAAAATCCTAGCAATTACAGCAGCTAGTACGATGTTTTCGATGTTTGGCTCATCAATTTCTATCATAGAGGCGGCGTCTGCTCCAGGAGTTTATGTTACACCTAAAAATAGTGCTTCTTCAGATATTATTAGTATAGACTGGTCTCCTGTTCAAACAGCACCTTATACATATTGGGCTGTACATAACTGGAACCAGGGGGGAGAAGCTGGTGGGTATGCTGGATTCCAACAACAAAGCGGTTTTGATGAAAATGGAAAGCGTACTTTACACTTTGCAGTTTGGGATCCTATTTCCTCTAAGGAAGCAATAAAAGCAGAATATGTATCCCCTACATCAGTTGCAAGTAATTTTGGTGGAGAAGGAACGGGTCTTAAAATTCAGACGACATATGATTGGAAGAATTATAATTGGTATCGTATGACAATGCGTTCTTGGCAAGAGAATGGACACACAAAATTTGGACAGTGGTTAAAAGATGTTTCAAAAAACCAATGGAAGCTTATTGGAATTATGGACTTTCCAGTTCCTAACGTTACATTTAACTATGGACAAATGCTGTTTCAAGAAGATTGGGTTGGTAATGGACAAGATGTAAGAGAGGCACGTGTAAAAAATGGATATGGAAGAAATATCTCAGATAAAAAATGGATATCTTGGAATACTCAATCGATAGAGGGGCAAGAGCCATTGAATAATAATTGGGATGGGGGAGCTACTTCAGAATATCTTTGGTTTAAGGCTGGGGGAGACTCTCGATCAACTATTGGAACAGGAAAAACATTTACGTTAAATCAACCTAGCCAACCTGAAATAGGAAAACTAGATTATGATGTAAAGTCTATGTATTATGAAAATGAAAAATTAAATATATCTTGGCAACTAAAAGATAGTAGTACACCTCAATTTAAGGGAAAAATTGAAATTTATAATAATGAAAATATGACGGGCCAACCGATTAACGCAATTAATGATATTAAATCTTATCAAAATGGAATCAGTCAATCTATATCATTACCAACAAATACTTATGCAAAAATTGTATTAACAGATATATTTGATCAAACTGTGGAAAAAAAGGTAAAAATCAAAAATGAATCTCCAAACATTTTAGAAGGGGATCGGTTTGCATGGTCGATGAAGGGTATAGGAGATTTTGAATTTGCAAAACTTAATTTAAATAAATCAACAGAAGAATTGCAAGTTAGTTTAATAGCAGGTACACCACACAATTATTTTGATAGTACGTATGCAAGTATTAAAGTACAGGATACATCAGGTAAAGTGGTATATAACAAAGAGGTTTATGGGAATACCCAACAAAATGCTGAATCAAAAACAGTCCCAGTAAAAGTGGGCAATTTTATTGAACTTACACACCTAGAAGGTGCAGAGAGAGCAATATTAACAAATTTAGATAATAATAAACGTGAAAGCTTTGATAAAAAAGTAATATATGAAGTTACAAAGGATGGTTTAAAGAAAGTAAATCAAATTGTTATTCCTAAACCGGACACAGAAGCTCCTACACAGCCATTAGGATTATATGCAAGTGATGTTACAACAAACAGTGTAGAGTTAAAATGGAATCCTTCTATAGACAATGTGGGTGTAAAAGAATATCAAGTGTTACGTGATGGACAATTGATTCAAACGGTACAAGGAACGACGTTTACTGATCAAAACTTAACAGCTAATAAGGAATATAAATATGCAGTGAGGGCTGTAGATGCAGCTGGAAATACATCGATTCAAAGTGATATTCTTCCAATTAAAACAAAAGATCAAAATGTATCTTATGAAAAATGGGATCCAAAGAAAGCATATACAAAGGGCGATAAAGTAGAGTATCAAGGGAAATTTTATGAAGCGGTTCAAAGCTATCAAGGAAATGGAGATCCTACTTGGATATTTGCCTTATCTTTATGGCAACCATTTAAAATGATATAAAAGTCTTTTACTTAATTTTTATATATTAGTTTAGTGGTCGCAAAAATATGTTTAGATTTTAGCAGAAGATTTCAAAATTGTAAGGGGAAAACTTCAAAACTTAAAATCTGTATAGAAAGTAAATGGTAGTAAAAATACCAAATCTGAGTTTTGTTAAGAAAGTGTACTAAAAAAATTGATTATATCAAGGGGGAAATAGCTTTATCACTGAGAGAAAAAAGCCCTGCACACAGGGCATCTAAAAAGATACCTTAGCAATAACGACAATTAGGAAGAAGTATTAACTAAGGTATCTGGGTGGATGGTTGCATAGTAAATATGCAATTTTGAGCATTGTTGAATGTATTGGGATATTCAACAAGTTCAGAGTAACACAAAATTTCTGTTAATTCAGCCGGTAAATTTGTCCAAAAATACGGATCTATAAATTTACTTTTTACCTCTAGTGTGGATTTATAGATCCTAACAAACGTGTAATCTGAATTTAAAGTAATACCTTTAGAGACTTTTACTTGTCTATTATGAAAATTATACGATTTAGGGAAGTTCCTGAGCATATCGTTAAGATTAGACCACAGGATATATATAATACTTAAATCATGAGAATTGACAATATCTATGCATATCTTGTCATAACAACAAGACTTTTTGTAACTCTTTATTAATTAGGGGAGAGGTCATGTTTGATGAGAATGATAATCTGATTAGGAGGCATAGAGATGGAACTAACTAAATTGGAAAAGGTAATTGTTATTAGTACATTTGTTCAAGGGTTAGGTGAAGAATTCCTGGAAAATAGCAAGGAAAACCATTCTTTAAAACAACTACTTAGGGAGATAGAAAAGGTGTTTAATGATTCAACACCGGATCAAATGCGAGAAGCAGCTGAAAGTGTATTAGAAAAATTCATTTATGATTTAATAAAAGAAAACAATCTTCCACTACTAAAAAATTAATTAAGGCTTTGTGCGAGAACGAGAGGGCAGTAAGGAAATGCCTATAAGGAATCGTTACCGTATCCCTATAAAAATTAATATCAAGCTTGCATAAGGAATGATATATAAAGAGTTTATTCTCTTTATATATGCCAAAAGTCAGTTACTTGTTTTCGAGAATCATGTTTTCTAACAATCTTCATTATTTTTTGCATTGTATTTGGTGATGGTACATAATCCTTGTCATTACACAGTTGGCCTAATGTATTTCTGTTTACTTTACTAGCTTTAGAAAAATCCTGAATTGAGTAATCGTAGCTAGCTAAAAATTTAGCTAGCTTTGTTCTATGTCTCCCAATACCTCTACCCCACACGCTAATCTCCTCCATAATCTTTTTTAATCATCCTTGTCCAAAATGCAAAAAACTATACGCAATTGCAAAGAAAAATTTGCATATTGTACAAGCTATTCACAATAAGATGTATCAAGGTTGCTACCAAAGTAGCTATCAAGGTAACTCTACCAAATTTCTAAGTTTGTAAGCCCATGTATCATCAACATTCAAAATTCTGTTTATAAAGGGGAAATTTATATGTTAACTACATTTATCTCTTTAGGAGCTTTAGGAGTAACGACAATTGGAGGGGCGTTGTTAGAAAAGCATCTTGTGAAAAACGATTATGTTGCAGCAGCGAAACTTTTAAGTGATGGAATATATCATGGAATGAGGATAGGTGGAGTTTGTTTCATTGGTTATGTATTCATTCAAATTGTGGAGATGTTTTAGGGAGGAAATTACATGGGGATTTTAAAGGATTGGCTTCATAAACAAAGTTTGAAGAATCGACTTATAGAGGTATTTGTAAAGGCAGGTTTATATGTAGACCATCAAACAAGAGGTGGAAAAGTACCCATTTACCCGAAGATACATGACATTTTTTCCTCGAAAGAAAAGGTTCGATACATATTTACCATTCCAAACGGATTAGATCCGAAAAACATTGAAAAGAAGTGGTTTTGCTTTCAACAAATATTAGGGCGTAATGTAGCAATTGAAGGTGATATTAAAAGGTTTGTACTTAATGTGTTTCATTCGGATGCTGGGCTACAAGCATACAATTACAGTTATAAGAAGTGGCAACCATTACTTATACAACATCATCTTCCCGTAATTGTAGGGCGTGACCAATTTGGAAATATGATTACGTATGACATGATTGCTTCAAACACGCCGCATCTTCTAATTGCAGGAGAGACAGGGAGCGGAAAAAGTAGTATGGTACGCGTTGTACTGTCCACACTCATTCAATATATGTCTCCTGATAAATTACATTTGTACCTGGGTGATTTGAAGAATTCCGAATTTCATTTCTTGCGAAGGGTGAAACACGTAAAAGAGGTTTGCATGGAAGAAATAGAAATGAAGATTATGCTGCAGAAAGTGTGGAAGGAAATACGCGAACGTAGAAAATTGATGGAAGAGTATGAAGTAGATCATATTGACGAATACAACAAATTAAATCCTGATAATCAGAAACCATATATCTTACTTGCTATCGACGAAGTGGTCATGTTGCAAGATGAAAAAGAATGTATGTCTATAGTTGAAAAAATATCGGCAGTCGGAAGGGCACTTGGAGTTTTTTTAATGCTAAGTATGCAACGCCCTGATGCAAAAGTACTGGATGGTAAGTTAAAGCTCAATATGACGGTTAGAATGGGCTTTAAATGTGATAGTACAATTAACAGTAATATTATGGGTACTCCTGGTTCAGAACGCTTGGAGCAATCTGGCCAAATGATATTAAAGTTAAATGGATTAAAGAAAGTACAATCTCCTTATTTAGAATTAAGTAAAGCCAAGAAGATAGTTGAACCTTATCGCGTTCCGAAAGAGAATATAAAGTTGCAAAACCTACCACAAGAAGAAAATCAATTATTCGGGGTGTTAGATTATGAGGAATAGAGACAAAGCCATACTAAACAATTTGAAGCGTTTTAGATGTATGTCTCGTGATGACATTATTGATTTGCATTTTCAAGGATTAAAGAACGCGGTTACATGCTGTAATACGGTGATGAAGCGATTAAGAAGAGATGGTCATGTGGATGCCAATATCTCGCAACAGCCATACATTTACTTCCCTCAATCCAGCACACTTCGCAAAACTAGCCAAAAGATTCCCCACTTTCTAGGCATATTAGATGTGTATAAACAGCTTATCTATTATGAAAAACCTAAACTGTTTAAAGTGGAGCCAAAGTATGGTAAAGAATTCATGGAACCTGATGCATTTACAATTTGGCGTAGATCTCCATTCTTCATTGAAGTCCAGAAGTCAGTTTACAGCAAAAAAGTTATGCAAGATAAAATAAATAGGTATGAATTATACTTCCACAGTCAGGAATGGCATAACGAATCTTGGCAGCCAAAAGAATCTAAATTCTTTCCATCAATACTTATAATTACTGAAAAGTATTATAATATCACCTCTTTTAGCTTACGTATTTTTCAAGCTTCTTCAATTAGTAATTTCTTGAATAGCCTTGCTGTAAAAGCACAGTAATAGTCCCTAATCAGGGATTTTTTCTCTAAAGAGGTTTCTTAATTTACATCTACGTTTATGAGGTCATCATTGACTGAATTAGTTCATATATTATTTTGCCAATGTGAATTCTAATACAGTTTCGGTTACTAATACAAGTAGCAATGCTGTTATTGCAACAATTTCAGTATATACATTCCTTAGTGTATTTCTATAACACTAAATGGTGTTAAAAAGCTTTTGTAGTAATAGAAGTATTTTTCGGAATCTATTTCTTAACGATTCACCTCTCATTAATAACATATGATAATTGATATTAATCAGTATCTTTTATTTGATAGAATCGTTCGATTAGGCGTTCTTAAGTAGTGTTTGTTAACCTTCCAGGAACATAGTTACTTTCAGCGCATCGTCTCTTTAGTCACCGGATCAATTCCACATACTTTTGGTAGGAGGAATATTACCTGGGATTTCGAAAAATGTTTACATCTCCTTATAACAATAATTGATATTGGATGTTTTCTACCTTAAAAGCTAGTTAGGCGATAAAAATAACATGAATGGACATAATAAGTTTGGTAAATTCATGTATTACTTTTTTAATCCCAGGTATTATATTGCTTATAAAAGGATGTGTTAGAAGTGAGAATTGGAGTAGTTAAAGAGATAAAAAAGGGAGAAGCACGTGTAGGAATGACCCCTGAAAATGTTCGGAAGTTAGTTGAAGAAGGGCATCAAATCTTAGTAGAAAAAGATGCAGGTATTGGATCAGGATATACAAATGATGAATATACAGGCGCAGGTGCAAATTTAGTAGCAAAAGGAGAAGCTTGGGAAGTCGATATGGTAGTTAAAGTAAAAGAACCATTACCTGAAGAATATCGTTACTTTAAAAAAGATCTTATAATCTGGGGGTTTTTACATCTGGCTGCGTCGAAAGAGTGTGTCGAAGCACTGAGAAATGCTGGTACTACTGCAATTGCAGGAGAAACAATTAGCGAAGATGGTGTTTTGACATTATTAAAACCAATGAGTGCAATTGCTGGAAG
>NZ_QNUB01000036.1:0-38085 GCF_008042345.1 Bacillus sp. AR8-1
TCCTGTCTTCCCGATATTCCCAAAAACATGGGGCCTTAGCTCAGCTGGGAGAGCGCCTGCCTTGCACGCAGGAGGTCAGCGGTTCGATCCCGCTAGGCTCCACTTATTTTAATATCATTTATGGCGGTGTAGCTCAGCTGGCTAGAGCGTACGGTTCATACCCGTGAGGTCGGGGGTTCGATCCCCTCCGCCGCTACCATAAAGGACCTTTAGCTCAGCTGGTTAGAGCAGACGGCTCATAACCGTCCGGTCGTAGGTTCGAGTCCTACAAGGTCCACCACTAAAGGTTTATATCTCGGAGGTATACCCAAGTTCGGCTGAAGGGATCGGTCTTGAAAACCGACAGGCGGCGAGAGTCGCGCGGGGGTTCGAATCCCTCTACCTCCTCCATTTTTTCTTAAATTACATATTATATCATCGCGGGGTGGAGCAGTACGGTAGCTCGTCGGGCTCATAACCCGAAGGTCGCAGGTTCAAATCCTGTCCCCGCAACCAAATGGTCCCGTGGTGTAGTGGTTAACATGCCTGCCTGTCACGCAGGAGATCGCCGGTTCGACCCCGGTCGGGACCGCCATTTTAATAAGGCTCGGTAGCTCAGTCGGTAGAGCAGAGGACTGAAAATCCTCGTGTCGGCGGTTCGATTCCGTCCCGAGCCACCATTTTGAAGTCGCAAGCCGGCTTAGCTCAATTGGTAGAGCAACTGACTTGTAATCAGTAGGTTGGGGGTTCAAGTCCTCTAGCCGGCACCACTTTCAAAATGAGCCATTAGCTCAGTTGGTAGAGCATCTGACTTTTAATCAGAGGGTCGAAGGTTCGAATCCTTCATGGCTCACCATTTTAAATTTAATGCGGGTGTAGTTTAGTGGTAAAACAAGAGCCTTCCAAGCTCTGGTCGAGAGTTCGATTCTCTTCACCCGCTTTTCAATTATGGGCCTATAGCTCAGCTGGTTAGAGCGCACGCCTGATAAGCGTGAGGTCGATGGTTCGAGTCCATTTAGGCCCACCATAATTGTTCCGCAGTAGCTCAGTGGTAGAGCTATCGGCTGTTAACCGATCGGTCGTAGGTTCGAGTCCTACCTGCGGAGCCATATTTATAGAGAAGTACCCAAGTGGCTCAAGGGGCTCCCCTGCTAAGGGAGTAGATCGCGAACGCGGTGCGAGGGTTCGAATCCCTTCTTCTCTGCCAGTAATTGGCCCGTTGGTCAAGTGGTTAAGACACCGCCCTTTCACGGCGGTAACACGGGTTCGAATCCCGTACGGGTCATACTAAAAGAGATAGCATAAACTGCTATCTCTTTTTTGTTGTATAAAAGTAGACTTTGGATAGTCTGCTTTTTTTATGCAATAGAAGAAATATGAAGTATTCGCTGTTGCAGTTAGGTACATAGAGAGCCGTAAATACAATCATGTTATTTATTTGGACCTGTATGGATATGAAGGAAGTATGACTGTAGCCTCCTACACTTGGAGAAACCGATGAAAATACATCCGGGAGCTACTGTGGAAAATAAATAATATATAGAAGACAGCTTTTTTAGGTTGTCATTATTGTCGAGTTTTGTCGGTAAGTCGATATATTGCAAAAATCGCTGATATAATTTGAGTTACGGTCGATATATTCTAAAAATCGTCGATATAATTTCACTTACCGAAAAAACATAAGAAAATCCCTTTCACAATCTAAAGAAAACGCCTCCATTGAAATGGATTCCACACCTGATCTAATAACTTTACACTTTATGTGAAAAAGTTCACAAATAGGTCATAATTTGTGAAGTAATTCACAATGATACATGCTACAATATGAGTGTAAAGAAGTTAAACAACATTAAATTAGTATTTTAATTAATTACTTAAACAATCATAAAAAATAGATGTGAACAATAGAGAGGGGAAATTACCATGAAAAAAGGTATCAATCGTGTAGTATTAGTAGGAACAGGAGCTGTAGGTTGTAGTTACGCTTACTCAATGATCAACCAAGGTGTAGCTGAAGAGTTCGTATTAGTAGATGTTAATGAAGCAAAAGCAGAAGGGGAAGCAATGGACTTAAGCCATGCGGTACCATTCTCTCCATCACCAACAAAAGTTTGGAGCGGTAGCTATGCAGATTGTAAAGATGCAGATTTAGTAGTTATCACTGCTGGATTACCACAAAAGCCAGGTGAAACTCGTTTAGACTTAGTTGAAAAAAATACAAAGATCTTTAAACAAATCGTTCGCGGTATTATGGATAGTGGATTCGATGGAATCTTCTTAATCGCAACTAACCCAGTTGACATTTTAACTTACGTAACTTGGAAAGAATCTGGTTTACCAAAAGAGCGCGTAATCGGTTCTGGTACTACTTTAGACTCTGCTCGTTTCCGTTACATGTTAGGTGACTACTTAGATGTAGATCCACGTAACGTTCATGCTTATATCGTTGGTGAACACGGTGACACTGAACTTCCAGTATGGAGCCACGCTACTATCGGTGTACAAAAACTAGAAACAATCTTAGCTAACAACGAACAGTACAATCAAGAAGACTTAGATAAAATCTTCGAAAACGTACGTGATGCAGCTTACCATATTATCGAGCGTAAAGGTGCAACTTACTACGGAATCGGTATGTCACTACTTCGTGTAACTAAAGCAATCTTAAACAACGAGAACAGCGTATTAACTGTATCTGCATACCTTGAAGGTCAATACGGAGAGAAAGATGCTTACGTAGGTGTTCCAGCTGTAATTAACCGCGAAGGTGTACGTGAAATCGTAGAACTTGAGCTAAATGAAGATGAAAAAGCGAAATTTGCTCATTCTGTAAAAGTATTAAAAGAAACAATGGCACCAGTACTATAATAATTGCTAAATAATTCAGAGGTGGGAAACTGCTTCTTACCTCTGAACTTATATAATTTAATATAAATTCCTTTTCCGGTTTCCCTTGTATATCCCCAATATACCCCTTTTGCTGGATAAGGGTCGTTTATAGAAAAGAGCACTCTACTTTACGTAGAGTACTCTTTATTATCCCGCATTAACGGGCAGTAAGATCCCCACCTCAAAATGCAGCGAAAGCAAAGAAGTTAGTTTGGTGATCAACTGCCCGTAAAAGCCCGATTGGTTCAACTAATAATCAGTGGGGGGTGAACACCCCCCACTGATTAAAGTTTCACTTTATCATTTTTTAGGCGTTAATCCCAATTTCTTTAAAATATCTGTCAGTGTACCGCTTTTTGATTTTTCTACAGGTGTTTGTGATTTAGATGCATCTGGCCCTTTTTTCAAGAAGTTCTTTTCAACGAAGCGAATATCTTTTTCGTCGACAATCCCATCTTTATTAAGGTCTCCGTCTTTTACAGTTAGTCCTTTTTTACCATAGTTGCTAGCGATAATTTCAGCATCTTTAATATCGATTACTTTATCAGCATTTACATCGCCGGCAAGGTTTTCGTCAGATCTTGCATAATAATATTGGCCAAGCAGCTTACCGTCTTTTTCAGTACCAAGTTTCGTTGTTAGGCGGCTTGTTAAATGTCCTGGCACTTCTACATATAGGTTATAGTCGCGTTTATTAACTGGAAGTCCATTTAGTTTGAAGTACCCATATTTATCTAGTGAGCCTTCAAACTTATGACGGTAAGAATCAGTTGCGTATACTTTTACGCCAAGCTTTGCATAATCAAATTTTTCATCTAAATATCCACGTTCATTTAAGAATGCACCAGGTTTAATATTTCCTTCTACTAGTGAATTTAAGGACATAACTGAGAATGTTTGATCTTGAAGTACACGCATTCTATTTGGTTCTGATTCACCTTGTTTCCAGTAAACAAAAATTGGTGACTCTAATTGAGCGTTTGCTTCATAAAATTCATCATTTTCTACTTTGAAAGTTACATCAATGAACGGGAAATCACCATCTAATCCAGCAAAGTTTTTGTCATCGATAGCGCCACCAACTGTAACCGAACCTGCCTCTAGTTTCGGTTCATTTACTTTTGCGGTTACTCCTTTTTCGGAAAGTAGCTTTTCAAAAGCAGGATTAAACTTCGCATTTGCAAATTTGAAGTTCTTCTCTAGGAAGTTTACATTAAATTGCCCAGCAACAAATTGTTTTACGTGTTTTGCGTTTAGTGTTACTGTGAACTCGTCATTTTTATATAATTCTTTTTTATCGTAACTAGCTTTCGCATATTGAGCACCTTGTGGGATAAACCAGTAGTTATTTACACCGCTTGGATAGTCAGCTCCTGCAGTTGCATAATCGAAAATATATACGCCTGTGTTCATTGGACCTTCCGTTTTGAAGGAGTCAGGTGTAATGCCAACTTTAAAGTCGCCATTTGCATTAATCGGTAAAAACTTATGCAAGTATGGAGAATAGTCATAGTACATAACGCCATTCGCTTCTTGCGTAATGTTTAATCCTTTTCCTTTTAAGTAGTCAACGTTTGAATCGTATACATTTCCTTTAATCCATAGTGCTTTTTTGCCATCTTCTACTGTATAATTTTCTTCATTTAACTCGTAAATACCAGGTTTTAATCCAGTTAGTTTCACTTCTGGTGGGGTATTATCAATTACAACATAATCACCTTTTACACGTGCTTTCCCAGCCTTATCATAACCGACAAACTCAATTGTGTAGTCTCCTTCTGGTAAGTTGATTTTCTCATCACCAATTGGTTTTGCAGGATCATTTGTAAAAGGATACACTTTTCCATTAAAGAATGAGTCTAAGTAGTAATACACATCAGTTTTTAGTCCACTTGTGTTTAATGTCCCAATGAAGCCCAGAGCTTTATCTGTTTTGGAATCTTTTAGGATAAGATCTAACGTTTCAAGTTCGCTGTTTAATTGGAATGCCCCGTGAACATACGATTCACCGTATGGATTAAATTTAGATGTATCAGTTGAAATTGCTTTTCTTGATAGTATTGCATTTTCAATACCAGGCTCTGATACACGAATAGAGAATGGGATTTGATATGTTTCTTCTTTATTTTTCGTGTTCGTAATATGAATATATCCTTCATATCGGCCTTGTTTTACACCGGCTGGAAGATTAATTTTTGCTTCAATTTCACCTGCTTTGCCAGCATCAAGAGTAATTGTTTCTGGAGCAGAGATTTTTACACCGTTTGCGACAGCATCGTTAATAGTAGACGAAGCTGGTGTATAAGAAATTTCTGTTTTAAATTCTTTTTTCTCTTGTTTATTATGATTAGTTACTTTTATATTTCGTTTTTGTTCAAGAGCTTCACCGTCTTTTTGATAAAACTTACCGAATGCAATAGATCCAGTTTCTTCGGGCACTTCAATTACTTCATCATTTACAACAGTTTGTGTCGTATCTAATACTTTAAAGCTTGTTTCTGTACGAACGGCGTTGTAAGCATCTACTCGCCCAGCTCCAACTTCATACACCGAATATTTTTCTTTTAAATCATCAGCTGTGTTCATAAGAGACGCTTTTACATCGAACGGAGAGTAGTCTGGGTGTTCTTGTAAAATTAGAGCAGCAACGCCAGCAATATGAGGGGAAGCCATAGATGTTCCTTGCATACGCTCATAGGAAACAGCGTAGTTTTCACCCTCTTGCGGGTCGTTAATATATTCAGGAACTGTTGAAAGGACAGCGACACCAGGCGCTGTAATATCAGGCTTAATATCATCATTTGCTGTAACAGGACCATGTGAGCTAAAGTCTGCAAGATGATCGCCTTCTGTTTGAATGTAATTAATTTCATCGAAAGTTAAGGATGTGCTACCTTGTTCAATTTGAGCTTTTAGTTTTTCACCGTCTTCTTTCGTTAGGCGGAATGCTGGAATGTATTTTGTGCTTTCACCAACGTAGAAAGGAATTTCTCCATCCACGTTGTTATAAATAATAACGGCCTTTGCACCTGCTTGTTTTGCGTTAGCAATTTTTTCATCAAATGAGGTTGTACCACGTGCAACGAGAGCGATTTTTCCTTTTACATCTTTTTTACTAAACTCGTCAGGCGTACCGATTCCTACAGATTCAATAGGTAAAGTTTGCCCCTTGAAATCTTCTATTTTATCAGTGAAGTTTTTGCCGAACAAAATTAGGTTAGGGAATTGTAATTGTCCAGCATGACCTGATAGTTTCGGTAAGGAAATAGAGCTATCACTGGCTCCAACCGTAATAGAAAATGGCGAAGCACCTGGTGATCCGAGTGTTGATGGATTCGGTCCAGAGTTACCAGCAGCAACGACTGTAACAACGCCTGAAAGCATCGCGTTATTAACAGCGATAGATGTTGGATCAAGAGGATTGTTGCTATCATCACCTAACGATAAGTTAATAACGTTCATACCGTCAGAAATAGATTTATCAATTGCAGCGATAATACCTGAACTATCTCCACTTCCGTATGGACCGAGTACACGATAGTTATACAGTTCAATGTCAGGTGCAACACCTTTTACTGCTGAATCAGATTGGTTCTTCTTTTGAGCAGAAACGATACCTGCTACGTGAGTGCCGTGGGCTGTGTAGAAGGAAGAACCACGGTTATCAAATTCAGGAGCACCAGATTGTTGCCATTCTGAATAAGTAGTTTCCATTGGATCTGCATCATTATTAATAAAGTCCCAACCCTTTACTGAATTTGGATCTACTTTGCTAGAGTCCTCACCAGGTTTTGCGCGATAGCCTTTATATACGTCTTTTAAGTCAGGGTGATTGTAATCAATACCTGTATCTAATACACCAACTTTAATTCCTTTTCCGGTAATACCCTCACTATGTAACTTATCTACCCCGATTTGAGGGATGCTGTCTGTTAGTTTTTGGGGTGCTTTTTGCTCAGCTTGTTTTGGTAAATTTAATTTCACTTCGTAATCTTTCCAAATGCGTTTTACAACACCAATTCGTAACAACTCTTCAACTGTATTTGCTGGTAATGTCATTGCAACACCATTTAGCGCATGCTTATAAGAACGTTTAATTTGTACAGACTGGAAGTTTCCTGATTTTACTGATGGGCTGAATTGATAAAGACGTTTTAGTCCTTTTTCGAATTCTTCATGTTCTTGATCAATACGTGCTTTTATATTTTCAGGAGCAGCTTGTAATCCTTTTTCTTTTTGTTTTAATTCATTAATCTTTACTGGTGCAGTTTGAAATTCTACAATGATATTTATAGGCTCAGAACTACTCGTATTAATATCTGGTGAAATTGTAAAACCAGGGTTGGCATCTACCGTTTGTAATGCTAGGCGTTGTTCTTTAGAAAGCTTCGATAATATAGAATGAGCATTTGAAGATTCAATTTGGTTAATAGGACTTTCAGCAAGTACATTGAACGGAATGGCAGTTGAAAACAGAATGCCAGCCGTTACAATTCCAGTAACAAAACGATTTTTCTTTTTCATTTATAGGCCTCCGGTAATTTATATTTTTAAAAATTATTTCTCCACGCCAGCTGTTTGCTCAGCATGGAATGTCCAGTTTAGCTGCAGGGAATCACCTTGAAATTTATTTTGATCTTGGTCGTTATCTTCAAATGAGAAGAGGACGTGTAAGTAATCTGTTTCACCAGATTTAATACCATCTATTAAGTTATGACGTTCTAGAGACGTAGCGACATCTTCAGGTTTCATAGTTTTTAATTGTGATAGTTTTGTTTCCCACACAATCTCATGGTCATCGTTTGGATTAGATGGCTGTCCATCATTTACTAGAAACTTGACGATAATGTGATCACCTAAATCTTCACCGTCATTATTTTGCTTTGCATCTGTAACTTCATATGATGTTTCAAGTGCTACTTTTGCGATATCCAATGTACCTTTATTTTCAAGCTTGAAGTTCCTTTCAATAAAATCACCTGGTTTTAAATCTTTCACATTAACGATTACACTTGGATTAATAGAAAGATCTAGTGTTCCAGCTTGAAATGAGTTACTTGATGTTTCTGAATCACTGAAATAGGCGAATACACCTCCGAATGTAAGGGATAAACCAAGTGAAGCGGTGACAACTCCCATTCCTACTTTTTGTTTTAATGACATAAGAAAGCCCCCTAGTTAAATTTTTATAGCAATCGTTCGCAACAAGGATAAATAAGTAAACATAGTAGTCCGCTATGAATTATAGTTACGAAAGATTTCTGTTCTTTATTGAGAACAAGTATATGCTTATGAATTTCGCATTTCAATAAAATTATGACAAAAAATGTTGAGAAACATTTTTTTATGACAGATTATTTTGTTTTGATTTTGAGTGGAAAATAGCATGAAAAATAGTATAAACCTAATAAAATAAAGGGTGAGAAAAAATAATAGACAGAAATATAGAAGGGTAATAAAGCGTTTTCAATGAATATTCGTCAAAATTCGATATTTTACACGGAAATGTGAAGAAAAACTAACATTTTTAAGAAAAAAACGAATGTTTTTTATAAATTAACAAGGATATTGCAGTTTTTCGCAGAAATAGTTAAAGTATAAAAAATTCTGTCATCTAAGTGAGGTGAGCATATTGAGTGTAATAAATTGTGAAGAAGTGAAACGAGATGAGTTTCATACAGAAAAGTACTATGAAAGTTATAACATCTTTGGCGCACATGTTGTGACGGAAGATGAGATTCAAGGGGTACGATTTACAGTGTGGGCTCCTCATGCGAAAGCAATGAGTGTTGTTGGGGATTTTAATGAGTGGGATTATGAGCAACATAAGATGCTACAAGTGACAGAAGAAGGCATTTGGTCCTTATTTATACCGCATATTGAAGAAGGAGAAATATATAAATATGCGATCGAAACGTTGGCTGGTGACGTCATTTTAAAGGCAGATCCGTATGCTGTATATGCAGAAGTAAGACCGAATACGGCATCTGTAGTTTTTGATATAAAAGGATATGAATGGAATGATAAAAACTGGAATCGTAAGAAAAAGAAAAAATTGATTTATAAAGAAGCGATGACAGTTTATGAATTACATTTTGGTTCTTGGAAAAAGAAAGAAGATGGAACGCTGTACTCTTACAGGGAAATGGTTGAAGAGCTCATCCCGTATGTGGTGGAACATCAATTTACACATATTGAAATTATGCCGCTTGTTGAGCATCCATATGATCGTTCTTGGGGATACCAAGGAACGGGATATTATGCAGCGACGAGTAGATTTGGTACGCCGCATGATTTAATGCATTTTGTCGACGAATGTCATAAATATGGAATCGGTGTCATTTTAGATTGGGTGCCGGGGCATTTTTGTAAAGATGCTCACGGTTTATATTTGTTTGATGGTACACCGACCTATGAATATAAAGATAAAGATGTACAAGAAAATCCAGTATGGGGAACTGTCAATTTTGATTTAGGAAAGAGAGAGGTACGTAATTTCTTAATTTCAAATGCGTTATTTTGGATGAGATATTTCCATATTGATGGTTTCAGAGTTGATGCAGTTGCGAACATGTTGTACTGGAATAAAGAAGGACAAGAGCAAAGTAATGAGCATGCTGTTTCATTTTTAAGAGAGTTAAATGAAGCAGTGTTTGCAGAAGATGAAGATTTTCTTATGACGGCAGAAGATTCAACAGCTTGGCCACTTGTAACAACTCCAACGTATGAAGGTGGGCTTGGATTCAATTACAAATGGAACATGGGCTGGATGAATGACGTGCTGAAATATATGGAGTGTGCGCCTGAATATAGGAAACACATTCATGAGAAAATGACGTTTTCTTTACTATATGCGTACTCTGAAAACTTCATATTACCGCTTTCTCATGATGAAGTCGTTCATGGGAAAAAGTCGTTATTAAATAAAATGCCAGGTGATTACTGGGATAAGTTTGCTCAACTTCGTTTATTATATGGATATTTCTTTACTCACCCAGGAAAGAAGTTACTTTTCATGGGAGGAGAATTCGGACAGTTTGATGAGTGGAAAGACCTTGAAGATTTAGATTGGAATTTACATGATTTTGAAATGCATCGTTATATGCATGATTACTTTAATGAGCTCATAGCATTGTATAAGCGCTCAAAACCACTTTGGCAGCTTGACCATTCACCTGAAGGTTTTCAGTGGATTGATGCTAATAATAATGAGCAAAGTATTTTCTCTTTTATCCGCCAAGGGGATAAACAAGAAGATGCGTTAGTTGTCGTATGTAATTTTACGAAAGCTACATATGAAAACTATAAAGTAGGTGTACCAGATTTCGAGTATTATAACGAGATTTTAAACAGTGATGCACAGCAATATGGCGGTTCGGGGCAAGTGAATAAGAAACGTCTTAAGACAATTCTAGAACCGTACCATAATCAAGCGGCACATGTAGAGATTACAATTCCACCATTCGGCGTATCCATATTACGACCAGTGAAGACGAGAAAGGGGAGCAAAAAACAAGATGGCTCAAAAACAAAAGTGCGTAGCAATGTTACTAGCAGGGGGAAAAGGTAGTCGTTTAAGTGCATTAACAAAAAATTTAGCCAAGCCAGCTGTTCCATTTGGTGGTAAATATCGCATTATTGATTTTACGCTAAGTAACTGTGCGAATTCTGGTATTGAAACGGTTGGGATTTTAACACAATATCAACCACTTGAACTTCATAATTATATCGGAATCGGAAATGCGTGGGATTTAGACCGAGTAAACGGTGGGGTCACAGTATTACCTCCTTATGCGGAGTCTTCAGGGGTTAAGTGGTATACAGGTACGGCAAGTGCCATTTATCAAAATTTAAACTATTTAAGTCAGTATGAACCGGAGTATGTTCTTATTTTATCAGGTGACCATATTTATAAAATGGATTACAGTAAGATGCTAGATTACCATATTGAGAAAGAATCGGACGTATCCATTTCTGTTATTGAAGTACCTTGGGATGAAGCGAGTCGCTTTGGCATTATGAATACAAATGAAGAAATGGAGATTGTTGAGTTTGAAGAGAAACCACAATTTCCAAGAAGTAATCTTGCATCAATGGGAATCTATATTTTTAATTGGTCAATTTTGAAAGAGTATTTAGAGATGGATGCGAGAAACCCTGAATCTAGTAACGATTTTGGAAAAGATGTACTTCCGCTTTTATTGGATGAAGGGAAGAAGTTAATGGCGTATCCGTTTGAAGGATATTGGAAAGATGTTGGAACGGTGAAGAGCTTATGGGAAGCGAATATGGATTTGCTTCGCGATGAAACATCACTGAATTTAAACGATCGTAATTGGCGTATTTACTCTGTCAATCCAAACGAACCGCCTCAATATATTGCTGAAAAGGCGAAAGTAGAAGAATCGCTTATTAACGAAGGGTGCGTCATTGAAGGGGACGTGAAGCATTCTGTGTTATTCCAAGGAGTGACGGTGGAAGAAGGTAGTATGGTGATTGATTCTGTCGTTATGCCAGGGGCTAAGATTGGTAAAAATGTTGTGATTGAAAGAGCGATTGTTGGATCAGAAATGGTTATCGAAGATGGAACAATCATTCGGCCAGAAAAGAATGTTGACGATGTAGTATTAATTGCTGAAGGGAAATAGAAAAGGGGGATGAAATGAATGGGAGAAAAAATGTTAGGAATTATTAATGCAACGGGAAGTTTTCCTTCCTTAAAGAAAGTAACAGGGCATCGTTCACTAGCGGCGTTACCGTTTGGGGGCCGTTATCGACTCATTGATTTCATGCTTTCAAATATGGTGAATTCTAGTATTCATAGTGTGGCAGTTTTTACAAGCCATAAAAATCGTTCGTTAATGGACCATGTTGGTTCAGGAAAACAGTGGGATTTAGATAGAAAACGAGACGGACTATTTTTATTCCCGCCAAACTGCCAATGTGACCAAGATGAATTTGGGTCTTTTGCACACTTTAGAAGACATATTGATTATTTTCTAAGAAGCAGAGAAGAGTACGTTGTTATTACGAATAGCCATCTCGTAACAGCATTAAATTTTCAAGCGGTGTTAGAGCGACATATACATACGGCAGCTGATATTACAGAAGTTTGCCATGAAGGGGTTTCGCTTCAAACATACGTGTTAAAGAAACAATTATTATTAGATTTATTTGAGTCATATAAAGATGTGGAGCAATACAGTTTATTTGATGTAGTGAGAGAAAAACGCGGGAAATCATTACATATTGCTACATATGAACATACTGGATATGTAGCAATTATTGACTCGATCGAAAGTTACTATAAACATAGCTTAGAAATTTTGCAACCTGCTATTTGGAAGCAATTATTTAAGAAAGAAGCGCCGATCTTTACGAAAGTAAAAGATGAGCCACCAACTCGTTATCTAAAGGGTGCAGTCGTGAAAAATACAATGATTGCAAATGGCAGTATTATTGAGGGGGAGGTAGAAAACAGTGTTATTTCCCGTTCAGTTAAAATTGGAAAAGGATCAATTATCCGTAACAGTATTATTATGCAAAAGAGCCAAATTGGAGATAACTGTATAATAGACGGTGTTATTATTGATAAAGACGTGAAAATTGGCGACGGTGTCGTATTAAAAGGAAATATCGATGAGCCGTATGTTGTAGAAAAAGGAAGCGTACAAAACAGTACGATTAATAGTTATTCCTAAAGAATCAGTGGGGGCTTTTTCCTCCACTGATTAAAGTTTTAATTTAAATGAAAACTCGAAGGGAGGAAGCTGCAAGAGGAGTAATAAAAACTTTTCGCGCAGTGGGACAACAAGTGAATATTTTATTTGCAGTATCAGAATGTGTACCGTTTGTGAAATCGGGAGGATTAGCTGATGTAGCGGGTGCGCTCCCAAAAGAGCTGAAAAAATTAGGAGTGGACGTTCGTATTATACTTCCGAATTATAGTCTCATTCCACAAAAGTTAAGAGATGGGTGTACGTTACATAAAGTAATTAACGTCCCGCTCGGGTGGAGGAATCAATATTGTGGAATTTTAAAAGGTGAGCAAGACGGAATTACGTATTACTTAATAGATAATGAATATTATTTTAAGAGAGATTCTCTGTATGGTCATTATGATGACGGGGAGCGTTTTTCTTATTTCTCAAAAGCAGTGTTAGAGTGTATTCCACACCTTGATTTTGAAGTGGATGTTCTTCATAGCCACGATTGGCATACGGCTATGGTTAATTTCTTACTTCGTGAAAAGTATCAAGATAACCCGTTATATGAGCGTATTAAAACGGTATATACGATTCATAACTTGCAGTTCCAAGGAGTATTTCCTCCTGAAGTGATGTACGACTTGTTAGAGCTTGGTGATGAATATTTTCATAGTGAGCAGCTAGAGTTTTATGGAAACATAAACTTTATGAAAGGCGGTATTATCGCTTCGGATCAAATTACAGCGGTAAGCCCGACGTATAAAGAAGAAATTCAATATGAATTTTTCGGTGAGAAGTTAGATGGATTACTGCGAAAATATAATGATAAGCTTAGCGGCATTGTAAATGGTATTGATACGAGCGTATATAATCCAGAAACGGATTCGTATATTAAGGCTCAGTATGATGCAGAGTCATTATATGAAAAGAGTGAAAATAAACGCGCTTTGCAGCGTTATTTTGGTTTGCCAGAAAAAGAGGATACACCAATTATTTCAATGGTAACGAGATTAACGAAGCAAAAAGGTCTTGATTTAGTACGCACTGTATTCCGCGAAATAATGGAAGAAGATGTACAATGTATTATTTTAGGTTCAGGTGATTCGGAATATGAGCAATTCTTTGAGTGGATGGCATATGAGTATCCGGAGAAGGTAAAAGTTTATATCGGATTTAATGAAGAATTAGCTCACCAAGTATATGCGGGAAGCGATTTGTTTTTAATGCCATCGCTGTTTGAACCGTGTGGACTTGGACAACTTATCGCATTAGCGTACGGTACGATTCCAATTGTAAGAGAAACAGGTGGATTAAACGATACAGTACATTCTTATGATGAAGAAACAGGCGAAGGAAATGGTTTCAGTTTCACGAACTTTAATGCACATGACATGCTGCATACGGTTCACCGTGCAATTGAATTTTATCATGATAAACCAGTGTGGGAGCAGCTTGTAAAACAAGCGATGACTGAAGATTATAGCTGGGAGCAATCGGCTCTTGCTTATAAGGAATTGTATAAAAGTCTCATGGAATAACATGTAGGTGGTGAAAAAATGTTTACTCATGTTGAAAGTTTTAAATCAACTTTTCTAGAAAAGTTAGAGACGATGTATGGGAAAAGTTTCAAAGATTCTACAACTCGTGATCAATATAATACGCTCGGCCATATGGTACGTGAGTATATGAATAGTCAATGGATTGCAACGAATGAGAGTTATCGATCCGGAGAGCAAAAGCAAATGTATTACTTGTCTATTGAGTTTTTGCTTGGACGTTTGCTTGGAAGTAACATCTTGAATTTAGGTATTAGAGATGTATGCGAGCAGGGGTTATCTGAACTAGGGATTTCGTTGCAAGAGTTAGAAGAAGTGGAAGCAGATGCAGGCCTTGGTAATGGTGGGCTTGGACGCTTAGCAGCCTGTTTTCTCGATTCACTTGCATCTTTAAACTTGCCAGGACACGGCTGTGGAATTCGTTATAAACATGGTTTGTTTGATCAGAAAATTGTTGATGGTTATCAAGTTGAATTTCCAGAACAGTGGCTTCTTCATGAAAATGTATGGGAAGTAAGAAGGCATGATCAAGCTGTGGAAGTAAGTTATTTCGGCAGTGTTGAACCGCTAGAAATTGACGGGCGTTTAGAGTTTAGGCATACAAATGCAGAAGTCATTATGGCAGTGCCATATGATGTGCCGGTAGTAGGCTATGAGGCGAGTACTGTAAACACACTTAGACTTTGGAATGCTGAACCAGTTCCTTTCCCGCAAAACTGCAAAGATATTTTGAAATATAAGCGCGAAACAGAGGCTGTATCGGAGTTTTTATATCCAGATGATACGCATGATGAGGGGAAAATACTTCGTTTAAAACAACAGTATTTCCTCGTATCAGCAAGTTTACAAAATATTGTTCGAATGCATAGAGAAAGATATGGTGACCTTCGTCAACTACATGAAAAAATTGCGATTCATATTAACGATACACATCCGGTTTTAGCAATTCCAGAACTGATGCGTATTTTACTAGACGAAGAAAAGTTAACATGGGAAGAAGCTTGGCACATAACGACGCAGACGATTTCTTATACGAATCATACGACGTTATCAGAAGCGCTCGAAAAGTGGCCAATTCACATTTTTAAACCATTATTACCGAGAATTTATATGATTATTGAAGAGATTAATGAACGTTTCTGTCATGAACTTTGGGAACGTTATCCTTATGAATGGCATCGCATCGAAGACATGGCAATTATTGCGCATGATCTTGTGAAAATGGCTCATTTAGCAATTGTCGGTAGCCATAGCGTAAACGGTGTAGCAAAAATTCATACGGAAATATTAAAGCAGCGGGAAATGCGATTGTTTTATGAATTTTATCCAGATAAGTTTAATAATAAGACGAATGGAATTGCTCATAGGCGCTGGCTTATGAAAGCAAATCCACAGTTAACAAATCTCATTTCAGAGGCGATTGGAACAGAGTGGAAGAAAGAACCGATTAAGCTTCAATCGTTGCAAACAGTTCAATATGATGCGAGTTTCCAAGAGAAATTTGCAGAAGTAAAACAAGAACGTAAAGAGATTTTAGCGGAGCGCATTCATAATACAATGGGGATTACGATTGATCCAAATTCTATTTTTGATGTGCAAGTGAAAAGATTACATGCTTACAAACGACAATTATTAAATGTTCTTCATATTTTATATTTGTATAACCGTTTGAAAGAGGATGCTAGTTTTACATTTTATCCGCGTACTTTTATTTTTGGAGCGAAAGCATCACCTGGATATTATTACGCGAAAAAAATTATTAAATTAATAAATGAACTCGCAAGAAAAGTAAATAATGACCCGTATGTCAGTCAATATATGAAAGTTATCTTTCTAGAAAACTATCGAGTTTCTTTAGCGGAAGATATATTCCCGGCAGCGGATGTAAGTGAACAAATTTCAACGGCGAGTAAAGAAGCATCGGGAACAGGTAATATGAAATTTATGATGAACGGTGCGATTACACTCGGAACGCTAGACGGAGCTAACATTGAAATAAAAGACCGGGTCGGTGATGATAACTGTTTCATTTTCGGCTTAACAGCGGAAGAGGTTCTTCATTACTATCAAAATGGTGGATATCGTGCAAGTGATTATTATCACCACAATAGGCACATTAAGAAAGTAGTTGATCAATTAACAAATGGTTTCTTTGCACAATCGGGAGCAGAATTTGAAGCGATTTATGATTCTCTCGTTATTCAAAATGATGAATATTTCGTTCTGCGAGATTTTGGCCCATATGCTGAAAAACAAGAAGCTGTCGGTAGAGCTTATGAGAACCGAACAAAGTGGCTAGAAATGTCGATTTTAAATATTGCACAGTCTGGTCATTTTGCGAGTGATCGAACGATTTTGCAGTACAGCAATGAAATTTGGGGTATTGGTAATGCAGTTAAACAGTTTTAAAGAAGTTGCTATATTGGGAGATATATTATCGATTTACCAATAAAAATGGATATTAATAAATAAAACGGGCTTAATAAAATTAAGCTCGTTTTATTTATTTTGCTTAAGAAAGAAATGGAACAGTGGTATATATGATACCTGCCCCATCATACTCTCCTGTCGCAAAGTATGAAAATGTAAAGAAACCTGTGACCGTAAAAATTACAATAAGAAAAAGTGTGAAGATAAATTTTAACATGTAAGGTCCCCTCATCCAAAAATAACTTCATAGAGTATTATAGTATACGAATATTTTATTTCCAATTGTTTACTGGTTAAAAATGAGAAGTCAGACATGTTTTGTATGTTGTAATGGAATGATTATTTGTAATGGATTTTGTATTTTTTGTAAATGTCATATTGTGATGGACGTGTGCATACTCCCAATCATGATCATTAAAATTTATGTTTCGGGGAGGGAGAAGTGGAACGACATCGAACAAGTTGACGAAACGAAAGCTACTAGCTACTTGTAGTTTATAATAATTTCGAAAAGCGATATCTCCTACTTTTGGAGAAGCGAATGTATAAAGTCCATACTGTGCGAAGGCGGTATTTATACGTGCATCTAATATGTGTAATGTGGCAAGCGCACCACCTAGACTATGCCCAGTAGCTAGTAGTTTTTTATGTGCTGGCAATGATACGAGCATATCCATAATAGAATCACGACAAGACTCATAAATAGAGAGAAAGCCGTTATGGACATTTCCGCTATTTAAAGCATAAGGATAAGGTTTTTGATTGACGAGAGAGTCAATAATCCAATCTGGGTCTGTTTGAGTGCCCCTGAAGGCAACGATAATTGTATCCTCAGATTCTAATATAAACCCGAACCATTCTGTTGTTTGAATGGCTTTTCCTTGAAACCCTTGTACATATTGAAAACCATCTGGTATTTCGAAAATACCATTTTGTTTATATTGTTCATACGTTAACTCACAACAAGAAGCTAACAGTATGGCAGTGTCTTTATCAAAGGATAAAGGAGTACGCATTAAGGAAGCCCTCCTTAAGAAAAGGTATAGTTTAATATATGCGGTGAGGAACTTGATTCATGCTTTTGGAAAAAAGACTTGAACCTACAGTTACGTGAGGGAGTATGATTTTTGTAAACATATTGTTAGGAGGAGTGTAAGATGAGCAAAAGGGAAGGCTGTTCAATTGGTGAGTTTGCAAAGAGGACAGGCACATCAATACGGACACTACAATATTACGATGAAATTGGACTACTTAAGCCTGAAAAGAATGTTAGCTCTGGTCACCGTGTGTACAAAGGAAAAGATATATTAGAACTACAGAAAATAGTGAGTCTTAAAGTATTAGGATATAGTTTAGAAGAAATACGCGTTATGCTGAAAATGCCAAGTTTGAATGTAAATTTAAAAGAAACGTTGGAACAACAAAGAAAAGCCTTTGAAGAAAAGAGAAGACACATTGAAGTTTCGATAAAGGCGCTTGAACGAACAATGGTATGTCTTGAGGAAGATGAAGAGTTGGATAGTGACATATTAATGAGTCTAATTAACAGCATTCAAAAAGAAAACGAACAACGTTTATGGCTTGAAGGATATGTATCAAAAGACTTGGCTGATGGATTATATAATAAGTCGGAAGAAGAGGGCATAGCACTTGATAAAGAGTTTGTGCGTTTAGCAAAAGAAGTGAAAAGGTTATTTGGAAGACAAATTGAGGATTCAGAAGTGCAAAAATTGGTTGATGAACATATGAAGGCGACTCTTAAGTATGTTGGTGAAGAGACAATGTATTCTTTAGGTAAATTAGAGAATGTAGAAGAACAATATAATAATATGATGCCATCTCCTTACAAAGAAGAAGAAGAGGCATGGCTTAATGAAGCGATGGAGTATTATATGATTCGAAATGGTATGTATAGCCCTCCGCAGTAAAAATAAAGTGCCATAGTCATAAACTTTAGAGAAATGCCTCCGATGTTTTTTTACATTGGAGGCATTTTTTACTCTTTTCCATCTAAAAGGTGAACAAGGCCACCTAATATACTACTTTCACCAGTACTTTATAATGCTGGTCTTGTAAGAGGTTTGAAAAAATAGCCTGTATATATTTGAACGATGATTACCTATTTACTTGTGTTTGTTCGCACTATATACCGAAAATTTCGGGAAACAAAACATATTATTTATCTGTTTGTTTTTGCCTTTTTTTCAAATACTCCGCACGTAATTGTTCAAGTTTTTGCTTTTTATCAAATTTGGCAGGCTTCTGTTTTTCATGAAACTTTGCCACAGCTACCTGACTTTTGGAATCCAATTGATATTTTCCCACTTTGTTCACCTACTTTTCTTGTCTTGAAAGAGAATCTATTCAACAAATATAATATACCTTATTTTACTGAAGTAAACCTTATTACTTTATTTCATCTGCTTTTTCTCGTTTGTAGACGTAAATTAAAACACCCTTCCACTGCATTACTGCAAGCAAGGGTGTTTAATTTTAGTATTATATTAGTCGATGGACAAGCCTGCATAAGGGCCCTTTTTACTCTTTCCCATCCAATAAACGACCAAGGCCACCTAATACACTACCTTCACCAGTACTTTGCGCTGCTGGGCTTGTAAGGCGTGCTGCTAATCGGCTAAGTGTTAAGGACTGAATCCAAACTGTTCCAGGACCTTCTAATGTTGCGAAGAATAAACCCTCACCGCCAAATAGAGCTGTTTTTACTTTTCCAACGAACTCGATATCATAGTTAATATCTTTTGTCATGGCAACGAGACAACCTGTATCAATGCGAAGTTTCTCTCCAGGTTTTAATTCACGTTTATATACAGTTCCGCCTGCGTGCATGAAAGCAAGGCCGTCACCTTCAAGTTTCTGCATGATAAACCCTTCACCGCCGAAGAAACCAGTTCCTATTTTTTTCGTAAATTCAATCCCGATAGAAACCCCTTTTGCGGCACAAAGAAAGGCATCTTTTTGACAAACTACTTTTCCTTGATATTCTGTTAAATCTACAGGAATAATTTTACCAGGATAAGGAGCAGCAAATGAGACGTGGCGTTTGCCGTGACCTGTATTTGTAAATACAGTCATAAACATACTTTCGCCTGTAACGAGACGTTTACCAGCGCCCATTAATTTGCCGAATAAACCGTTAGATGGGCCAGAACCGTCACCAAAGATTGTTTCCATTTCAATGTAATCTTCCATCATCATCATTGCGCCAGCTTCTGCGATAACGCTTTCTTTTGGATCTAATTCAATTTCAACAAACTGCATATCATCGCCATATAACTTATACTCGATTTCATGTGCTTGCATTTTTTCACCTCATAAATATGTAGTAATTATATTGTACAGAAGTTAAAAGAATTAGAGTACTGTATTTTTGTTAATTTTTGAATAAAAATAGAATGAAAATTTAAGGTTATACTAAGATTATAAAAAATGATGGAATGAAAGTGTTCTCATTTGACGTTTTCGATATAGCATGATATAGTGAAAGCACTATTGAGCTACATAATGTGGTACGGAAATAAAGCACGTTGTATTAAAGGCTGTAAGCTTGTTATACATTCATGTCCTTTATATCCACCTTTTCATGTGGATTCATAGTTTCATTTTTATTTAGGAGGTACATGACATGCAAACAGGTAAAGTTAAATGGTTTAACGGCGAAAAAGGTTTTGGCTTCATCGAAGTTGAAGGCGGAGAAGACGTATTCGTACATTTCTCAGCTATCCAAGGCGACGGCTTCAAAACTTTAGAAGAAGGTCAAGAAGTTTCTTTCGAAATCGTTGAAGGAAACCGCGGACCACAAGCAGCTAACGTTACAAAAAACTAATTAGCTAGCGATAAAAAGCATTCCGATTTTCGGAATGCTTTTTTTTATTCTTTGGAACTAGATTCATTTGAAGATAATTCACCTTTGAAGGTACGTTCTTCAAAATCATCAAGCATTTGTTCATATTCTTCATGCTCTTCTGTAGCGAAAACTTGTGGATTTTTCCCGTACATATCCGTACCGATAAAGTTTTCAAAATCCTCCACGTAGCCTACGTTTTCTTCACTATTTACATACATGCCATTATAGTTTTTTGAATCTTGTCTTTCTAAATCAGACGGCGTTTCAGATGTTCCGTAATTTGCGACATCTTGCCACGCATCTTCCGCATCGTACTCAACAGAATGGTCCTCATCATGCTTGTGGAAAGAAGGAGACAACACTTCTTCTTCAACTGGCCGTGTATTCATATTTAACTTATTTGTCGCGTGCTGTATGCATGTTGTAGCAGTCGGCATTGCTTCCAATCTTTCAAATGGAATTTCTTCGCCAGACACTTCACAAATGCCGTACGTACCCGCTTCTATTTTTTGTAGGGCATGTTTCGTCTCCTCAAGCTGTTTATGCCAAAGTTCAATAAGCCCGAAGTCTTTTTCACGTTCATATAGCTCTGTAGCCATATCACCTGGATGGTTGTCATAGCTAGACAGTTCTCCTACTGAATCGCGTTCAGAAGCACGATCTGTATTTTCATGAGTTTGTATCGTTTGTTCCAGTTCTTGTTTTTGTTTTTCTAAAATGGATTTAAATTGACCTACTTGTTGTGGAGTTAACATAGTCGTCCACCTTCCTACAATTCAGTTTCTTTACATAGTATGAGCGTTGAGAGTAGGAATTATGAGATGAATTTCAGATATGAAAAAGGAGCCGCATAAGCAGCTCCTTTTATAGAAAGTATCCAAGTAATAATCCGATTCCCATTAGGAAACCGAAGATTGTATTTGTTTTTGCTGTTGCAATCATCGCAGGTACCATTTCCATTGGAATGCTTTTGCCGATAAAGCCTTTCGTCGCTTTAAATGCTTTCGGTGCACTTAAAAATACGATAAGCATCCATGGTGATACGATGCCCACGATAATTAAAGCAATTGTCCAAATGTAGGAAACGATGAACATCGAAGCAAGTACACCAACAGCTCTTTCACGTCCAACGAGAATTGCTAACGTTTTACGACCGTTTTCTTTATCGCCATCCAAGTCACGAATATTATTAGCTAGTAAAATGGCGCCAATTAAAATGGAGCTTGGAATAGATAGTAAAATGACTTCTGATGTTACAGTTCCAGTTTGAATAAAGAATGAAATCCCAATAATAATGACACCCATAAATAATCCGGCTGTCAATTCTCCAAATGGTGTATATGCAATTGGAAGTGGGCCACCTGTATAAAGGTAAGCAACGGCCATACAAACAAGACCGATTGCAGCAAGCCACCAGCTAGAATTCATACAAATATAAACACCTAATAGTATTGCGATGCCGAAAAATCCAAATGCTAAGTTAAGCACTGTTTTTGGCTGAATGCCATCGCGAACGATAGCGCCGCCGATACCAACTGAACCTTCGTGATCGAGTCCTCTTTTATAATCAAAGTATTCATTAAAAATGTTTGTTGCTGCTTGAATGAGAAGACAAGCAAGAAGCATCATAAGGAAAAGAGGAAGATGTATTTGATTTATACCTCCGACCTGCATCGAATATGCTGTTCCGATGAAAACAGGTACGAAAGCTGCTGTTAATGTATGGGGACGTAGTAAACTCCACCAGATGCGCCAGCCAGTTTGCTTACTTGGCTTTGGCGCCGTAGGAGAGGAATTCGTTTTGACGTTCATTTCCATGTTGAATCCTCCTTTGGTCACATATTGTACACAACTAAGTGTAGAAAAAGCATCATTTAGTGTCAACGTTTATTTTCTAGGAAGAGAAGGTGAATTTCTCAGAAATGCTAAACGTTGACAGGCCTTTCGTTTGAGGTGTATCTTAAAATCAAGCGTAATTATGACTATTTTTCGCCCATAGGGGGGAGACAATTGTGATTCAAACGAAACAAAAAGGCTTGCAAGAAGTTCTTATTGCAGCTATCAAGCGTGCAACTAACGAAAAAACATTGGTTAGTTTTGTAAAACAAATAGACTGGGTGGATCCGCTTCTGTTCTATGCAGCAGGAAAAAGGATTTCATTCGAAAATAGATGTTATTTTGCAGACCCGGCTCAGCATGTAATATTTGCAGGAATTGGCTCTGTTTTCACTATAGCAAATTCTTCTCATAAGCGCTTTCAAACCGCTCGTGACGAGTGGGAGAAAGTAAAAGAGAATGCATTTGTCCAAAGAGATGAATATGAATTTGGAACGGGTCCGCTTTTATTTGGTGGTTTTTCATTTGATCCAGAAAAAGAGAAAACGGACCTTTGGAAAGAATTTAAAGATACGACATTTTCACTACCAGCATTTTTATTAACTGTAAAAAATGAAAAAGCATGGTTAACGATGAATACATTTGTTGCAGCAACAGATTGTGCAGAAACTCTTTATAATGAAATGATTTCTTTAGAAGAGAAAATTTTTGAGGAGAGTAAATGTGCGCTAAACGGATCGAAATTAACTGTTATTTCTAAAGTAGAAGTGGATCCGAAAGGCTGGATGAAAGCAATTGAAAAAGTACAAGATGAGATGAAGCAGGGTAACGTGCAGAAGGTTGTATTGGCGAGGGAACTAAAAGTAGAGATGAACCATTCGATTGATTCTGCTCTTGTTTTAGAAGCACTTCGCATTGGTCAACCAGATTGTTACGTATTTTCTTTTGATTATAAAGGAGCATGCTTCTTAGGAGCGACGCCTGAGAGATTAATTCGCAAAGAAGATGAGAAATTTACATCGATGTGTCTTGCTGGTTCAATCGGTCATGGTCATTCTATAGAAGAAAGTGAACGAAATAGTAATGCGCTTCTTCATGATGAAAAGAATTTAGCTGAACATGGTTATGTTGTTAACATGATCCGCTCGGTACTAAATGAACATTGCGAATACGTTAATATTCCGGAAAGCCCAGGTTTATTAACAACGAAAAACTTAATTCACTTATATACGCCTGTAGAAGCAAAAGGCGATGCGAGTCTTTTAACAATGGTAGAAGAATTACATCCAACACCAGCTCTTGGCGGGACACCTCGTTTGGAAGCGATGAAACTGATCCGTGATGTTGAATTGTTAGACAGAGGGTTGTATGGTGCACCGATTGGCTGGATAGATGATGAAGGAAATGGTGAATTTGCGGTTGCGCTGCGCTGCGGATTATTAAACGGCGAGAAAGCATCCTTATTTGCCGGTTGTGGTATTGTAATGGATTCAATCCCGCAGCTTGAATATGAAGAAACAAGTTTGAAGTTTAGACCGATGCTTGGTGCTTTGGAGGAATTAATGAAATGAACAATCATATAGAAGCATTATCATATTATTTAGGCGCGTTCGTGGATGAACTGACGCGTCTAGATGTATGTGATGTTGTCATTAGTCCAGGCTCACGGTCAACGCCGATTGCTTTACTAATGGAACAACACGAAGGAATGAACACATATTTACATGTAGATGAAAGATCAGCTGGATTTTTCGCGCTCGGTATTGCGAAAGCGAAAAAACGCCCAGTAGCATTATTATGTACGTCAGGAACAGCAGCAGCTAATTACTATCCAGCTGTATGTGAAGCTTTTCATTCAAGGGTCCCGCTTATCGTCTTAACAGCGGATAGACCGCATGAATTAAGAGATGTGGGTGCACCACAAGCAATGAATCAATTTAATTTATACGGTACTTTTGTGAAACAATTTACAGAGATGGCACTGCCAGAAGCGAGTGAAGCGATGTATCATTACGCTCGTATGACGACGCAGCGCATAGTAGCAAATGCTTGTTTAGCGCCGCAGGGTCCTGTTCATCTTAATTTTCCAGTTCGCGAGCCACTTATCCCTGATTTCTCACTAGAAAGCTTATGGGATAAAGGACGTAGTGAATATACAGGAGTAGTTCAGCAAGGAAACGTGACGATGCCGAGTGAATATGTAGATTCTCTTGTAGGGCGCCTTTCACATATGGAAAAGGGGCTTATTATTTGTGGAGATGATAGTCATTCAGAAATTGCAATGTTTGCAACGCAACTAGCTGAAAAAACTGGCTATCCTATATTAGCAGACCCACTTTCTAATATTCGTAGCGGACACCACGATAAAACGATGGTAATTGACTGTTATGATACATTTTTACGAAATGAGCAGTTAAAAGAAAAATGGAAACCGGACGTGTTAATTCGCTTTGGTGGTATGCCTATTTCTAAATCATTAACGCAGTTCATAAAAAAACAAATGAAAGCAGTTCATATCGTTGTTGATGAATCAGGACAATGGAGAGATCCAGCTCTTGTTGCGACAGAAGTTGTGCAAGCAAGTGACATTGAATTCTGCAAGGCAGTAATAGAAAAAATGCCAGTTATGAAGAAGAATGATTGGTTCGTAATGTGGCAACATATAAACGAAAAAACGAAGGAAACGCTTCGTGAAATGGAAACATATGAAACTGCATTTGAAGGAAAGGTTATTACAGATATTGTGCGCGTATTACCAGAAGACGCAACGTTATTTGCGAGCAATAGTATGCCAATTCGTGATACAGACTCATTCTTCTTCACATCGGATAAAAACATCCATGTGATGGCAAACCGTGGCGTAAATGGTATTGATGGAATCATTTCGACAGCTTTAGGAGCGAGCATTATTTGCGATCCACTTGTATTAGTGATTGGTGATTTATCATTTTATCACGATTTAAATGGGCTATTAGCAGCGAAATTACATGAATTAAACATAACAATTGTCGTTGTAAATAATGATGGCGGGGGTATTTTCTCATTCTTACCACAATATGAGAAAAAGGAACATTTTGAATCATTATTTGGAACACCAATTGGACTTGATTATGAGCACGTTGTCAAAATGTACGGTGGTTCATTTAGCCGTGTAAATGGTTGGGAGCAATTCCGTGAAGAAGTACAAAAGGGAGCAACGACAAAAGGTTTACACGTTGTGGAAATTTGTACGAACCGTGATGAAAACTTAACATTGCACCGTACGTTATGGGCAAAAACACAGGACGTAATTACTACATCGTTGCAAGGTGAATCAAAATGAACGTAACACTGCAAGGTGTATCGTATGAATATGAAGTAGTTGGAAGCGGGGAACCACTTCTACTTCTTCATGGTTTTACGGGAAGCATGGAAACGTGGCGTTCCTTCGTTCCTTCTTGGAGCGAGCAGTTTCAAGTCATTTTAGTAGATATTGTTGGGCACGGAAAAACGGAAAGCACTGAAGATGTGACGCATTATGACATCCGAAATGTGGCATTGCAAATGAAAGAACTATTAGATTACCTTCATATTGAAAAAGTACATATACTTGGCTATTCAATGGGCGGTAGATTGGCGATTACGATGGCATGTCTATATCCAGATTATGTACACTCTCTTTTATTAGAAAACTGTACAGCTGGGCTCGAAAACGAAGCAGATAGAAAAGAACGTCGTGAAAAAGATGATCGACTTGCCGATAAAATTGAGCGAGAAGGCATAGAAAGTTTTGTATCTATATGGGAAGATATTCCACTTTTTGAAACGCAAAAACGTTTAGCAAAAAACGTACAAGAAGCGGTACAAAAAGAGAGGCTTGCTAACAACCCAAAAGGGCTCGCAAATAGCTTGCGCGGCATGGGAACTGGGGCTCAGCCTTCATGGTGGGATGAGCTGAAAAACTTAAAAATACCTGTTCTTTTAATGAACGGAGAATATGATGAAAAGTTCTTCCGCATATTAAAAAACATCGAAAAATGCGTGTCTGATGCGAAATTTGTCAAAATTCATGGTGCTGGCCATGCAATTCATGTGGAACAACCGGAAAAGTTTGATACAATAGTAAAGGGATTTCTAAAAACTATGCAGTGATACTTTTTTCAGCAAGAAGGAAGCCACACTTATAGGTGAAATCAGAAATATACAAGGAGGTAGTTGTAATGGCTATTGAATGGGTAAAAGAAGGCAATTACGAAGATATTATTTATTCAACATACAATGGTATCGCAAAGATTTCGATTAACCGTCCTGAAGTACATAACGCATTCCGTCCAAAAACGGTAATGGAGTTAATCGATGCTTTTGCACAAGCTCGTGATGATGCAAATGTTGGCGTTATCATTTTAACAGGTGAAGGTGGACGTGCATTCTGTTCTGGCGGCGACCAAAAAGTTCGCGGTCATGGTGGATATGTAGGTGACGACCAAATCCCTCGTTTAAACGTATTAGACTTACAACGTCTAATTCGCGCAATTCCTAAACCAGTTATCGCAATGGTAGCAGGTTATGCAATCGGCGGTGGACACGTACTTCATATCGTATGTGACTTAACAATCGCTGCAGACAACGCTGTATTCGGACAAACAGGTCCTAAAGTAGGAAGCTTTGACGGTGGATACGGAGCTGGTTACTTAGCTCGTATGGTAGGCCACAAGAAAGCTCGCGAAATTTGGTACCTATGCCGTCAATATAGTGCTGGGGAAGCACTTGATATGGGCTTAGTAAACACTGTAGTACCATTAGAAGAGCTTGAAGCAGAAACAGTACAATGGGCACAAGAAATTTTAGCAAACAGCCCAATGGCACTTCGTTTCCTAAAAGCTGCATTCAACGCAGACACAGACGGTCTAGCTGGTATTCAACAACTAGCTGGAGATGCAACGTTATTGTACTACACAACTGACGAAGCAAAAGAAGGTCGCGACGCATTCAAAGAAAAACGCAGTCCGGACTTCGGTCAATTCCCTCGTTTCCCTTGATCAAAAGCGGAAGCCACCGAACATTCTAGCTGCTGTAGCTGGATGTTTTAAAAGCGGAAGCGGCTCGCTTAGAACAAGAGGGCGTTGGAACTCCTGACGTAGAGGCGTTTTTTGCCTCGTAGGAAGGCGTGAAACGACCGACTGTTCTAGCCGCTGTAGCTGGATAAGGTCAAACCGGAAACAAAACAACTAAGAGACTTGATATCATATCAAGTCTCTTTCTTTCATGAAAGGAGAATGAATGATGGAGACGATGCCAAATTGGTTAATGCAACGTGCATTTTTAACACCAGATCGCACTGCAATTGAAATAGAGGAAGAGAAAGTTACTTTTATGGAGCTACATGAAAAAGTAGTATCTGTTTGTGAACACCTCACGTATGTTGGAGTGGAGCGAGGGCAAAAGGTGGCTGTTCTGATGAAAAATGGTATGGAGATGATTACAGTTATTCACGCCCTATCTTATGTAGGTGCAGTAGCTGTGCTTTTAAATACGCGTCTTTCAAGAGAAGAGCTACTTTGGCAAATGGATGATGCTGAAGTTGTTTGTTTAGTAACGGATCAAGATTTTGATGCTAAAGATGTTCCTGTTTATTCATTCGCCGAAGTGATGAATGGACCAAAAGAGGAAACCTCTATACAAGAAGAGTTTTCTTTAGAAGAAGCGATGACAATTATTTATACGTCTGGGACGACAGGCAAACCGAAAGGCGTTATTTTAACGTACGGTAATCATTGGGCAAGCGCAGTCGGTTCGTCGCTTAATTTAGGACTTCGTGATGATGATTGTTGGTTAGCCTGCATGCCGATGTTCCATGTTGGCGGGCTATCTCTTTTAATGAAAAACATTATGTACGGCATGCGTATTTTACTTGTTCCGAAATATGATGCTGATTTTATTCATAAAGCACTTCAAAAAAGAGGAGTAACAATTATTTCTGTCGTTTCTAAAATGTTAACTGATTTATTAGAGCGACTTGGGGCAGAGACATATCCATCTTCTTTACGATGCATGTTACTTGGCGGAGGACCAGCGCCAAAACCACTATTAGAAGCATGTGTAGAAAAAGGGATTCCTGTATATCAAACGTACGGTATGACAGAAACATCTTCGCAAATTTGTACGTTATCCGCAGATTACATGTTAACGAAAGTAGGATCAGCTGGAAAACCACTATTTCAGTGCCAACTTCGTATTGAAAAAGATGGCGTAGTAGTGCCACCATTTGCGGAAGGTGAGATTGTAGTAAAAGGACCGAACGTAACAGGCGGTTACTTTAACCGTGAAGATGCTACGCGAGAGACTATTCAAAACGGATGGCTTCATACTGGCGACCTCGGTTATTTAGACGAAGAAGGGTTTTTATACGTATTAGATCGTCGCAGTGATTTAATTATTTCTGGCGGAGAGAATATATATCCAGCTCAAATTGAAGAAGTGTTGCTTTCTCATCCGGCAGTAGCGGAAGCTGGTGTTGTCGGCATGGCTGACGATAAATGGGGACAAGTACCAGCTGCTTTTGTTGTGAAAAGCGGGGCGGTAACAGAAGAAGAAATTCTTCATTTTTGCGAGGAGAAGTTAGCGAAATATAAAGTGCCGAAGAAAGCATGTTTCTTAGAGGAATTACCACGTAACGCTTCGAAAAAATTGTTAAGACGAGAGTTAAGACAATTAGTGGAGGAGATGTAGGTGGAAATAAAAAAAGCGACACTGTATATAACGGAAATGCCACTCGTAATCCCGTTTGCTGCAAGCTACGGGACTTACGAAAAGCGTGAGAGTATCGTTATTGAATTAGAGGATACGGACGGGTACATCGGATTTGGGGAAGTCGTTGCATTCTCTGAACCGTGGTATACGGAAGAAACGGTGAAGACAGCGCTGCATGTACTGCAAGACTTTTTAATACCTGATTTATTAAAGGCTGAAGTTTCTCATCCGAATGAGGTACCGGGTCTATTTCAACATATAAAAAGAAACCGAATGGCAAAAGCCGGAATAGAGGGGGCTGCTTGGGATTTATATGCGAAGCGTCAAAAGAAATCGCTAGCGACAGTACTTGGCGGAACTAGTCATGAAATTGAAGTCGGCGTTGTAATTGGCCTTAATACGATTCCAGTTATGTTAAAACAAATCGAGAAGTACGCGGAAGAAGGATACGAGCGTTTTAAAGTGAAAATAAAGCCAGAGCATGATTATGAGTTATTAAAAGAAATTCGAAAAGAGTTTCCGCATATCCCGCTAATGGCTGATGCAAATTCAGCATATACATTAGCGGATGCAGAGAGGCTGAAACGACTAGATGAATTCCAATTAATGATGATTGAACAACCGTTAGCGGATTACGATTTTCTTGATCACGCGGAGTTGCAAAAGAAAATTGAAACGCCGATTTGTTTAGATGAAAGTATTCATGGTTTAGAAGACGCACGCGTTGCGATTACGCTTGGTAGTTGCCGCATCGTTAACATTAAGCCAGGGCGAGTGGGCGGATTAACAGAGTCGGTTCAAATTCATAATTATTGCATGGAGCATAACATACCCGTTTGGTGCGGCGGTATGGTAGAAATGGGGATTTCACGAGCGCAAAATGTTGCTCTTGCTTCATTGCCGAACTTTACGATTCCTGGTGATATATCCGCTTCTAGTAGACATTGGCAGAGGGATATTATTTCACCGGAAGTGACGCTTGAGGGCGGGAAAGTGATTGTACCGCAAAGTGTTGAAGCTGAGTATAAAGTTGACCGCGAAAGATTGGAAGAAATTACGAAGCAGCGGATTGTTTTTGAGCGGTAAATGGAAGTTTCATTAGGATGCCCGCAAATAGCGAGAGGATTTTGTCGTTCATTGTCGGTAAGTCAATATAATTGGAAAATCGCTGATATAATTTTATTTACCAAGGTTACTTTAACGAGTAGCCTTTTCGTATTGTACAAATTGGATAGACTAGTTTACAATCGAGCGTATAAAAATGGAATGAAAAAGGGGGAGTAAAATGAAACGCATTTCAATTTTAATCGCTGATGATGAGGCGGAAATTGCTGATTTAATTGAGATACATTTAGAAAAAGAAGGGTACCATGTTGTGAAAGCAGCGGATGGGGAAGAGGCAGTTCATATTATTGAAACGAAGCCAATCGACTTGGTAGTTTTAGATATTATGATGCCGAAAATGGATGGTTATGAGGTGACGCGTCAAATTCGCGCGAAACATCATATGCCGATTATTTTTTTAAGCGCGAAAACTTCGGACTTTGATAAGGTGACAGGTCTTGTACTAGGTGCGGATGATTATATGACGAAGCCTTTCACACCAATAGAATTAGTTGCACGTGTAAATGCACAACTGCGTAGGTTTTTTACGTTAAATCACCCGAAAGTAGTGGAGAGTAAATCTGCTTTAGAAATAGGCGGAGTCGTAATTAATCCTGAGCGCAGGACGGTTGATGTGTATGGTGAACAAATTGAATTAACGCCGAAAGAGTTCGATATTTTATATTTATTAGCGAGTCATCCGAAGAAAGTATACAATGTCGAAAATATTTTTCAGCACGTATGGGCAGATGATTATTATGAAGGTGGAAATACAGTAATGGTACATATTCGTACTTTGCGGAAGAAACTTGGAGAAGATAAAAGAAAGGATAAATTAATAAAAACAGTGTGGGGAGTAGGTTATACTTTCAATGGCTAATATGATGAAAAGCTTTCGATTTAAAATGATTGCCTTATTTGCGTTAAGTATGGTGCTTGCAGCAACTGTAACTTATATAATTTATAAAGGATTGCAGTTGTATTATAAAACGATGGTTCGCTACGAAGAGCCTTTAGCACAATTTAGGTCAATGGTAAGGGAATTTGGAGACATTAACTTCTTTTTAATTTTCTTTATTCCGTTATCTATTATCTTTTTCTTCTTTTTGACAAAACCGTATTTAAAATACTTTGATGAAATTTCTAATGGGATTCATCATCTTGCGAACGGTAACTTTACGAATAAAGTTCAAGTTTCATCAAATGATGAGTTTGGAAATATCGCGCGTGAAATAAATGTTGCAAGTGAAAAGTTAAAAGAAGCTGTTGAAAGAGGAGATTTTGCTGAAAGTAGTAAAGATCAGCTCGTTGTGAATTTAGCTCATGATTTAAGAACACCGTTAACATCCGTGTTAGGATATTTAGATTTAATTCTTAAAGATGAAAATTTAACAAAAGAACAAATTAAACATTTCTCCACAATTGCATATACAAAATCGCAAAGACTGGAAAGTTTAATTGATGAGCTATTTGAAATTACACGTATGAATTATGGCATGCTAAAGCTGGATAAAAAGCCGATCGATATAAGTGAGTTGCTTATACAGTTAGAGGAGGAATTGTATCCGTTATTAGAAAAACATCATTTAGAAGCTAGATTGAACGTGGCTCCTCATTTACCGATGCACGGTGATGGAAAATTGTTAGCTAGAGTATTTGAAAACTTGTTAACAAATGCCGTTCGTTACGGGTATGATGGGCAATTTGTTGATATGAATGGATATGTTGATAATGGAGAAGTTGTCGTACAAATTATGAATTATGGAGATAGCATTCCAGAAGAAGATTTACCGTATCTTTTTGATATGTTTTATACAGGTGATAAAGCGAGAACTGAGAACCGTGGCGGGACTGGCCTAGGACTATTCATTGCGAAAAATATTGTCGAGCAGCATAATGGTACGATTTCTGCTGAGAGCAATGTAGTTAGAACGCTATTTGAAGTACGATTGCCAAAAGACGAGAATGTAACAATTTAATAAAAATTTAAACTTTACCCCACTTTTTATTTTAATAGTTTTTTCTATTCTATACGTAAGTTACGTTAAGGAGGAACTAGAAATGAAAAAGTGGGTATTTATTTCTTTTTTTATAGCATTCACAGTATGTGTAGGCGTTTATATATCACCGTTATTTCAAAAGGAAATCGATGTTAAAATTGTCGGGAAAGATGAGCTAGTAAAGGCGGCAAACACCGAGGGGAAAGAGATTACGAAGGAACAAATTTATAAGGGCGATTTATTATTAGTTAACAGGGATTATCCAGTAAAAAAAGATAGTATTAGGTCTGATATTATAAATGTAAATCATAATAGTGAATTAGTAAGAGGTTATGTAATATTTGATAGAAATCTTCGTTTATCAAAGGATGTTGTGAAAAAGTTTTTGAACGTTGTCGATGCGGCTGGAAAAGAAAGTGTTAACCATTTTTTGATTAGTAGTGGTTATAGAGATTTCCAAGAGCAAAAACAGCTATATGAAAAAATGGGATCTGATTATGCACTTCCAGCAGGATACAGTGAACATAATTTAGGATTATCACTGGACATTGGGTCTACTCAAAAGAAAATGGAGAAAGCGCCTGAAGGAAAATGGATTGAAGAGAACGTATGGAAGCATGGCTTTGTATTACGTTATCCGAAAAATAAAAGTAACATTACTGGAATTCAATATGAGCCATGGCATATCCGTTATGTCGGCCTACCTCATAGCGCAATTATGCAAAAAAAGAATTTTACACTAGAGGAATATTTAGAGTTTTTAAAAGAGGAAAAAGAGGTTTCAACTGAAGTAGAAGGTAAGAAATATACTGTTTCTTATTATAAAGTTTCTGAGAATACGAAAGTGAACGTTCCAGCAAACAAGCAGTATGAAATTTCCGGGAACAATATGGATGGGGTTATTGTGACGGTTCAGGAATAGAGAAAAAGGCTGTGCCATTTGGGACAGCCTTTTCTTATATAAGAAAGGAAGTGACGTTTTTTGTCGGTAAATCGATATTCTTTGTCGAATCGTTAATATATTATAAGTTATGATAGATATAATTGAAAAATCGTTGATATATTGTAAGTTATGATAGATATATTCAAAAAATCGTTGATATAATTTCCTATACTATTAGCATTTTGGAGGAGCATCTTTTTATTTACTTTTAAACATTATAACGTTATATTTACTTCTCCGTTTTTTTATGTTACGCTAAACGTGTGAAAGAGATATAAAAAATGAAACTTAAATGTAAGCGTATTCTTATGGCTTCTTATAGAAAAGGGTGGAAATACAATGACAGAACGATTCGTACTACGTAATGTGAAACGTGTGAACGGGGAAGAGATTGACATTGTAATTGAAAATAACAAAATCGCACAGGTGACGAAAGCTGGTGCTGGCGAGGGTGGAAAGGTTCTTGATTACTCTGGTACTTACGTATCGAGTGGCTGGATTGATTTGCACGTTCACGCTTTTCCAGAGTTTGATCCGTATGGCGATGAGGTAGATGAAATTGGCGTTAAGCAAGGGGTAACGACAATTGTTGATGCGGGTAGTTGCGGTGCTGATCGCATTGCAGATTTAGTAAAAAGTAGAGAGCAGGCAAAGACAAATTTATTTGCCTTTTTAAATATTTCTCGCATCGGTTTGAAACGAATTGATGAATTATCCAATATGGAATGGATAGATAAAGAGAAAGCGATAGAAGCAGTAGAAAAGTATAAAGATGTAATCGTTGGGTTAAAGGCGAGAATGAGTAAAAGTGTCGTTTGTGATAGTGGAATTGAACCGCTGCATGTAGCGCGCGCTTTATCTCGAGAAACATCATTACCGATTATGGTACATATCGGTTCAGCGCCTCCCCGTATAGAGGAAGTTTTACCTCTTTTAGAAAAAGATGATGTGATTACACATTATTTAAACGGGAAAGAAAATAATTTATTTGATGAAGAAGGGAAACCGCTACCTGTGTTGTTAGATGCGGTGAATCGCGGCGTGCATTTAGATGTTGGTCACGGTAATGCTAGCTTTTCTTTTAAAGTAGCAGAAGCGGCGAAGCGTCACGATATTGCCTTTAATACAATTAGTACGGATATTTACCGGAAGAATCGTATACATGGTCCAGTGTATAGTATGGCTCACGTTCTTTCGAAATTCCTTTACTTAGGTTATCCGCTAGAAGAAGTGATTGATGCGGTTACGAAAAATGCGGCAGAGTGGCTTAAGAAACCAGAGCTTGGCCGTATTCAAGAAGGGGATATTGCAAACTTAACTTTATTTACGGTTAAAGATGAGAAGGTTACGTTAATTGATTCAGAAGGGGATCAGCGCATTGCTGAAAAAAGAATTGATACGAAAGGGGTTGTAATTAATGGGTCATTCATTGAATGCTAAGTACGGATTAAAAAGAGTGATTAATGCGAGCGGTAGAATGAGTATTTTAGGTGTATCTGCTCCTACAGATACAGTAATGGATGCGATGAAACATGGTGGACAAAATTATGTGGAAATTGCTGATTTAGTAGATAAAGCAGGAGACCATATTGCGAGAATTCTAGATTCAGAGGCAGCGGTCGTTGTGAATTCAGCATCGAGCGGAATTGCGCTTTCTATCGCTGGTATCGTTACAGAAGGAAATCGCCGTAAAAGTGAAAGACTTCATCAAGAAGTAATCGCGAAAAACGAAGTGATTATGTTAAAAGGTCATAACGTTCAATACGGTGCTCCTGTTGAAACGATGATTTACTTAGGTGGAGGAAAACTCGTTGAAGTTGGCTACGCAAATGAAGGGAAAGCAGAACATATTGAAGATGCGATTGGCGAAAATACAGCAGCAATTCTTTATGTGAAATCACATCATGCAGTGCAAAAAAATATGATTTCTGTTGAAGAAGCATGGGAAGTAGCGCAGCGAAATAACGTACCACTTATCGTTGATGCGGCAGCTGAAGAAGACATTCAAAAATATGTGAAGTATTCAGACCTTGCCATTTATAGTGGTTCAAAGGCAATTGAAGGACCTACTTCTGGTATTGTTGGCGGTAAACGAAAATATATCGAATGGCTGAAAGTGCAATTACATTGCATCGGAAGAAGTATGAAAGTCGGGAAAGAGACAACTTTTGGCTTACTTCAAGCGCTTGATGAGTACGGAGTAAAAGAAGATAAGAGCGAGCAAGAAAAAGAATTGCTACAAGTACTTATGCCGCTAAAAGAATTAAATGGTGTAAATGTAACGATCGTTCAAGATGAAGCTGGAAGAGCAATCTTTAGAGCTCGTATTCATATTAACGAGAAAGAGTTAAACAAATCAGCAAGAGATGTTGTGACTGCATTACGCGAAGGGGAAATCGCCATTTATACACGTGATTACGGAGTAAGACAAGGATTCTTTGATATTGATCCACGTCCACTTCAAGGTGATGACATACATGTGATTGAAGAAAAATTGAGAGAAATCGTAGGGGGAAACTAAAATGACAAACATTCAAAAACGTTTTTATAAAGGCCGCGTAGCATTAAATGTATTAGCAAACAATATAGAAAATGCAAAAGATATTTTTGAAGCAGCAGAAGGTTATGTAGTAGTGGGAGTGTTATCAAAAGACTATCCAACAGTAGAAGAAGCTGTTACAGCTATGAAAGCATACGGAAAAGAAATTGATGACGCTGTATCAATCGGACTAGGCGCAGGAGATAATCGCCAAGCAGCAGTTGTAGCTGAAATTGCGAAGCATTATCCTGGTAGCCATATTAACCAAGTGTTCCCTTCAGTTGGAGCAACGCGTGCAAATCTCGGCGAAAAAGATAGCTGGATTAATAGTTTAGTATCACCAACAGGAAAAGTAGGTTACGTAAATATTTCTACTGGCCCAATTAGTGCGGCTGGAGAAGAAAAAGCAATCGTTCCAATTAAAACAGCGATCGCACTTGTACGTGATATGGGCGGAAATTCATTGAAATACTTCCCGATGAAAGGGCTAGCTCACGAAGAAGAATATCGCGCAGTTGCGAAAGCTTGTGCAGAAGAAGGATTCGCATTAGAGCCAACAGGTGGAATTGATAAAGAAAACTTTGAAACAATTGTACGTATTGCGCTTGAGGCAAATGTAGAGCAAGTTATCCCGCACGTATACTCTTCTATTATTGATAAAGAAACTGGTAATACGAAAGTAGAAGATGTTCGTGAATTATTAGCAGTCGTGAAAAAGCTAGTTGATCAATATGCGTAAGAAAATTGCAGCGTTCGGCGAAGTAATGATGCGCCTGCAAGTACCTGGATATGAATTGTTGTCGCAAGCTAACACGTTAAATTACTCATTTTCAGGTACAGGTGTGAACGTTGTAGCGGCACTTTCTCACTTAGGGCATGAAGGGCTTCTTATTTCAACTTTACCGGAAAATTCGGTTGGAGATGCAGCTGTATCTTACATTCAAAAGTTAGGGATTCAAACTTCTCTTGTTTCAAGAGGCGGTAAATATGTAGGTATGTATTTTTTAGAAAATGGATTCGGTGCACGTGCAAGCCGCGTTACATATTCGAATCGATTAGAAAGTAGCTTCAATACGGCATGTGAAGAAATGTATCAATTTGAAGAAATCGCAAAGGAAATTGATATCGTTCATTTTTGCGGTATTACACTTGCGATGAATGATATGGTGCGTCATCATATGAAATCTTTAGCGAGAGCAGTTAAAGAAAACGGAGGAACCGTCGTTTTTGATTGTAATTATCGTCCCTCACTTTGGGGAGAAGACGGATATGAACAGGCAAAACCGCATTATGAAGAAATGCTAGGACTTGCTAATATCGTTATGATGAATGAAAAAGATGCGATGTTCGTTCTTGGGATGAAAACAGAAGAGACGGAGCGTGAGGCGCGGCTGCTGGATCTCATTCCAAAGGTAGCTGAAACGTATCATATCGCTACAATCGCTGGTACTCATCGCTCTATTAACAGTGATAATACACATTGGCTTCGCGGGTTTATATGTAAAGATGGTTCGTTCACTTTTGCAAAAACACTTACGTTTTCTGTATATGATAGAATAGGTGCTGGAGATGCTTATACGAGCGGGATTATTTATGGCGAGATAGAAGAGTTTGCACCAGAGAAAGCTGTTTCATTTGCGTCAGCAGCTGGAATGCTAGCACATACAATCGTCGGTGATACGCCAATGTCATCAGAGAAAGATATACTTCGGGCGATGACGGCATCAGTAGGTGATGTAGAAAGGTAGTGGGTGTAACAGTGAACGTAACGAGGAAAAAAGGACCATTATATTTACAAATAAAAAATATTATTCGTGATCGAATATTGCATGGCGTATATGCGATTCATACGAATATTCCTTCAGAACCGCAATTAGAAGAAGAGTTCAAAGTTAGTAAGATTACAGTGCGTAATGCCATTAAAGAACTCGCTCAAGAAGGATACTTGGAAAAGAAAAGTGGTAAAGGAACGAAAGTGATTCGTAATACTTCTGCGACAAAACTGTCAAAGGGTAAGAAATTTACAGAAGTATTAGTGGAAGAAGGATATAAAGTACAAAAGAAATTATTAAAAGCAGAAATCGTTCATAATGAGGAAGGAACAGTGCCGTTTCGATTATTCGGTAAAGAGAGTTTTCGTATCGAGCGCCTATATATGTTAAATGATACGCCGTATATTCATTATACGCACTATTTCTCAGCTCGAATGGCGAGTACAGATTTATCGGACTTTGATTTACAATCGCTTTATGATTTAGTTGAAGACCGAGGTATACATTTAGAAAACTTCAGAGATGAATTCGCTGTTGGGCTTGCGCCTAGCTTCGTTGCAGAAGCGCTAGGTGAAAAAGAGGGAACAGCGTTATTAAAACGTATGCGCTATTCTTATGATGAAGTTGGCGAAGTAATTGAATATAGCGAAGGCTACTACAATACAGAAATGCAGCATTATGTAGTGAATTATGACGTATAAAAAGAGGGGATGTTCTGGTCATCTCCCTGTCAAGT
>NZ_QNUB01000037.1:0-79102 GCF_008042345.1 Bacillus sp. AR8-1
TTCGGGGGTCACTTCATAATTAGATGGCTTTTGTATGTTACTCTATCGTTTCAACTTCACGTGGATTTTTCATCTCTTCCACATATACAACTCTAAATCCGTGATCTTCTAAATCTTTCAATAATGTCTCTAATTCACCGTCGTTAAACTCTTCTCCTAATGTAAACATAATTCTACGAACTAATAAGGCATCATTATCAAAAGTCATCAAACTTTGAATACCAGTGTATTTCTTTAAAACTGTCGATAACTTTTGGATTGCTCCATTATAGTCTTGCGTTCCAATCATGACAGAGTATTTACTAGAGTGAACACCCCATGCATCCTCTAATAACTCAAAAACTTTTTTATGCGTTAAAATTCCAAGGAAAACCCCTTTTTCGTCAACTACTGATAAATAAGGCAATTTTTTTATTGTAAAAAATACTTTAAAGAAAGAAGAATCTTCTCTCACAAATCCCTCTTTATCGTTTAATAATTGCATTACACTCTCGTCAAGTGATCCTTTATATTCTAAAATATCTACTTTATATATATTCCCTAAAAATTTCTCTTTTTTTTCATCTAAAACTGGTACACAACGATAACCCGTTTTATTTAAATGCTCTAACGCTTCCCCTATCGTAATCGAACTTGAGCACAGTAAAACTTCCCTTTTTGGCACGTAATTCCCTTTAATCCTCATAAAAAGCCTCCTTATGTTAAAATACTTTCTGTGCCATAACTATATTATATTTTCAGAAAAAAATAAATAATTTATTTTATTTTTCTGAAAATTATTCATTTTCTTGTCATAATTTATTCATGAATCCTTCACTTGCACTTTCTTCCGCATCCAAAACCCTCCCTCTGAATTCTGAATCACTTCATTGTATCATTGTACGGACCTAATTGTTTTTTAGAAAAGTAATAATTTGTCTCCTTACTTTTCATTAACATATTTCCTTTTATAATTAAAAAATAGGTAGCTATTAGAAAGTAGATCACCCCAAATAACCAATCCAAATTTGTAGCCAGATTGTGTAAAAGAATATACCTCATATATACATAACCAATTGGAACATGTAGTAATACAACCGCACCTAATCCCGGATTATATATTGTTTTAGCTTTTATATTCGCAAAAATACCATGCCATATGAATTGAAAAAATCCCATTAAAATAGGTGCCAACCCAAGCCATATTATATTTTGAAAAAAAACCGGGAGTAAATAAAAAACATACGCAATCAAAATATTTATTACCATAGCAGATTGCGTATTTAATGGATAGCGGTCTGGTATATCACTTTTAAATATAACTACATTAAACAGACCAGCAAAATAACCTGGCCAACGATACTCTTCAAATTGATGCACTAAAATGGCCACAAAACTTAACCCTAACAGTACTTTTATTTCACTCATTTCTCCCAAATTCGCGACTAAAGAAACAACGACAACAATAGCGACAACTAACCCTATATCACACCAATGCTTTCTAAAGAAACTAGCCACCTCTATCACCCACTATCTCAATTTTTATAAAAATAGCGTTCAAATAGGAAATCAATCTGTTTTTCTACAGATGGTACTTTTATATCTGCCCCTGATTCGAGAATTGGCATCATTAATGTGGGAAGAAAAATGGATCCAAATATTTGCACCGTCATCATCATTAAAATTTCCTGATCCGTTTCATTTGTTATCTCGCTCAAAATATTCTTCACTTTACTGAAACCTAGCCTCTTCAAAAAATCCCCATATTCGTATTGAGATGTAAATACCGTAGTTCCCATTGCAATAATCTTCCTAACTAACTCCGGATATTGCCGAATTACTAGTACATAATCCAATAAAAATATTTTTAATCTTTCTTTTGCTGGCACTGTAATATTATCTAAAATAGAAAAAGTGCCTTGAAAGCTAATTAATAAAACTCTAATCGCCTCACTAATTAACTTTTCTTTTGAACCAAAATGGTAATTTACTAGCGCTATATTTATATCTAACAATGTTGCAATTTTCCTTATCGTTACCTTTTCAAAACCTTCTTTTTTAATTAATTCCAATGTTGTATTTAAAATCTTTTTTTCGTTGATACGTTTTCATTCCCTCCCAATTTATCTCCCCCTCTAGAATGTATCAGTTAAACAACGATTTAAACATCGTTTAATTTTATGGTATCACTTTCCAATTTTAAAAATCTATTTAATACTTTCGACATTTCCCTACATTCTCTTCATTCCACACAAAAAATAGATTTCTAAATACAATTTAAAATTATCCATATGCCCATACATGAAGAAAAATATATTGTAACTTGCTCCAAAAACGGCTAAAATAAGAATAAGAATTTTCTGAACATTCCAAGAGTAGGTGGTTTATATGTCCTTATTACGCTCACATATATGTAAATTTATAATTGGTGTTATTGTTATTTTTGCCATAAGTCCTATTCCAGCTCTTTTTATTACACACAATTACTCTTATCAAAATGGATTTATTAGCATTTTTCAAAACTTCGCACAGCTTTCTTCTATATCAATTCCAAAGGTTGATTGGATGCATGAATCTATCTTTTTCTCAGCAAATCAAATGATACATACTTCTAATCATTCAACACCATTATTCCCTTACATATGGGAAATATATTTTATATCGATTGTTCGTTTTACTTTTACCCTTGCGATCGGATTTTTCATAAGTTTGGGTATCGGCCATTTATTTTTCAAAGTACCTAACTCGTTTAAAAAGTTTACTACTGTATTGAATTGGATACCTTACTCTTTTTGCACTGTAGTATTACAATGTTCAGTCTTATTACTACTTCTATACGTCGCACAATTTATAAACCTTCCTTACTACTCATCTTTTATCATCGTATGTAGTACTTCCATGATTATCGTTATGCAAGCAGTAAAAAAATGGATTCCTTTCTTGAAAAACACAAATGAATATGAAATAAAACATGATTCTTTTCTTGTGGATACATTGTTTTTGGCGCTTACTTCGAACCATAAATCAATTTTAGGTTCCATCATTCTTTCATTCGTTTTTATGGAATGCGTTTTTCATGCAAGTGGACTGTTACAATTTATCGTTCAATTTGGCGGAAATTCACCCATAATTGTTACAATCGGCTTATTACTACTCTATATCCCATATAGCATACTTTCTTTCCTTCAAACACTATGGACCACAAACTACTCCAAGCAACAGTCATACACTTTAACGAGAAGCGTTCCGAAACCTTAATTGAAATAACCCTCTATAATCTAAAAGTAGGGGGTTATTCCTTTTGTATAGCGGACAAAATAACAGCAAATTCAAAAACTATTACAGAAACATACCAATATTTGCCCTTTTCCTTTGACTATTCTTTTCATTTAGATTTATTATAAAAGTATAACATAATTGCAGGAGGTGACATCTTTATTCCAAACCTTGGAATGGAGAACACACTTGGACATATTAAATATTTTTCTCATCTTTGTACTTATTCTTATTTCTGGCTTTTTCGTTGCATCAGAATTCGCTGTTGTAAAAGTACGAAAAAGTCGAATTGACCAACTTGCAAATGAAGGTAATAAACAAGCTTTAGCTGCAAGAAGCGTCCTATCTAATTTAGATGTTTATTTATCAGCTTGTCAGCTCGGAATTACAATCACTTCTTTAGGGCTTGGTTGGCTTGGTGAACCGACTGTGGAACATATACTACGACCGCTCTTTGAAAAAATTAATATTACTGGAACAATGGCTAACACTTTATCTTTTGTTATTGCTTTTAGTGTTATTACATTTTTCCACGTTGTATTAGGTGAGTTAGTTCCAAAGTCTTTTGCAATTCAAAAAGCAGAAGCAATCACACTCAAATTTGCAAGACCTCTTATTTTATTTGATAAAATTATGTATCCATTTATTTGGTTACTCAATAGTGCAGCTATATTTTTCACAAAACTACTCGGATTAGAACCTGCCAAAGAAAATGAACTTGCTCATTCTGAAGAGGAATTGCGACTCATTTTAGGTGAAAGTTTTAAAAGCGGTGAAATAAACCAAACCGAATATAAATATGTAAATAACATTTTTGAATTTGATGATCGAGTTGCGAAAGAAATAATGGTTCCTCGTACCGAAATGATTTGCTTATCTACTGAAAATACGTTAGAAGAAAATATGGATATCGTCGCAACTGAAAAATATACACGCTATCCAATCATTGAAAAAGATAAAGATGATATCATCGGGATGATTAATACTAAAGAAGTATTCCATGATCAAACGAAAGGTATTTATAAACCACTTGAATCTTATATACATCCTGTTTTAACAGTATTTGAAACAGTTCCAATTCGTAAAACGTTAGTCCATCTTCAAAAAAATCGCGTTCAGATGGCAATCGTTATGGATGAATATGGTGGCACTGCCGGACTTTTAACGATGGAAGATATTCTTGAAGAAATCATTGGAGAAATTCAAGATGAATTCGATGCGGATGAATCACCTATGATTGAAAAGCGTACACCTAAGCTTACTGTTTTAGATGGAAAGGTGCTCATTTCTGAAGTAAATGATATGTTTGGCCTACATATTGATGATAGTGATTTAGATACAATTGGAGGATGGCTTCTCTCTCAAGCAGTTGACTTAAATATTGAAGCTGGTTATTCCATTGAATATGCTGGTTTTCAATTTAAAGTATTAGAACTTGATGGACATCAAGTCAAAAAAGTTGCTGTACATAAACTAGATATTAAAAAGGAGCTATAAAGTGACTGTTTTATTAACAATTTGTATCATTGCCTGTTTCCTTGTTTCATTTCTCGCCTTTATTTATCCCATTATCCCTGGCATACTTGCTGTCTGGGCTGGATATTTAATTTACCATTTCAGTATAAATGGAGTAGAATTAACAACTTCTTTTTGGATTATTCAAGTCATTTTCACTCTTTTCATTTTCGTTGCTGATTTTATTGCAAATGGATATTTCTTAAAAAAATACGGTAGTTCTAAATGGGGCGAACGTGTCGGAATGATTTCTATCATTGTCGGATCGTTCTTCTTCCCACCATTCGGACTTATTATCATACCGTTTTTATCAGTATTTATAACAGAACTAGTGCATAAAAAAGCGCCAAAAGATGCCTTTCTAGTTGGAGTCGCTACTGTAGTTGGTTTTTTAAGCAGTACAGTAGCGAAAGCAATTCTCCAAATCATTATGATTGTCATCTTCTTGTGTTATATCATATTTTAACCATCCCGACTTCGGGATGGTTTTTTAATATGCAATACCTACTCGACTATTTTCATATATGTTTTTCTTACATAGATCCCATGCAAAGTGTGCTGTATCACCCACTGTAATTTTCGATCCACCTTCTGGCAATATATCTTTTTCAGTTCGATATACCTCTGTCGCCTCACCGTCTATTAAATGTGTCGGACAAACAACTGTCCAACATAAATTATTACTATTACTTAGTACCTTATATGCAGCCAAATGATCTTCTGCTGCTGTTGTCGTTTTCCTTTTTGATTCCGTTGATTGAAAACGATATAAATTTAGATCCGTTCTTGCTTGTAAAATACCAGCCGTTCCTATTGTTATGATTTTATGAACCCCTTCTTCTTCCATTTGCTTAATAATTTGTGGCATACTCTTCGCTAATGTTCCATTTTGATCCGTTCCAAGTGCACTAATTACTATATCGCTTCCTTCTATCGCTTTTTTTATATCATTTTCGTTCAATACATTACCTTCTATCACTCGTAACCTTTCATGTTGTATTTCTATTCTATTTAAATCACGCGCTAATGCAGTCACTTCAGCTGAATCCTTTAATGCTAAATTAATTATGTTTGAACCTACTCGTCCTGTTGCTCCCAATATACATACTTTCATTTGTTTTCCCCCTCTTTCATTCTCTTTCTATTTTTCAATAATATCAATCAATTTACAACAAAAAAGCTTCCTCATATATGAGAGGAAGCTTTATTATTACTTTATTTCTTCTCTTTAGAATCAGTAGACTTCTCGGTTCCGCTTGTTTCTTTATCCTTTTTATCCTCTTGTTGTGTTGTTGTGTCGTCTTCTTTCTTCTTGTCCTCACCTTTACTACAACCTACCATTAATAAAGAACTTGCAAGTGCCATAGCAGTTAATGATTTAACCCATTTGTTCATTTGCGTTTCCTCCCTGTGATAGAATATGTACAACCTCATATTACTCTCTATTTTTAAAGGAGAGATTGAAAAACAGTAAATATAAGGTAAATTTTTGTAAATTTTCTGATAACAAAAACTAATTTAAATTTACATATTTCATTTCCAATCGATACACAATAAAACTAATTTTTTTCTCTAAATGGACATAAAAAAACTAAGGCGCATACCATTCCGCCTTAGTTTCTCATGCAAACTTTTCATTTTCATATAGATGTGTAATCTTATATTCCTTCTTCATAACATATTGCCACACACTATAAGCGTAACGGTTCATTTTCAGGAAACAATTTTCCAAAAATGAGCGGAACTCCGGATTAGCAACTTCCACTGCAACTTGAGCAAACTTTAGAGCTAATCGTTTTAAGTGCGCAATATAACATGTTGCAATATGAATATCCCCTGTATATTTACTAACTGTTTCCTTTTCCATTTCATGCAAACCAAACTCCGTTGTTTCACAGGTTATATGCTGCACATTCTCTCCTTCTTGAAAATTTACTTGTTCATTATATGCTTGTAACATATATGGTAAATGGTGCTGTAATAGATTTTTTAATTCTTCGTCTCTGACCTTTCCAGCATACTCTCCAACCTTGTATATTAGCATATAACTATATCTCATTAACTCTTTCATACAATCCATGAAAGTGCCTCCCTTCTCTAGGGTCTATATGTTATAAATATGATGCTAAAACATTTGCTATTCTTGCTAAAAACCAATCCCATCTACTAATTTTCTCAAAATCTTCTTCAGAAAATCGTTTTGATTTATGAAAGTCTACCTTTAATCGACTCCATACTTCATCAACAACTGTTTTATCATATATGATACAGTTAGACTCACAATTTAAATAAAAACTTCTATTATCAAAATTCGCTGTCCCAATATCAACAATTTCTCCATCAATGATTGTTACTTTCCCATGAAAAAATCCATTTCGATATTGATAAATCTCCGCTCCAGCATGTAACATATCTTTCAAATATGGATAGGCAGCTTGTTTTAACAATATGGCATCACTTTTAAATGGCACGAGAATTTTCACATTAACACCACGATTTAATGCAGCTTTTAACTCTTTCACCATTTCTTTACTTGGTACAAAATATGGTGTAGCGATAATTAAAGACTTTTTAGCCTTTTTTAAAAGTGCCCCATACTTTTCCCATAAGCCTTTTCCATTTGAAAATAGATATTGATATTGTACATTCCCTAATGTCGGTATACTTTCATGTATAGGCATTTTTTCTCCTGTATCTTCTTTCCAATCTTCGGCGAACTTTCTTTCCATATCCGCTGCACCCTCACCATGGATGCGCACGTGATAATCACGCCATGGCCCGAACTTCGGATCTTGTCCAAGGTACTCCTTTCCGATATTAAAACCACCGACGTATGATACCTTTCCATCTATCGTAACAATACGTCTATGATTTCGTTGATGCAAAGAATAGAAAACATTTTTCAGTTTCGGTTTTTTACTAAATGTAAACTTCACACCGTTTTCCTTTAATCGGCTAATTACCTTTTTCTTCAGCTTATATCCACCTATTCGATCGACTGACAATTTCACTTCTACTCCACTAGATGCTTTTTTCTCTAATAACTGTAAAAACTCTTCGCTTATTTCATCTTTTCCTACAATATAAAAATGGATATATATATACTTTTCTGCTTCGTTTATATCCTCAAATAATTTTCTATATAACTCTTCACCGTTCGTATATAGTTGAAATTCACCTAATCGAACTTGTCCTAATTCATATTCACTAGCCATTTCCTTCCCCATTTCCACATCGATGTTCATCCAAATGAATACACCTATTAAACAAAGGATTATAGCGAAAAAGTGCTTCATGGATAAATTCCTTTCTCCACTTACTGTTATTTCTATATCTTCCCTTTTTTATTACATTATCATTCAAGAAAATATGTCATTGCATGATATATGTCCATATCAAACAATAGCTCATTTGCATATTGTATGTTGTATCTTAAAATAAAAGGAGGAAATAACAATGGGCTTCGCACATGGTAATGGATTTGCGCTATTAGTCGTATTATTTATCCTCTTAATCATCGTCGGTGCTGCTTGCTTCTGCTAAGTAGCTACTGTCATATGATATGTGGATGAAAAAACTATAAAAGCGGACACCTATTTTTAGGTGTCCGCTTTTCATTTTAAAACCATTTCCGCCTGCTATTGTAACTTAAATGGCTAAACATTTATCTCAAAAGGTTAACAATGTGGCTACTTTCTTACTCTCTGCCTTACGTATATGACGCTGCTCTGCACGTAACACTGCAATACGATGTAATTCTTTCTCTTCTTCTGTTTCAGGGATAACACGCGGTACTGGAACTGGATTATTTTCCTTACTAAGTGCAACAAAAGTAACGAATGACGTTGCCGCTATACGCTTCTCACCTGAAATTAAATCTTCAGCCACTACCTTCACAAACACTTCCATCGAAGTTCTTCCCGTCCAAATTACGAAAGATTCATAACTAACACAATCTGAAGAACGAACAGGATGTAAGAAATCAACCCAGTCCATAGATGCTGTGACACATTCCTTTCTCGAATGTCTGGATGCTGAAATAGAAGCAACCATATCCATCTCCGCTAATATCTTCCCACCAAATAGCGTGTTATGATCATTTAAATCTGTTGGGAATACCCGGCTCGTTTTGAACACCCTTGACTCATTGGCTGTTTTCCCCTTTACTTCTGTCATTGTTATCACCCCTTTAATGATCTATCCCTAATATTTCAATAATCCCTATACTAAATGAACTACACGTTTAATATTAGCAACATTCAGAACTTTTAGTCCACAAAAAAGAACCGATTTTATCAATCGGCTCCTCTAAATACATATTGTTCTTTCGGCTGTTCAACTTTATTCCATTTTGTTACTTCTAATACAGGAATATTCGCATGAAACGGCTGATAAAACTCAGTAGTTATCTCTCCTTCTACTTGAATCCAGTCATCATTATTCCACTCTACGCCTTCTGGTTTTTTCACTAACATACCATATACACCAGAATCCGCTACACAGTGTATAATACCGAAACGGAATAAGAAATATTGTTCTTTTTTAGAAGAATCATCTCTAAAAACAAACCCTTTAAAAGATAATTTTTTCCCAGTAAACTCGCCAGGATAATTATAAATTGTTTCCATACCCTTTAGGAAGTCTTCATCTTTCAAATTAATATTGTCTTTCGTAACAAACTCTTTCTTCCCTTTTTCCATTACACCTCGGTATCCTTCTTTCCCGTAATAAATACTCGTATCAGGTCTTAGAAATTGTCTTGTCATAAATGGATCCTTACTTTCTGCTTGTGCAACAGGAAAATGAAATCCTTTCGCTTTAACAATATCTGAATCTAACGTTGCAATCGGGAAAAATAAGCCTGAGATAATTGGAAAACAAAACAAGGAGTACGAAAATGCTTTTTTCCACCATGTATTCTCATCTTTTGAATGATCATGTCCGCAATGGCTATGGTCACAACTGCAATCATTTTTCTCTTTTTCCTTTTGGTGCTCTTTTTGGAAAACGACGATAATTTGTACAATCGTTAAGAAACCTAAAATAATTGCTGCTGTTGTTGATAAATAGGCATACTTCATATTGATATACTTCGTAATGTTACCGGAAATATGAAGCTGCGCAATTAATATTGTAAAACCTAATAATATATATGCTCGAAACATAACCTACCACCCCATCGCATAAATGAGTAGTGAGCTTGCATAAACAACAAGAGTAACTGTAACAATAACAACAATTACAAATTTAGTTTTAAATGTCGCAAGCATCATAAACATATTTTTAATATCCACCATCGGTCCGTAAACGAGGAACGCGACAAGTGAAGCTGTTGAAAACGTACTTTGGAACGAAGAAGCGATAAATGCATCTGCCTCTGAACAAAGTGATAATATATAAGCAAGTCCCATCATAACAGCTGATGAAGAAAACGGACCTTGTCCAATAGCAAGAAGTGTTGAAGTTTGTACAAACGTTTGTACCGCTGCTGCAATTAACGCACCTAGTACTAAATATTTTCCCATTGAGAAGAATTCCTCAACAGCGTGTGTACATACATCCCACATTTTTTTACGCAGTAGACGCTTATTATTCACTTCTGGGAAGTGATCATCTCTTAATTGATGTTCTTTAAACATAAAGGATAATATAATTCCAACGATAATGGCTACGATAATCGCTACAATAGAACGATACCATACCATGTGCATACTACTCCCAAAGGCAACGTATGTTGCAAATAAAACAACTGGATTAATAATTGGACCAGTTAACATAAATGCAATCCCTGCATATGGTGGAACGCCTTTTCCGATTAATCGTCTTACAATCGGAACAATTCCACATTCACAACCTGGAAACAACATGCCTAAAAAAGTAGCTAATAAAACAGACAGAAATCGGTTCTTCGGCATCCATTTAGCCACCATATCTTCTGTCACGAACATTTGAATGAATCCTGAAATAAATACACCAATTAGCACAAACGGAAGTGCTTCGATCAATATGGAGATAAAAATTGTATTCATTTGCAGGAATGCTTTCGGTAATTGAAACAATTCCATGATGTATTTCCTCCAACTTTTCATTAACAATATGTAATTTTAACCCCATTTCATTAATTGGACAAGGTTTATATGGCATACATACCCTTTATATACATTACATTGTACAAGTTATATTCTATTCAAAATTTGAGATTTCATAGCAAAAAAGCTGCTCTAGCGTAGTTATATAACTATGCTAGAGCAGCTTTCTTATCGTTAAAAGTAACGTTTCTTCCAAAAAACAAAAGCTAACGTGAAAGATAGTGTTACACATATGATGAGTACAATTACAAAACCGTGGGCTTCCCCTTCAAACGGAACCTTTACGTTCATTCCAAAGAAACTAGAAACCATCGTCGGTAAAGATAAAATGATCGTAATTGACGTTAACAGTTTCATAACACTATTTAAATTATTTGATATAACGGAGCTAAAAGTATTCATCATTCCACTTAAAATGTGACTATATATTTCCGCCATTTCAATAGCCTGTTTATTTTCAATTAATACATCTTCTAATAAATCTTGATCGTCTTCATACATTTTTAAAAATGTACTATTACGCATTAACTTTTGAATTACAATTTTATTAGCCTTTAATGACGTTGTAAAGTATACTAAACTTTTCTCAAGGCCTAATAATGTGAAAATCTCTTTATTTTTCATTGACTGATTTAATTGATGCTCTAAATCAATTGTTTTTCGATTTATTTGCTTTAAGTATCTTAAATAATAAGTAGAAATCGTATATAAGAGCTGAAGTGCAAAGCGCGTCTTTTTAAACGTATAAAATTCTTTAATACGTTGATTAATAAAACGTTCAAAAATTGGATTCTCTTCTAAGCAGATTGTAACAAAACAATCCGGCATCACAATCATACCTATTGGAATCGTGTCATAAATCGAATTTCCTTCTTCGTCATGTCTAACTGTCGGAATATCCACGATAATTAAAGTATTATTGTCTTCCTTTTCAATACGAGAGCGTTCTTCATCATCCAAAGGGTCTTTAATGAAATCTAAGTCTACATTTAAAGTTTGTACTAGATATTGAATTTCTTCTTCTGTTGGATGAAGTACATTAATCCAGCACCCCTTTTGCATTTCCTCAATCTCTTGTAGTTTTCCGTTTCGGTCTGTTAAATATATATTTAACATACTATCACCCCGATTCTTTTTACATGTAGGAATCTACCTCTCTTAAATCACAGTTTTTAAACCGCCATTCTCAGCATATGAAACATACGTTTAAATTTCAATAGAAAAATTATTTTGAAAACGTTTTTATAGGAAAAATATTATAAAGTGAAACTTTAATCAGTGGGTGGCTTCATCCCCCACTGATTATTAGCCCTCACAAATCGGGCTTTTACAGGCTACCCGCCCCCAACCAAACTTCTTTTCTTTCGCTGAATTTTGAGGTGAGGGTCTCACTGCCCGTTAAAGCGGGATAAACATAGAAAAAGACAGAGTGCTCTCTGCCTTAAAAGCTTATGTTGCCTTTATAACATATTTAGAAAGCATCCACAAGTTAAAACCGACTGAAATCGTATAGCCAGCGTATGTTGAAATGATAAAACTTACATAATCGAAATACGGAAGCAATACAATATTTAAAACTATCTTCACAATAATTCCAATCACTAGTCCTAGCACCGTCTTCTGCTGTTGATTGATTCCTTGTAGCATAGCAGCCGTTACTGTAAAAAGAGAAAATAATATGCAAGCAGGAGCATAATACTGTAAAATGATTCTCCCCATCTCTGGATCATTTCCAGCACCGAATAAAAGAGTATATACAGGCTTGGCTAACACCATCATTCCAATTGCCGCCGGTACCGTAATCGCTACTACTAATACATTTGTTCTCGTAAAATGTTTGTACAATAGCTTCGTATTTCCTGCTGTGTAAGCTTTCGTCATCTCTGGTACGAGAGACATACTAAAAGCTGTCGCAACGGATACCGGGATAAGCACAACCATTTGAACAAGACCAATTATCGCATTAATTTTTTCCGCTTCTCCTTGCATATACCCTATTTGTATAAGTAGTTTATTAATTGTAAATGTATCAATCGTCTGATACAACGGAATTGCTAAGCCCACCACAACAAAAGGAATAGAATATGTAAAGAGCTCCTTATAAAGCGAGAAAAAAGATTTCGTTGTTTGTGGTATACTTGCCATTTCTTTTTTCTTTAAGTGCCTTCTCCTTCTCATATAATACGCACTTAAAACAGTTAATCCACCTACCGCTCCCATAAAGGCACCAAATGTTGAAATACCAACTGCTAGCGAGACAGATGCTTTTAAAATATATAAAACGACAAAGCTTCCTATTAAAATGGTTAAAACCCGAAAAAATTGCTCTACAACGACACTTAATGCAGAAGGCCCCATCGATTGGAATCCTTGAAAGAAGCCCCTTAATAAACTCATTACTGGCACAAGTATTAACGCAAAACTTACAATTCGAATATTAGTAGTAACCGCTCCTACACTATTCCCCGTTTGATCATTCCCATCGATGACAAGCTTAGCTAAATGCGGAGCTAGCATATATAACGTAAAACACGAAATGACTCCCATTATAAACATAAACACGATTCCACTTTTCAACACTCTCTTAACCGTATGATAATCATTCAGTTGATCATATTTTGATACCATTTTTGAAACTGCAAGTGGTAATCCCATTGTCGCAATGCTGAGCATAATGGTATAGGGACGATATGCATACGTGTATAAAACATACCCACTCGTACCGACCATTGCTGTAAATGGTATAACATATATAAATCCTAACATTTTTGATATCATCGTTGCCATCGTTAAAAATATAGTTCCACGTATAAACGGTGACCCTTTCATCACATTCCTCCGCTACGCTTTATTATTACACATTATGGACAACTCCTTTTTTTTAGAACCGGAAACAAATAAAAAAGCCAATGAAAAATCATTGACTTTAACGCGCAGCTTTTTTCTTTTTGAAATACTTTAAACCAAAGTATAGAGCAATAAAAAGAACAGCTCCTATAATTATGTAATGTGTGTAATCAGATGCATACTCTTTAATTTGTCGCCAATTCCCACCAAGTTTTTCACCTAAGTATATAAATAGAATTGACCACGGAATGATCGCTACAACCGTATAAAGTGTAAATAGTTTTAATGGCATCTTAGCTAGTCCTGCTGGAATAGAGATCGCATGACGTACTACTGGTATAAAGCGCGCAGAAAATATTACGCCTGCTCCATAACGTTTAAACCAACCTTCTGCTATGTCTAAATGATGTTTATTAATAAGTAGATATTTCCCGTATTTCTCTACAACCGGACGCCCTCCGTAGTATCCAAGCCAGTATAAAAAGATTTGTGCTAAAGTACCACCAATCGTTCCGGCGATAACTGCACCAACAAAACTAATTTTACCATTCGCTACTAAAAAGCCAGCATACGAAAGTACAATTTCACTTGGGATTACTTCAATCATTAAAGCAAGAGCTACTCCAAAGTAACCTAAGCTTGCAAAAAATTGCAATAACTGATCTATTATGTTTGCTAACATGTTCTTTTTTATCTCCTTTTTTCTTCACATACCATCCCATTATTACATAAAGGCTGCAATCTGCCAATATCTTCATTTTAACAATATGTACAATTCAAGCAGGATTAATCTATTAATTTCTCTTTCTGCGGGTCTTTCATGTAGGCAAACATCTCTTTAATTTGGTCTTCTGTATTTCTAGCAATTGATAAATTAGGCAATTCATTTTCACCAAAAAACTCCACCTCTTCTGTTTCAATACTAGTTTTCTTTTCTCCACCAATAATCTCGCATCCAATGAAAATCTTATATACATGCGTCGCCGATGGAGATGGTTGATGTTTTTCTTTATCAAATATAGCTAGTAACTTAAAATGATCTACCTCATAACCAGTCTCTTCGAAAACTTCTTTTGCTGCAACTTCGGTTGGCGTATAACCGACATCAGCCCATCCACCTGGCAATGCCCATTTCCCATCGCTTTTTTCTTTCACAAATAATAACTTTTCATTTTGAAAAACAACCGCTCTTATATCAACTTTAGGTGTTTGATAGCCTGTCTCACTTGCAAATAATTTCTCTACGACTTCCCAATCTGTTTTCGTGTAATGTGACATCATTGAAATAGAAATATCTCGTAATTGCTGGAAACGCTCAATATCATACACATCCTTAGAATACGTTAAACCCGCTTGAGCTATAGATTGTATTTGTTTTACCCAATCAATCCATTTAATCGTCATATATCCGCATCCCCATTCTCTATCAAATATATTACTTCATTTTTATTGATACATCTTTATTATACAAAAAAAAGAGATTGATAACGTTTCAATCTCTTTCAAAATTAATCCAATTCATGTAAGTGGTCTTGTATATACTTTCTTCTCTTATTTATATATTCATAAATCATATCAGCCTCTTGATCAAATGTTTCTAATTTTTCTTTCATGTATGGATCTTGTAGTAAATATGGACGAATCAATTCACACAACCCTTCTACTTTCGGCCTCATAAACGAAACTGTAAATTGATCTTCTAATATTTCTTCTAAAATACTTCGATACTGCTTTCTAAATACAGGTATGTCTAGCAATCTTGCACTTAACGTATTATACCCTTGAATGCGAATATATTCATGATTGAGTGGTCTTCCTTGTACATCTCGCCCCCAAGTCGCATCATAATCCCACGGTATAACTTCAAATAAATTTGTTTCATCGTTATGATATAGTGCGTAGTTATGAACGAAACCATCAAAGTTTTGTGTAAAAATAACTCCTGCTAACCATCTTAAATATTTATCGACATGTAGAAACTTCCCAATCTCTTTTTCATAGGCTTCCCTCGTCAAAGTATTCGCTTGAAATACAAATTCACTCAGTTGTTCTTCACTATTTTTATTCGAATATTTAAATTCATAACCCGCAAAGAGCTCTGTCTTAACATCTTTATCTCGTTCACTCATTAATGAAAAATTCGCATCATCATCTATCGCATAATAAATAGAACCACTCGGTAATCCTCTATTTTTCAAAAAATTTTCATCAACCGATTCTAACTGTAAATACACACCTTGAATTTGACCATTAATTTTTATAAATACATGTTGTGATTTTGGCGAAAGTACACCAATATCATGAAAAAAATCTAAAGATAATTTATTTCGTATGAGAGACGGATCCATAAACTCCGAATTTAAATGAAACTCTTTCGCACCTTGAAATTTTTTAGGCTTATAAAACATAACATGATAAGACTTTTTCTCAAATTCGCGAATATGAGCCCCACGGTATACGATATCAATGTCATACTTCTTTTTTCCATAAGTTAATTTTGCTGGCACTGGACTATCTGACCAAATGTCCTTTTTCAATTCCACTAAGTACATTGGATGAACAAAAAAATCATATGAAGGCAGCATGTTTTCTCATCCCTTCTCAGTTCTCTTCATTCAATGTATGCGCCTTGTCTTGTCCATACATCCGCAATCATCTATTTATATAAAATTACACTCTTGTCCTGTTCAGAAAGATGCCTACATACATATCATGTTAAGGAAAAAGAATACCTTTTCACTTTAATACATGATAAGGAGGATTTCTATGAAACGTGATATTAGAAAAGCTGTCGAAGAAATCAAAAGTGCTGGGATGGAGGATTTCTTACACCAAGATCCAAGTACTTTTGAATGCGATGATGATAAGTTCACTCATCATAATTGTACAACTGGATGTAAATGTACAACTGGGGGTAAATGTCCAAGAACAAGATGTACTCGCGTGAAACATTGTACTTTCGTTACAAAATGTACACATGTAAAAAAATGGACATTTGTTACGAAATGTACTCGTGTACGTGTTCAAAAATGGACGTTCGTTACGAAAGTAACGCGTAGAAAAGAATGCGTTTTAGTTACAAAACGGACTCGCAGAAAACATTGTACATTCATTACAAAATGCATACGCTTTGAAAAGAAATTTTTCTGGACAAAACGAAGTTTCTGTAAAAAATGCGAATTCTTCCCTAACAGACACGGTCACTCTTGCGATGATTCATGTGATCATGGTAAAGACTGTCACGATAGCGGACACAAATGGAATGATTGCAAAGGCGGACATAAATTCCCATCTTGCAAAAATAAGAAATTCGATCACTTCTGGTATAAAAAACGTAACTGCTAGTTTTTATACCACCCAAAAAAGGCCGTTTTGCGGCCTTTTTTACATTTATTGAAAGTGACTTATATCTGCAAATTGTTTCACTTTACCAATACCCTCTTCAAATTCTATTATGCTCAAACTGGCACTATGCATAAATGGATCATCCCACACATTTTCTATTTCCATTCCCGCGAAATGCCCTATAAGTAATTTTGCTGCTGCCGCATGAGAAACAATCAATATGTTTTGTCCTTTATGCCTCTCTAAAAGAAGCTGCATCCCTTCAATTACTCTTTCATAAACGGCCTCGAAATTTTCGCCTGATGTTGACTGAAAAAGATGTGGCTCATTCCAAAATAGATGTACTTCTTCTGGAAATTGCTTTTCTATATCCGCGATTGTTTGTCCTTCCCATATACCCATGTTGATTTCATAGAAATGCTCATCCGCTATAATGGGTATATCACGTTCCCCTTTTATTAACTCTGCCGTATGAAGTGTTCTTTCGCTCGGACTACTATAGATCGCATGGATTGGTAAATCTTTCATTCGATTCCCTAATTGTTTCGCCTGAACTATACCATTTTCAGTTAAAGCAGAATTTTTTCGTCCCTGCATTCGCTTCGCTACATTCCACTCTGTTTCACCATGCCTTGTTACATATATAGTTGTTTTCATTTCTTACTCCCCCTCACCATGTTGGTCGTAATTCCCACGGTTCAACTCTCCCTACAATCCACTCTGCTCGTTTACTTTCAATCCCTTTTATAACTCCATCAGCTATCTCTTCATGCGTAAGCCATCTTCCATATGTATCTTCTAAAATAAAACCTAAAATAATTCTATAATAAATACATTGCGTACTTCCTATTTTTTGTGCAGGCATACGTGATGCTTTACTACCTAAAATATGAAATAAACTATATGTTTTAGACGACAAATCTAGTTCTTTACAAATATTTGATAGTGCATGCTTTGCACTTGTGTGTACCCATGCAACAACTAATGTGATCGGGCCATTTTTCTCAATTGTACTTTTAATAGCTAGCTTTACATCTTCATCATTATGATAATCTAACGAAAGGCATGTAATATTTTCTGGTGCAGAACTCATTCGCTTAACATTTTCTAAATTCACTTCATCTCTCCCGATAATAGAAACATAAAATCCTTTCTCACAAAGCCACATAGAAACTTTCTTTAGCATTCCTGTTCCACCAATTACAAGTGCATGCAAATGCTATCCCTCCCTAATAAAATGTCATATGAGGTTTCTCATCCCTATAATAATTTAAACGGTCTTGCAGTGTCCCTGAGTGAAACTCAAATTTATGACCGTCAGGATCAACAAAGTATATAGATTCACAATCTCTGATATCACGTTCTCTTCCTTGTAAAATATGAACATCATTTTCTTCTAAGCGCTGTATTAAACATTCAAAGTCTTCTCGTTCAACAGAAAATGCAATGTGCGTATAAGATTGATGAATCTCATTTCTCGGAATATGCGTCTCTTCATTAAGCGCTATCCATACTCCACATATGTTAAAATAAGCCAATTTTCTTCCTTTAACTAATAATTCTCCTTCTAATACTTTTTCATAAAACATAATAGAGTTTTCTAAATTAGATACCGAAAAACAAATATGATTGATTCCCCTTAACAACTATAATTCCTCCTTATACAAATAAAAGATGAGCGAAAATTCACTCATCTTTTATTATACTATTTTTTTGTAATATATGCCCATTTATAACTGAAGTCCCCGCCAAACGTATGATTAGCAATACCTTTTACAAATGGCTTCTCTAAATAAGCTGTACTTTGTTGGTACGTAGGAGAAATTGCTGCGTCTTGACCAATTAAGATTTTTTCAGCTTCCGCAAGTGCATTCCAGCGTGCTTTATCATCTTTTAATAGCTCTCCTTTTGATTTCGCTACTAAATCATCATACTTCGGATTAGAATAATCCATTTCATTAAATGAGCTTCCAGTAACAAACATATCAATATAAGTCATTGGATCCGGATAATCAGGGCTCCATGCAGATAATGAGAATTCATATTGGAATTTCTTTTCTAAATCTAGCTTTTGCTTGTATGGTTGCTGTTTCAAATTCACTTTAATACCAGGCAAGTTTTTCTCTAGTTCTTCCTTAATAAAGTCACCCACTTTTTTCCGGCTACCGTTATCATCGTTTAGTAATTCAACTGTAATTGTATCTTGACCAAGCTCTTTCTTCGCTTCTTCCCATAATTTTTTTGCTTTCTCTGCATTATCTTTACTATCACGGAAGTTTTTATTTACAGAGCGGAAATCTTTTCCATCCGGACCTGTCGTGAATTTTTCAGGTACTAAGAAATATGCTGGCAATGAACCGTCATTTAAAATGACATCAGCAATTCCTTTTTTATCGTATGCTAAATCAATCGCTTCACGTACTTTTTGGTTTTTAAATGTTGCATTTTTTTGGTTAAAACGCAAGAAATATATGCGTGGATCTAACTTCGTTTTAAATTCATCTGGCTTATTCTTTTTATATTTATCAACAAATTCAGAAGTTAAAATAACTCGATCTGCTTGATCACTATCATATAAATTTACTCCCGTGCTTGTTTCCTTCACAATACTTACATTAATTTCGTCTAATTTTACAGTATCTTTATCCCAATAATTAGGATTTTTCTTCAACTGATAATTTTGTTCATGTTTCCATTGACTCATTGTAAATGGTCCATTATATAATAATTTATCTGCTTCTAATCCGTATTTATCTCCTTGCTCTTTCACATATTTTTCATTTAATGGGAAAAATGTAGGGAACGACGTAAGCTCAAGAAAATAAGGTGCTGGTTGCTCTAATTCTACTACCAACGTTTTATCATCCTTCGCTTTAACACCCAATTGATCTGCTGGTAATTCACCTTTATTTACTTTCTGTGCATTTTTCACATCAAATAAAATGAATGCATATTCTGCCGCTAATGCTTTATCTAATGTACGTTGCCATGCATATACAAAATCTTGTGCTCGAACTGGATCACCATTTGACCATTTCGCATCACGTAATTCAAATGTATATGTCTTTTTATCTTCACTAATCTTCACATCTTTTGCCATGCCTGGTGTTGGTTTATTATCTTTATCTAGACGATATAAACCTTCCATTGCATTTACAAATACACGGAAAGATACAGAATCCGTTGATTTAGATGTATCCATTGAAGGAATTTCAGCTGTTTCTAGTAAATTTAAAACTTGTTTATCTGCCATTCCCTTATTCGATTCTTTCTTCGTTGTCGAAGCCTTCTCACCATTCCCACATCCCGCAACCAATACACTCGTCGTCAATGCAAGTGCAGCAATTGTTGTTGTCTTTCTCTTCATTCTTCCTTCCCCCAATCTATATGTATAAGTTAAATCCTATTTAATATATTTTATTATACAAAAGATTCTGATTATTTTAAATATTTATTTTTACAAACATAGAAAAAAGCGGTTAGAAATTTCTTTCCAACCGCTTTTTTAAATAGCATTTACTTGTAATCCATCCTCTATATCAAATGGATTTTGAACTTTAAATATTTCTTCCATCAGCTTCAAAAACTCTTCTTCAGTTTTAGATTCACCATTAACCATAAGTGAGTATGGTTCCACTTCACCTAATTTATAATCGACAACAAATTGAATCTTCACCTTTTGTCTTGGCGTTCCGGTGTTATATCCTTGGAATTCTACTAATTCTAACCCTTCCGTTCCACGATAATATATCCAACCTGAATTTTGAAAATAATTTTCGAAAGATTCACCTATTGAAAAGAAAGGATATTCATAAAGCGAGCTTGTACGAACCTTTTGAATAACGTCTCGATCAGTCGGAAAAAAGAAATGACTAAAAAATATGCTAGCAACTGCTAAAATAGTAACAATTGTCGCTCCCATTTTGCTCGTTCCGCCGCTATCATTGATTAGATAGTTTTCAACTGATTTATCTTTTATTTCTCTTGCTTTTATTCGGTATATACGTCTTTCCGCAAATTGATAGTATAATCCATTTGCAAAAATCCCCATTCCAAACAGAATAAAAATGAGTAATAAAAACGTCAGAGGCACCATATTAATGATTGGCAACGCTACATTAAATCCCATATAGTACGAAAATGCATCACAAGCTACTAATAACAGCATAAATAAAGCAGCTGGTATATAATATTTACGATATCCTAGCCAGCCTATATTGAAAATAGCAGCCCAACCATTCCAGCTCCACCTAGCAATCCGCTTATTCTCAAGCTCCCATTTCCTTTGATAATACGGATATTGTCTCCCTACATATACTTCCAGTTCTTTATCTATTAACGAGCTACCTTCATCTTGTTCATTATCCAAGTTTCGCTGACAACTTGCACAATTTAACTGTTCCTCCTCGCAAGGTTGCCCACAATTTATACATTTCAAAACAATCCCTCTTCCCATCCATACGTCATTTCAAAATACCTTCGTGTTTTAATAACCACTCTTTCCTCCATAAACCACCAGCATATCCAACAAGCTTTCCACTCTTTCCTATTACACGGTGACATGGAACAATTATTGAAATTGGATTCCGACTATTCGCCCCTCCTATTGCCCGTACAGCTTTTATATTTCCAACTTTCTCTGCAATATCTAAATATGAAGCACTTACGCCGTATGGAATAGTATAAAGTGCATCCCATACATTTTTTTGAAATGCTGTTCCCTCTGCAGACAGCGGGACCGTAAACTCTTTTCTTTTCCCTTTAAAATATTCATCTAACTCATTTATACATTGTTCTATCATTTCATTTTTATTTTCTTCTTGTCGTTCATCAACAAATATAACAGACGTAATTCCTTCTTGATTCGCTGTAATTTCAAGCAAACCTACTTCGCTTTCATAATAAGCCTGGTACATATGCCATCCTCCAATTCAGTTCATATTAGTCATTGTAACACGAATATACAAAATTTTTCGTATAAGCGTTTTATTAGAGAAACAAAAAAGAGAATGGTAAAATATAAGAAAATTCAATCAAGGAGGCTATTTGATGAATTCCAAGCTTTTTTCACCTTATACAATTAAGAACGTTACACTAAAAAATCGTATCGTTATGTCGCCTATGTGTATGTATTCATCAGGGAGTGAGGATGGCAGCGTTACGAATTTTCATCTCATTCATTATGGAACTCGCGCTGCTGGCCAAGTAGGTTTAGTTATGGTTGAAGCAACTGCGGTGTTAGCTGAAGGACGAATTTCTAACAAAGACTTGGGCATTTGGGATGACAACTTAATTGAAGGCTTACATAAAACGACTACTTTTATACATGATAACGGTGCAAAAGCTGCCATTCAACTCGCTCACGCCGGAAGAAAAGCTGAATTAGAAACAGATGCGTTAGCTCCTTCAGCCATTCCATTTAATGAAACAATGAAAATGCCAATAGAAATGAGCAAACACCAAATTAAAGATACTGTATTAGCTTTTCAGCAAGCTGCAGTACGATCAAAACAAGCTGGATTTGATGTTATTGAAATACACGGTGCTCACGGTTATCTTATTAATGAATTTCTTTCTCCGCTTTCCAATAAGCGGACTGATGAATATGGTGGTTCACCTGAAAACCGCTATCGTTTCTTACGCGAAATCATTGACTCGATAAATGAAGTTTGGAACGGACCGTTATTTGTCCGTATTTCAGCAAATGATTATCATCCTGACGGGTTAACAGTTCAAGATTATGTTCAGTATACAAAATGGATGAAAGAACAAGGAGTAGATTTAATTGATTGTAGCTCTGGGGCTGTTGTCCCTGCACGCATCGATGTTTATCCTGGGTATCAAGTACAATATGCTAAACATATTAAAGAGCATGCTAACATTGCAACTGGTGCAGTTGGATTAATTACGACCGGAGTACAAGCAGAGCAAATTTTAAATAATAACGAAGCAGATTTAATTTTTATCGGACGTGAGTTACTTCGCAATCCGTACTTCCCAAGAATAGCAGCCAATGAACTTGGCTTTGAATTGCAAGAACCTCACCAATATAAGCGAGCACCAGGAAAAATTCATACGAATAAATAAAACCGAGAAGTCATTCTTCTCGGTTTTATTTATTCTATCGTTGTAATTTCATTTGAATTATAAGTATGGATACCCGATTCTTCTCGCAGCGCGGTTATATACATCCCTTTCGCCACATCTTTAGCTGAAATTGGTTTATACTTTTTGAAAGCTCCTTTAAAGATAAAAGGAATAATACGAGATAACTTTTCAGCCATTCGTTCACCGAAACGAAATTCTTGTCGATTTCCTACTAATAATGATGGTCTAAAAATGTGAATACCACCGATCACTAACTTTTGCAATTCTTCTTCCATTTTTCCTTTCACTTGTGAATAAAAGAAAAATGCTTTAGGATTCGCTCCCATAGAAGACACGACAAGGAAATTTTGTACTCCTTGTTTTTCAGCTAAACAAGCAGCTCGTAACGTATATTCATAATCTACTTTTTTAAAATTTGCTTTTGTTTTTGCTTTTTTTATTGTTGTTCCTAAGCAACTAAAAACATCATCCACAGCAAAGAACTCTTTATATTCCTCTAATATCGAAAAATCAACTTGTTTCTGCTGTAACTTCTCATGTTGCAATTGCATTGGCTCTCTTACAAAAATAGTAACCGAATCGTAGTAATCTGATTCAAGTAATAGACGCGTTATCTCTTGTCCAACTAAACCACTTGCACCAAGTATTAACGCTGTTCGCTTATTCATATATGCATATACCTCTTATTTTACTTTTCTCTCCTTCAGTAAAATACAACCTTTAGGAGTTTCCTGCTCTTATTTTACCACAAGTAAAACACTATGCGTACGCATAGTGCTTTACTCACTCTTTTTTCTCATCTCTCTCTTGTAATTTCGTTATTGTTGTAGCGTCCCCTAAATTACTTATTAATCTTCTTAAAAAAATTAATACGAAAGATAATGGCAATACTACCGCTAATATTAATAAAATAGCTTCCATTAAGTAACCCAAGCGCTCATCCCCCTCTTTACCTCCTTTTCAATATATGAAAACAGCGTTGTCACATATGCATGCATTTGCAAAAATAATACACCTATATTTGACAACTTTATAACAAAAACAAATCGGAATGATTATTATTTATTGCAACTTTATTAAAGATGTATTATACTAAGTTCGCAAACTAAAACGGAATTATTCCGTTTTGTATTAAAATGATATTTTTCTTCTATAATTGGGGAAAATATATCCGTAAAAAAGAAAAGAGGAGAACTTCATGCCTAAAAGATTGACTATATTTTCATTCTTACTTATTTTTACCTTAATTTTCGCTGGCTGCTCAAATAAAAAAGAAAGTAATGCCAAGAAAGATGGAAAGCTAACAGTTTATACAACGATTTTCCCACTTGCTGATTTCGCAAAGAAAATCGGTGGCAACTATGTAAATGTTGAAGCAATTTACCCACCTGGTGCAGATTCACATACATTTGAACCAAGTCAAAAACAAACAGTACAAGTTGCAAAAGCCAATTTATTCGTTTATAACGGCGCTGAATTAGAACCATTTGCTGAAAAAATGGAAAAAACATTACAAAAAGAAAATGTTAAAATTGTAAATGCATCTAAAGGTATTGAGCTTCGTGCTTCTACTGAAGAAGAGCATCATGATCATGGAGATGGCCATAAAGAAGATGAACACCATCACGATAAAGACCCGCATATTTGGTTAGACCCTACTCTAGCAATGAAACAGGCAGAAAAAATTAAAAATGCACTTGTAGAATTACAACCTGAACATAAACAAGAATTCGAAAAAAACTTCGCAGCACTTCAAACTAAATTTACTGATTTAGACGATCAATTTAAGGCAGCTGTAGCGAACGCAAAAACGAAAGAAATTTTAGTTTCTCATGCTGCCTATGGTTACTGGGAACAACGATACGGCCTAAAACAAATTCCTATCGCTGGAATTTCAGCTTCTGATGAACCATCTCAAAAACAGCTTGCTGACATTACAAAAACAGTAAAAGAACATAATCTAAAATATATTTTATTCGAAACTTTCTCTACTCCAAAAGTAGCATCTGTTATTCAAAAAGAAACTGGTACAAAAGTTTTACGCTTAAATCACTTAGCTACTGTTTCTGAAGATGATGCAAAAAATAATAAAGATTACTTCACTTTAATGGAAGAAAACGTAAACACATTGAAAGAAGCAACAAACTAATCCATTATATTTTCTAGGCAGCTGAATCTAGTATTCAGCTGCCTTTTTATGTATTTATCCTTGACTTGACCAAAATAACAAGTAAAATTATCCATATTAGCTTTAAAGCTATATTAATTTAGAAGGTGAGTTGGAATTATGAATCTTCACATTTGTGAAGTAACAGCAAAAAATTGGCGTTCAGTAGTTGCTTTAGACGTCGCAAAAGATCAGCAACAATTTATTGAAAGTAACGCGTTTTCTTTAGCAGAATCATTATATGAAGGAAACGGAACGTCAGTAGGTTTATATGATGGAGAAACACTTGTAGGTTATGCAATGTATGGATGGTATTCAGTAAAACATAAAAGTGTATGGCTCGATCGCTTTATGATTGACCAACAATATCAAGGAAAAGGATACGCAAAACGTTTCCTTCGCTTACTCATTCAATTCTTACAAGAAAAATTTGAATGCAAAATAATTTACTTAAGTTTACATCCAGACAACAAACTTGCAATGGGACTGTATGAATCATTTGGTTTCCGATTAAATGGTGATATTGATGATGAAGGTCCAGTTGTAGGTGTTGTAATGGAGTTACTAATAAACGAAAACACAAGCCTGTGAAAACAGGCTTTTTATTATACATGTATCAATTTTTAGTTTCTTTCCCTTATTTAATTCTGTTTTGCAATCTAATAGAATGCTCATAAAAATAAGCCTGCAATTTACGCAGACTTATTTCACACACTCTTCAAAATGTTCTTGGAACCACTCTTTATTAATATCTCTTCCGATGAAAACTACTTCACTTACTCGCTCTTCGCCCTCTTGCCACTCTCTATCGTACGAAGCGGCAAATAACGTATGTACACCTTGGAAAACGATACGTTTATCTACTCCGTCTATCGATAAAATTCCTTTGTAACGATATAAATATTCTCCTAGCTCTTGAACGACAGCTGACATCCACTCATTAAGCTTTTGTAAATCCAGCGGACGTTCTTCACGTAATACAAATGATTTCACACCTTCTAAGTGATTATGTTCTTTATGAGGGTAAATTTGCAACGTATCTTTCGTTTTAAAAGTTTGGATTTGTAATAAAGATGGTATATCTACCTCACAGTTAGTCGCCTCAATTAACTTTGCAGTCGGGTTAATTCCTTGAATTTCATGCAAGAGATTTTCTTTCTCATTCTCTTCAATTAAGTCTAATTTATTTACTAAAACGACATCAGCAAACGCAATTTGCTCTTTTGCTTCTAATCCTTTTTCAAAATGTTTATGTATATGATAACTATCTACCACTGTTACAACACCGTTAATTTGGTATGCAGATTGAATGACTGGATCTAAAAAGAATGTTTGAATAATCGGCCCTGGATTTGCAAGGCCAGTCGTTTCAATTACTAAACCATCAAAATCCATTTTCCCTTCTGCTTTTACGTCCAGTAATTGTTTTAAAGCAACGAGTAAATCTTCACGTACAGTACAGCATAAACAGCCGTTTGTCATTTCCATAATTTCTTCTTCCACATTCATAATCAACTGATTATCAATGCCAATTTGTCCTATTTCATTTACAATCACCGCTAATTTCTTACCGTGATTTTCTGATAAAATACGATTTAATAAAGTCGTTTTCCCTGATCCAAGAAAACCAGTTAATATTGTTACTGGAATCATTCCTTACATCTCCTTATAGCTATATGTTTCTATATTATATCATATAGAGAAAATCATTTTTTTAGCAAAACATATTTATTGTCTGTACACCTAATTAACTATATAATAACATGTAGTAAGAAAGCCTTTTCAAAACATTATTATTCATCAAGGGGGTACTTATAATGGAACGAGTTCAAATGAATGAAACGCTAGAATTCTCTCGTATTATTCAAGGATTTTGGCGTTTAGCAGAATGGAATATGACAAAACAAGAATTACTTTCTTTCATTGAAGATTGTATGGATATGGGAATTACTACTTTTGATCACGCTGACATTTACGGCGGATATACGTGTGAAGGATTGTTTGGAGAAGCTTTACAATTAAAGCCTTCCTTACGAGAAAACATGCAAATTATTACAAAGTGTGGAATCGCTCCCCCATCACCGAAATTTCCAAAGCGATATGTTGCTCACTACAATACTAGTGCAGAGCATATTATGCAAAGTGTAGAAGCATCACTTAAAAATTTACATACAAATTATATTGACGTATTACTTATTCATCGTCCCGATCCTTTTATGAATCCAAATGAAGTGGCAAAAGCATTTTCACAATTAAAACAAGAAGGAAAAGTTCGTCACTTCGGTGTATCTAACTTCTTACCTTCACAATTTAATATGTTAAGTTCGTACTTAGATTTCCCGCTTATTACGAACCAGATTGAAGTTTCTGCATTGCAGCTTGAGCATTTTGAAAAAGGGACAATTGATTTATGCCAAGAAAAACGAATCAATCCAATGATTTGGTCACCTCTTGCTGGTGGGGAAATTTTTACTGGTCAATCAGAACGTGCCGTACGTGTACGCGAAACTGTGCAAAAAGTTGCTACTGAGCTAGGTGTTTCTAGTATCGATACGGTTATGTATGCTTGGTTACTTGCTCATCCAGCTAATATGATGCCAATCGTTGGCTCTGGTAAATTAGATCGCGTAAAAACGGCAGCTCTTGCTACAAACGTTAACTTAGACCGTCAACAATGGTTTACAATTTTCGAAAGCTCTAATGGGCATCCTGTACCATAATGCATAAAAAGAAGAGCTGTTTTCTTACAGCTCTTCTTTTTCATATGTATTTCTAGTCATGGCAAATACACACATATCCCTTAATCCGTTTCCATCTACCGCAACACTCGCACTTTCTAACGTACCTTCTAACTTAAAGCCTAATTTCTCAGGTATCGCTCTACTCTTCTTATTTAAAGAATCACAACGAATTTCTACACGGTTTGCTTTCAATTCAGAAAAAGCGTAATCCGTTATACCTTTCGCAGCCTCTACCATATAGCCTTTTCCGCTAAACCTTGTATCAATCCAATATCCGATTTCAAATTGAGGTATATCCCAATTAATACGATGTAATCCGGCTGAAGCAATAAATGCACCTGTTTCTTTCGAAAATACTAGTAATCTTAAATCTTCACGTTGCAAAAATTGAATATGCGATTTTCTAATACTCTCTTCTATTTCTTCCTCTGTTTGCTCTTTTTGTGCAAACACCATCCAAGGTTTTAGTTCTTGTATTGAAGCTTGAATTGCATCATATACAACTTTACCATCTCCTGGTTTCGGCATTCGAATAAAAAGCCTGTCAGTATAAAATTCAGAAGGAAAATCGAATAATAACGGATTCACTGTAAACACTCCCCATAATTCTTTTATATATAATAATATCCATCTCAAGTTATATAGTAAAGAATTTTCTGAATTGAAAACCTTTTACTCATTCACTTCCTCCGCTACACGAATTCCAGATTCAATCGCACCTTGAATCCATCCGTGATATAGCGTTGTATGATCTCCAGCGAAGAATATTCTCCCCTCTGGTTTGACAATCGCTGGTTGCAGCTCAGATTCTTGACCTGCTTGAAAAAGTGCAAATCCTCCAAGCGCATACGGATCCAATGTCCAGCTTTTTGATATTCCAGATATGAACTCATCATACACTTGACCACCTAATATTGTTGCTAAGTTGTGTAATGCGTAATAAATACGATCACCTTTTGATAAACCATCCCATAACAATGCGTCATAAGACCATGTATAGCTACCTAACATCATAGCCGGTCCTTTCTCACCAATTCCATAACTTGGATAATAGGCATAACGAATTGGCAAATCTGTTATAATTCTGCCACCTAATTGTCCTTGTTCTTCCCAAAATCGGCTTTTAAATTGAATTCCTATTTTCGTCGCAGGCATATAATGTAATTCACGAATTGCTTTCCATTTTTCATGAGATATAGAATCAAACGGATCTACTTCTACAAAACGCATTGTCGAAAACGGAATGGTAACAATAACTAAATCTCCTGTAATACTGCTATATTCAAAAGTTTCCTCGTTCCGATAGAAAGCTGTCACACCATTATCGTGTTGATGTAGCTTCATTAATTTTTGATTATATATAATATTCTCTTCTAATTGCGGTAAAAATGACTTTGGCAATCTATCGTTCCCGCCCACAATTTCACAAAATCCGCTCTCCTCTTGCATAATGTATAGAAAGCGTAAAGTCTCTACAAACGATCGTTCCAAAAAACCTTCTAAATCTAATAGAACACCAATCATCTCAATTGTTACTGGCGAAAAGTAAGTATTATACTGATAAGGGTGATACTTCAAAAATTGTCCTGTGGAATATCTCCCAAAATCCTTCACTACAACATCCCAATTTTTCTCTGGATTTCTTTTAATAAAATTTATTATCGGCTGTACTGCTAATAACAATAGTTCTTCAGACGTTTTTCCCACTTCATTCATTTCCACAGGATACCTTAAAATACTTGGATCCTTTTCATATTGTTTCAACGTCGTTTTCCGTCCATTTACGTATATAATATCCGTCTCATTTCTATTAATAAAAGGACTCACCTGTAGCCCAAATTTTCTTATATAGGCCATCGTTAATGTATGCGAATACGGAATTCTCATTGCTCCGACATCTAAATATAATCCGTTATCTTCCATTCTAACCGTTTCTATACGGCCACCTACCCGGTTGTTTGCTTCAAAAATTTTCACATCATGTCCTGCAGCCTTTAATAAAGATGCTGAAACTAATCCAGCCATACCAGCTCCCACTACAATAATTTGTTTTGGATTTATCGTCTTCTTCAATCCTTTATCTATAACTTTTAACGCTTCATCCATTTCAGTGTTATACATTATATCTTTCTGCACAATTCCACCCCTTACTTCATCAAATGGACGTTAGTGGTTTAGTGCATTTTATTCATAAATCTCCATAAACATAACACCATTGCAATTTGAATATTCACTAAAAGTACATAAGCGACAGATTTCATATTTCTTTATGCTTCGTATAATATAGCAACCACAACGAAGGAGTGACTAAAAAATGAAACATACTTATGATTACCACGCTACAAAAAAGCATTTAGAATTAAAGAAACAAAACTTATGTAAAAAACTTAGCAATATGACACTATCTGAAAAAGAACGTGAACAGCTAAAATGTGAAATTGACAACTATGAATATATTTTAAATCTGGTCGAAATGAATCATTATGAACGCGGATTTTCTCGTTAAAAGTGGAAATAGGATTATCCGCTTTTCATTTTGAGCATTTCACTACGCATTTTTCATAAGTAAATATATAATAGGATGTACATTAAGATTGAGAGGTATATTCTATGATCAAGTTAAGTGTATTAGACCAATCACCTATTTCAGATGGTAGCACAGCAGCCCAAGCTTTTTCACATACAGTTACGCTTGCACAAGAAGTTGAAAAACTCGGATTCACACGTTTTTGGGTATCCGAACATCATAATTCCGTAAGCTTAGCTGGTTCAAGTCCAGAAATACTTATTTCTCATATTGCCGCAAAAACGGATCGTATTAGAATCGGTTCAGGTGGTATTATGTTACCACATTATAGCCCATATAAAGTTGCTGAGAATTTCCGTGTTCTAGAAGCACTGTATCCGAACCGCATCGATCTCGGTGTTGGTAGAGCTCCTGGTGGTATGCCAATAGCAACTCGCGCACTTCAAGAAGGGAAAATGGTCTCACTTGATCAATATCCAGAACAAATTGCAGACGTTGCAATGTACTTACATGATCAAATACCAGAAAACCATCACTATGCAAACTTAAAAGCCACTCCAGTTATCCCAACATCTCCTGAAATGTGGATGCTCGGTTCTAGCGGAGAGAGCGCTAAAATTGCTGCAAACAACGGAGCTTCTTTCGCATTTGCACAATTTATTAATGGCTTCGGAGGCCCTGAAGTTATGAGGGCTTACCAAGAACAATATCAGCCTTCATTTTTAGGAGATAAGCCTAATTCAATCGTTGCCATCTTTGTTATATGCGGAGAAACCAATGAAGAAGCGGAAAAAATTGCTTCTAGTTTAGATTTATCAATCTTATTATTAGAGCAAGGAAAACGAACTACTGGTACACCTTCTATTGAAACTGCTCAAAATTATTCATACAGTGCTTATGATTTATTCCGTATAAAAGAAAATCGTCAACGTATGATTGTTGGTGATCCGTCTTCTGTAAAAGAAAAAATAATAAACTTAAGCAAAGCATACAATACTGACGAATTTATGATTGTCACGATTACCCATCAATTTGAACATAAATTAAAGTCTTATCGCTTACTAGCAAATGCTTTTAATTTATAACTCTAAAAAGAGATGCATCACAAGTGATGCATCTCTTTTTCTTACTACTTATTGTTTTTATTTCCTATATATTCAATAGCTTCTTTTAATAGCTCATCAAAGTTAATAGGATAATCATGATCTAAGTTAGGCACAACTTTATACTTATGTTCTATATTCTTATCTCTTAATAATCGTACAAATTGCTGCGTGGATTCGAAACAATCTTCATCTTGATCCCCGCATACTATATATCCTTTTATATGTTTATCCTGCAGCACTCTTAGCAACTCATCCCATTCTTCAATCTCGGGAAGCCACGGTGCTATAAAAACAAAACCATCCACATCTATATCTTTTTGCAAAATCGTATATAAAGCTACTCTTGCCCCTGCAGAAAAACCACCAATTATTACATTTTCTACTGTATGATTTTCTATAAAATTATTGTAATGCTCTTTTAATTCTTCTTTCCCTCTCTCTATATCATCCCAAACAAATCCATCTGAAAACTTAATTTGTGAAGACTGTGGTAAAGCTAACGTGTAATCTTGTGCCAAAACTGATTTCCAATATGGCTCTACTATTTGAATATTTTCTTGGTCACCATGTAATGTAAGTAGTAGTTTCCCCTCTTTCTTGCTGTATATATATTTCACATCTGGTCTTTCCTTTTTATGTGCTAATTCTTCTCTTTCTTTACATAATTGCACCATTGTATGAAATTCTTTAAATTTATGTAGTGATTTTAAATCTTCGTCGGAAATTAAATATTCATTTCCATACCAGAATCCCTTTTCTATAATGGCCTTCCTCATTAAATGTAATGCTTCTTTTTCAAGTCCTGATGCACTTGCGAGCGCATACTTAAAATTATATATTTGCGCCTCATTCCCTATTACACCTGTAGCGTTTTCCATTATATAATTGTACGCTTCAAAACTTCCTTTATTTGCATAACAACGTAACGTTTCATTTAATAATTGAATGTAAGTCATACTATTTTTCATGTACCAATTCCCCCGAAACTTTTTATAATATTTATTTTGCGAATCTTTATACCACTTTGTGAAGATTTTATATAACTCGCCCTAGCAATATCTTATTCTCCGAATGATACTTAATAGTTATCCTTCTCTGTCCAATACATTTAATATAAATATTAATAAACTGAAAAGTCAATATTTTAACAAACAAAAAAAGACAACAATATATGTATTGTTGTTTTCATTACGTCTACCCGCTCTTTTGTTTTTTTCTATCTGGTTTACTTGAAACTAAATAATGTTTTTCTGAAATATATAAGTCTCTTTTTAAGCTACGATTTAAGTAAGGTCCTAGTTTCATTCCGCATATGAGGCGATCTTCGCTACCTTCAACAATTGGGAACATTTCTTTTTCTGTTACGTATTGATCTACTGCCTTTTGTACGACATCAATTTCTTTCACTAGGTTTAAATTTTCTGCTGTATGTTCAAATACCTCAAGCGTTTCCTTCGTTATGAGAAAATCATTTGTTGGAAATGCAGGTAAATACGGTTTTAACAAATCATAATTTACTGTATAATCTTCATTTACTAATACTGTATAAACGATATTAGCATTCGTTTCTAAAAACTGAGCCATCGCTTGTTCTAATTCATCTTTCGTAATTTCCCGCTCTTCTTTTCCAGTTCTGAAAAAGCGAAACATCGCATCGCCTCCTTTTTACTATATTATAGCATAAAAGAAAACTGAAAAATCATAAAAAAACCCATTGAAATAATTTTTCAATGGGTTTCTTTATATTTTTTATCGTTATTTTAAGAATGCACTTAGCATCCATACATGTTGTTCTAATGTTGTATGAATTGCTAACAGCATGTCAGCTGATGTTTCATCGCCAGCTTCGCCCGCAACTTCCATACCTTCTTTTAATTCTTGAATAAGTGCAGAATAATCATTCACTAATGTTTGCACCATTTCTTCTGCAGATTCTTTGCTTGTCCCTTCGCTGACACTAGATGTTGCGAGATATTCTTTCATTGTCGCTAATGGTTTACCTTCTAAAGCTAAAATACGTTCTGCTAACTCATCAATATACGTTCCAGCTTCATTATAAAACTCTTCAAATTTCTCATGTAATGTAAAGAAGTGTGGCCCTGTCACATACCAGTGATAATTATGTAATTTCACATATAACACATTCCAGTTTGCTACCTGCTTGTTTAATACTTCAACAACATTTGTTTTCGTACTCATACAATCCACTCCTCTTATCATTTTGTAATGTTTATCTTTTAATAACCTAATTACATTTTACCATACATTCCCTTTCCTTTCGAACAATCGGCTTATATGTAACAAAGTTTTAACACCTTTAATACTTCCCTAATATCATTTAATTCATGTATTTTTTCAAACACTTCATACGTCTAATTGTCCAAGCTCATACATATGCATAATAGTACATCAAGCTCATCATAGTAGAAAGAGGGATAACATGGACAATCAACAATGGCAAGTAGCAAAGAAAGTAGCTGCTACTTATATCGGAACTGTCGTTGGAGCTGGATTTGCTACTGGACGAGAAATTGTTGAATTTTTCACAGTGAATGGATTATACGGGACAATTGGCATATGTGTAAGTGGATTTTTTTTTATTTGGCTCGGCACAAAGATGATGTTACTTTCATCACAAATCGGGGCATTTTCAGCGCAAGAATTTAACAAATATTTATTTGGGGATGTATTTGGGAATGTTGTAAACACATTATTATTACTCGTTTTATTCGGTGTAACGAGCGTTATGTTATCAGGGGCTGGTGCAGTATTTGAAGAGCAACTTCGCTTACCAAGACAACTCGGTATTCTCATTACAGTTATCGCTTGTCTCATTATAAGTAGCCGCGGATTACAAGGTGTTTTTGAAGTAAATACACTTGTCGTACCTATTATGATGATTTTTATTATCGGACTTGCTATTACAACCTTTTTTCACGGTACACCTTCCATTAATAACACTATTCCTGCAGAGAGTTGGAATATGAAATGGATTACTAGCCCTATTACATATGTCGCCTTAAATCTTTCTCTCGCCCAAAGTGTTCTCGTCCCATTAGCCAGTGAAGTAAAGGATCGAAAAGCCATTTTTTGGGGTGGGATTTTAGGTGGTGCTGGACTTTCTTTAATTTTATTATGCAGCCATTTAGCAATCTTATCAGTCGATCAATTTTATCAATATAACATCCCAATGGCTGAAGTCATAAGAAGATTTAATGCAACTTTTCACTTCTTCTTCGTTCTCATTATTTTCGGTGAAGTTTTCACAACTTTAGTTGGTAATGTGTTCGGAATGACAAAACAGATGCAATCTATTACTGGGTGGAAAAATCACAATATTATTTTCTTCATTTTACTAATTAGTTATTGCTTTAGTTACATCGGTTACAGTGACTTACTTCATATTCTATATCCTATCATCGGATGGGTAAGTATTGTTATACTTCCAATCATTGCGTTTAAACAACTTCAAAAAACATAAAAAAGCATCCATGTTATTGGATGCTTTTTTATGTTCATTCACAATCATCACATACTTCCCAGTACGGTCCCATTTCTAATGCTAAATACGGCTTTAACTGCAACCGGATCATTCGACTAGGCATGCGCTCTAAAACAAATTGAATACCTTCTTCATCTTCGTCTAATTCAACTTTTGAAATCACAATTCTTTGTATAGTCGTAATGGGAATTCCATCTTTATATAAAGTGATTTTCACCTCATCGTATTCATTAAAATACAATTCGACACTCATTTGATTTTTCAGTATTTCATCAACAATTTTATATGTATCATTTTGTTCTTGGATTATATATTTCCATCCGCCTCTATCTTCTTTCGGAGCTGTTTGAAATAATGTCTCCAAATCCTCGTATAGCATAAGATAACCCCTCTCTTACTAAAAAACGATGAGTATTTTATATACCCTTTATCTCTATCACTATCCATAGCTATTGTACCATATATCACCGTTCTTACCGTATTCATTTGCTTCATAGATACTTATAAAATAACTAATTCTATCTCCATTATTATGTATATTACCTCATTACTCCATACACTCTTACAAGTTTAAATAGCGTCAGGCTTTAATCCATGCAAATATTGTCTACTCTCCGCTTTTATTAGCTCACAGCATTCATACTTTTATATATAGTAAGACTACCACAAATAAAAAAGGAGAGTGACTTATACCACTCCCCTTAAAAGAAATTCCCTATAGCTGCTAAAACTAATACGATTATTAAAATTGCAAATAATAATGAGACAATGAAACTAAAAATAGGTAACGCTTTCTTTTCATTCTTCTTAAATAGTAACTTTAAACTAAGAAAAATATTTACTGGTACAAGTATAAAATAAAAATATTTAACAATTTGTACCGAGCTATTCGAAAGTGTTTTTAATATAAACACTTCAATTAGAAAAACAATAAAAAATGAAATACTTAGCCAAAATGAGACGTAACTAAGCCAAGAATGTCTTTTTGTCCCCCAATACACTCCCATAATACTCTCCTTTTATTTGTATTCTATACGTTAATAATTATACACAAAGCTAACAAATACCTCTATTTTTCGACAAACATTATGTAAAATGCCATTTTAAACGTCATAAAGAAAGTCTACATCCCTATTTGATTTTACACAATAAAACAGACTACCCTCTAGTGGCATAATGCTACTAGAGGATAGTCTGTTCTCTATTAAACTTTAAATCTGTCAATTAGTCCTTGTAACTCTTCAGCCATTTGAGATAACGTGCCCGCTGCGGATCCAATTTCCTCCATCGAAGCTAGCTGTTCTTCAGCTGAAGCCGCAACATTTTGTGTGCTTGTTGCATTATTTTGCGCTGTCATTGCAATTTGTCCTACCGAAATAGATACTTCATTTGCCCCTTTTGACATTCCATTAGCCGTTTCAACCATCGTCTTAATTTGATTAGCTATTTCATTTGTAGATTGTAAAATTTCAGCAAAGTTTTGCTTCGTTTCATTTGCGATAACAAGTCCAGATTGAACTTCCTCATTTACATGATTCATAGATTTGACTGTCTTACCCATATCATCTTGTATTTCACATATTAATTTACTAATTTCACTAGAAGATACGCTAGACTGCTCTGCCAATTTACGCACTTCATCTGCAACAATTGCGAAACCTCTTCCATGCTCACCGGCTCTTGCGGCTTCAATCGCCGCATTTAAAGCTAGAAGGTTTGTTTGATCTGCAATATTTTGAATTACTTCTAAAATATCACCAATTTGTTTTGATTTATTATTTAGTAATTGTATAACTGCATCTGATTGTGACACAGATTCTGCAATAGACTGCATCTGGTTTACTGTTCTTCCTACTAGTTTCCCACCATCTTCTGCTTTTTCACGAGTATGTGCAGAAGCCGTATTAATAGATGATGAACTATTTGCTACATGCTGAATTCCTTCCGTTACATCAAACAGTAACATAGCGCCATTTTCTACGCTTGTTGTTTGCGTCGTTGCCCCACTTGATATTTCATCCATTGCGATTGTGATTTGCTCAGTCGCTTCACTTGCTTGCCTTACACTTGCAGTTAGCTCTTCTGATGCCGCTGCAACATGCCCAGCTGAATCGTTAATTCTTCCGATTAACGTCCGTAACGAATTCGTCATCTCATTAAATCCTTTAGCAAGTTGGCCGATTTCATCATTAGAATGAATTTCAATTGTTTGCGTTAAATCCCCTTCACTTATTTCTTTAGAGGTAACAACTAATCTCTTTAAAGGCTTCGTAATTGAAAGTGTTACAAAATAAATAAGTGCTCCACCTATTACTAATGAGATAAGCATAACAATTAACATATTATAAAATACAGGTTGAGCAGCTTCAATTACTTCACTTGAGTACATAGTCCCACCAATTTTCCAACCTGTTTTTACATTTGTAGCAAATACCATATTCTTTTCACTACCGCCATAAGAATATGAAAAAGCACCGTGATTATCTTCATAAATTTTCTTTGCCCAAGAATCAGCCGCTTTTTCCCCTGATTTTTCTTGTGGATGAGCAATTATTTTTTGCTTTCCATCTAAAATGAAGGCATATCCTTTTTTACCAATATTAATTAACTTTGATGTTTTTAATAAATTATCTAAACTTAAATCTAGCGCAACAACCCCATTTTTATCTTCTGTTTGTTTTGCGATTGTTACGACAATATGTCCATTTCCTTTTGCCTTATATGGCTCAGTAACAACAATACCACCTTGTTTTGCAACCGCATCTTTATACCAAGAACGCTCTGTTGGATCATAGTCTGCTGCCATTTGTATATTTGGTTCTTGTACAAATTTTTTATCATTTCCGGCAACATATACTTGTTCAACATCTTTATTTAAATTTATATATTGAGATAACATTTTCCTTAATTCATCCTGATTATCTCCTTGATACATATTCCCCTGAATCACCCGTGCAAAATTATTCACATCATTAAATTTTGCATCAATCATTTGATTGATTAAATTATCCAGTATTTTTATATTGTCGTTGGCACTACTCTTAATTTGCGATTCAAAATTCTTTTTGGCTGTTTGATAAGACATGCCTCCGATAATAGACACAGCCGCAATTAAAATTACAAAGAATGAAATTAATAGCTTTTTTGCTACTTTCATATCACGAAACAAATTTAATAGTTTCCCCATTATGAACCTCCTAATTTTCAAATTTAAAAGTTAAATTGAGTTAATTATGAATATTTCCCAATCCCTAATTATTATTTTCATAACCTATTATGATGAATACTTTGTAAAGTTTAAACAATTAATTTCCCTTTGTCTATATATATGAATAATATTATTATAAAATTTACAAATAGAAAAAAAACCAAAGGGGCACCCTTTGGTTTTTACATTTTTTTATGTTGTTTAGAAAGCTTTTTCCACTTATCACGCTCTGCTCTGGCAAGGATTACATCTTGTTTTCTCATAAAATACGCCAGTTCTCTTTGTAATTTTTTATAGCTTTTCAAACGATCTATCGTAATAAGTCCGTTATCAATTGCACTATGCACCGCGCATCCTGGTTCATTCTCATGCTTACAATCACGAAAACGGCATGTTGTCGCAAGTTTTTCAATATCAGAGAATGTTGTTTGAATCGCTTCGCTTCCTTCCCAAAGTTGCAATTCTCTCATACCGGGAGTATCAATTACGAGAGCGCCACTTGGCAATTGAAATAACTCTCGATGCGTTGTCGTATGCCTCCCCCTACTATCCTCTTCACGTATATCTCCCGTTTTTGCTACCTCAATTCCTATTAGTGCATTTAACAAAGTTGACTTTCCTACCCCTGATGACCCAACTAAAGCAATTGTTTTCCCTGAAGAAACGAATTGTTTCAACGAATCAATACCTGTATGCTCTAAACTATCAACAACGAAAATAGGAACACCAATTGCTATAGCTTCCGTTTCTACAATTTTCTGTTCCACATCATTACATATACTACTCTTTGTTAAAACAATAACTGGCATAGCACCGCTTTCATACGCTAATAATAAATAACGTTCCATCCTTCTAACATTAAAATCATGATTAAGTGCATTCACTAAAAATAAATAATCTACATTTGCTGCTATTACTTGTTCTTCCGTTCGAGTACCAGCCTCTTGTCTAGAAAAAGAGCTTCTTCTCGGAAAAATACGATGAATGATAGCTTTCTTTTCATTCTCTATTTTCTTTATATACACCCAATCACCAACAGCTGGATAATCTCCCTTCGTTACTGCTTCATGCCGAAACTTTCCAGACAGTTCTGCCATATATTCACCATCATTACAAATAATTCGATATATATGCTTATGCTCAAGTAAAATACGCCCTACTTCAAAGTTCTCTACAGCTTGTTCCTCAAAAAAAGAATCCCAGCCATACGATTCTAAAATATTTTGATTCAAATTGATATCCTCCCTAGTTTAAGCTAAGTGGAAGGATAGTGCGCTCACTTATATCGTTTCGCCCTTTCCATCCACCTTTGTATTTGGTTTATTATTCATATAAGTTATTTTCTCCATAATACATCACCCCGTTCTTATTTTAATTACTCTCATTATATGGAATTCTCCTATAAAAAGCTACATCATTTAACGTAATTTTCAAATAACTTGTTTTTGAGCATTCTAATTTGTCCTCGGTGACTAATTTCATCTTCTAGCACATGAAACCAAAGATAGTGCTGGTTATATACTACACCGTTAGGCCACTTTCTTTCTGACATGAGCCACTCATTACCTTGTTCACTTAAATACTTCAGAGATTCTTCTCGAACACTTTGTAGAAGTTGTACATAATACTGTATTTCATGACCACAGATTGCTCTACCCGCTTCCCCTAAATACAGTGCATCTTCCCATATTTCTAATTCTTCTTTTGTAAAGTCACGATCTTGAAATGAAATAAGCTGATGAACTTTTTCAATAGCTGCTATATGCTTTAATAAGGCGCCAATTGAATTTCCGCTGCTTTGCATAATTAAATCTAATTGCTCAACTGATAAATTTTTTACTTCGCCTAATGTTACAGCTCTCGTATGCTCAAGCAGGCTTACTAATTCCCCTATTTTTTTTGTATAACCATCTACACTTCTTATTCGATAATCTATATTCATATCACGCACCCCTTTCTGCATTCATATTATTGTAAAAATGATTCATATAATAGACTGAAATCTATCTAAATTTTCTGTTATAATTAATTTGAATACAAAATATCCCCAAACAAACTTTCTCAATATGCTTATATGAAATATTAAAAGGAATCAATATAAAATAATCGAATCTTATTCACTAAAAGGAGTGGATTCGATGGAAATGTATCAATGGCTAACCGCTGTTCTTGTTGGTGGCATTACCGGCTTCGTTTCCCATCTAATCAATAACCAAGGTAAGTTATTGCTTCCACGCCGTTTGAAAACATTTTTTCATTTTGGATTTTTAACTGATATTTTTACTGGTAGCCTAGCCGCACTTCTTGGGCTCGTTTTATTCGATGTCACCGCAATAAAAGAAATTATAAAAGTATCCATTGTAACTGCTATTTCCGGTCAAACTTTTTTACTACATCAAGCTCTTGGTGGCGAACAGGCTAAAAATACGCAAATTGGGAAAGCTGATGAGAAGATTCAAGAAATTGACAAATTATTGCGACGTTAGTGTATACTTTCTTTTAAAATTATTGTTATAATGAGAAATAAATATTTTCTATTGCGTCGTTTGTCAGGAGAAAGGGTGTTTCGTATGACAAAAAAGAAAATAGAAGATTTCTTAACAAACTCCGAAAAAGAGGAACTGCTAGAAAACTATAAATGTTTACGAGAAGCCCGCACAAAAAGCGAAGCTAACTATTTTGGCGAAGCAGTAAACCATCTATTAAATAAAGCAAAACAACGAATTATTAAAGATGCAGGTATACATGATGAAAATGCTGCAACTGTTCAATCAAAGAGAAAAGCACTGTTTTAGCTACATTAGCTAAAACAGTGCTTTTTATTACAACATTTTTCACATTACTTTCACATCTATTTCACAATTATAAGTACTCCTATATGTTAAACTAGGTATATCCTTTTCCGAGGAGCTATATGCCGATATATAAACCCCTATCTATATAGGGGTTTTTTATTTTCCTATAATTTTATTACAAATCCTTTTCAATCATACAGCTCAACGACGAATTATTAAAAATACAGCAACTATGCAATCAAAAAGCACCTTTTTAACTTATCCTAAAAAATTGTTTTTTGATTTACTAAAACTTTATGATGCAATTCCTTTTTCATTATCTTTACTAATGCTTTCACCTTTTCTAAACAGAAATAAAGCTACAACATATAATAACGCTGTAAAGCTACCTACTAGTATAAAATTGTGAGATGTTGCAAATAACATTCCTGCTATTACCGCACCAATCATTTGGCCAATGTACATCGAGGCGTTAGCAAGGGCGGCACCTGTTCCTCTTGCTACACTAGACATGTTTTGTAAGTGCCTCATCATTAATACAAACAAAATTCCTGTCACAAAAAACAAAGCAAAGAACAATAACTCCACCAATACAATGTTCTTTACATGTGGAAGTAATACATATAGAACTGCTGTAAATATAATTCCACCGTAGAAAGAAAGGTTATAACCAATTTTATTTACGATTCTAGGACCAAAAATATTACCAGTTAAATTTCCTAATCCTAGTACAAGCATAGCTGTACCTACTTCATGAACTTGTAAGCCAAATTGAATGGAAAGCCATACACCAAAAAATGAAAATGCAGCAAAATTTCCGGTTTGAAAAACAAAGTATGCAAAATAAGAAAGTGAAACCTTTGAATCTGTAAGTAATTGTTTATAACGCTGTAAAATCACTTTTTTATTTCCACCTATATGAACCGACTGTATTTCTGGTAATACAACATAAATAAGAATAACAAGTAGTGCTGATAATATACCAATGAAATAGAATGGGATTGTATAATGTATCGTTGCTAAATAAGCTCCCAGTGGCAGCCCTAAAATTTGAGAGATTGATAACCCTGCTGTTGCAACCCCAATTGCTTTCACAATTTGCTTTTTCTCTATAAGGAGCGGAATGGATGCCCACACTTGTGGAGATACAAAAGCTGCACTTACACCTGCTAAAAATCTAAATGTTAGCATCCATAAAAAACTCGGTGCAATTCCACACAAAAACGTACTTATTGCAAAAAAACTCATACCTAGTACCATCACTTTTTTTCTGTTTAATCCATCTGATATAGGACCAGCAATAAGCGCAAATCCAGCATACCCTAAAGCATACGAACTCACCATCCATCCTGACAAATCGGTTGAAACATGATACACCTGTTGTAATGTCGGCAACAGTGGTGAAATTAAGAAAGTGTCTGTACCGATCATAAACATTATCGTGAAAAATACAGCTAGTACTCTATTCATTTAGACCTTCTCCTTATATAAACAGAGGGTACTATCCCTCTGTTTCACTAATCTTCTAAAATAGATTGGATTTCTTTCATGACTCTTTCATTCAATGAAACGTCTACCGCTTTCACACTTTCTCTTATTTGCTCTGCCCGCTTTCCACCAGGTATAACTGTATCAATTCCTTCTTTATTTAATAACCATGCTAACGCTAAATGAGACACTTCAATATCATTTTCTTTAGCTAGCCCTTTTAACTTTTCCACTTTCTTAAAATTACTCTTATATGTATTTTCTTCAAATAGATTTACATTTTGGCGCCAATCGACTTCGTTCAATTTAAAATCTTCTGTATATTTTCCACCTAATATTCCAAAAGCAAGAGGCCCATATGGAATAAATGAAATACCCGCTTCTATACAATACGGCAACAGTTCTTCCTCAGCCGTACGTTCTAACACATTGTACGGAGATTGTACAACATCTATATGACCATTTTGGTTCGCTTCTTTTAATTGTTCTATGTTTACGTTCGATATTCCAATTGAACGAATTTTCCCTTCTTCTTTTAAACGAGTAAGCTCTCCGATTGAATCTATGTAACTTGTTTCAGGATTTGTAAAATGTAAATAATATAAATCAATATAATCAGTCTGTAATCTTCTTAAGCTATTCTCCACAGCATTTCTTAAATAACTTGGTTCATTGTTAATATAAGTTTCTCCATTTAACAACGGTTGAATTCCACCTTTTGTAGCAAGTATAAACTCATGACGTTTTCCCTTTAATACTTCTCCTACTAATTCCTCTGATCTACCGAAACCATATGAATCTGCTGTATCAAAAAATGTAATCCCTTGCTGAATAGCTTCTTCTACTAATTGCTTTCCCTCTTCTTCATTCACATCAGCATATAAATTATGTCCCCCTACTGCATTTGTACCTAAACCCAACTTTGAAATATTTAGTCCTGCCTTTTGCAATTTTGTATACTTCATTTTTTCTCCCCCTATATTTCTATTGTTCGAATATATTCAAACAATAGAAATATATCACTTTATATGTTATAGTGCAAATATCTTAACTTATACAAGTAGGTGAAATATGCGTACACTCTATCATCCAAATCGAGAAGAAATTCAATTTTCTTCTGTCTTATATGCACTTAGCGATCAAATCCGTTTACAAATTGTAAATATGTTACTAGAGAAAAATGAACAATCTTGTGGTGCTTTAAACATTCCTATTGCGAAATCAACTTTATCTCACCATTTCAAAGTTTTACGTGAGTCAGGTGTTATGTACACACGCCTTGAAGGAACACAACGTTTCATTTCAATTCGTGAAGAAGATTTAAATGCTAGATTCCCAGGTTTGTTACAAGTTGTATTACATGCGACAGAGCCATATTAAAAAACATCTATATGAGATGTTTTTTAATATGGCTATTCTTTTAATAAATCTATTAATCCATTCACTCCCAGGGTTGTTACAAGTTGTATTACATGCGACAGAGCCATATTAAAAAACATCTCATATGAATATGAGATGTTTTTTAATATGGCTATTCTTTTAATAAATCTATTAATCCATTCCCTTCAGATGTACGTTCGTACCCTAAAGGTACAGTTCTTTTAATAAGTTGTGCATATACTTCCGGCTCTGATAACTTTCGACCGTATTCTTTCTCACACTGTTTAATGAGCAAGGCGAGCGCCCCAGCAATATGCGGCGTCGCCATGGAAGTTCCACTTAACACAGCATATTTCCCATCTGGATACGTAGATAATATTTCATCACCTGGCGCTACTAGATCAATTTCTTGATTTGAATTACTAAAACATGCAATCTTCCGCTCTAAATTAACAGCACCAACTTCAATTACCTCAGAGTAAGCACCTGGGAAATCTAATTCCTCTGTTTCATCATCGCAATCTCCATTATTTCCAGCAGCACATACAACGAGAACATCCTGCTTTACCGCATTTTGAATTGCTTCATGTAATTCTGGAACATCTTGCGGACCACCAAGTGACATTGAAATAATTCTTACTTTCTCTTGATTCGGCCCTCTCCAATTTACAGCATAATGAATTGCCTCAATAATTTGCTCATAACTTCCAGAACCATCTCCCGCTAAAACTTTTAATACTAACATTTTAGCAAGTGGTGCAACTCCTAATACACCGACACCATTTTCAGTCGCGGCAATCGTCCCCGCTACATGAGTACCATGTCCGTTATTATCAAGATACACATTTGGATCAGCTTCATAATCTTTTGTGAAATTTCTTCCGTCGATAATACGATCTTTTAAATCTATATGATTAGTATCACACCCTGTATCTAATACGGCAACGACTACATCTTGCCCCTTCACACTCTTTTCCCATACTTGCGGAGCGTGAATCATTTGTACACCTGGTGGAATTTCATTTACTTGTTCTACCACCTTATTTACGGTAAACGGAATCAATTGTATACCTTTTTGTTTATTCACTGTACTACTCATCGTAATCCCTCCTGAAAATGTATTATTTTCATTTCAGACCACTTTTGAATACGTGTAAATGTAACATTCGTTTTATTCTTTGTGTTTTCCTTCTTTTCAAATATTTCTCAACATCATTTACTAACTCTATACTACTTTTTTATTTTCCCTATGATTTGTAGGAAGTAACACCCCATGTCGTTCAACTACTAACCAAAATAAGAGAACCAATTAATGGTCCTCTTACAGTCTTTTAAAAGAATGATATGTAATTTGAAAAATAATATAAATTAAGACTAAACCTCACTCTTGTTTAAAAACTTTTCTATTTCTTTTACTAAATATTCCGCTCCCTCTATCCCAACAGTAATATTTCCATTTGCTAATGATATGTTCTGTTCTGAAACATCACCTGTGATTTGGCAAGCATTGTAAGGTTGATATTTTTGTAAAATGATTTTATCTGCTTCTACAAAAATTTCAAGCGGTGATTTGATTTGTATTCCCAATACATCGCGTAATTCTTTAGGGATAACAATTCGTCCTAATTCGTCTACTTTTCGAATAACTCCTGTTGCTTTCATATTTCTCCCCCCCTTACTCTATATTAATTTTTCCACCTCGCTTTTTCCATTTTATCACTTTTTGGCAATACTTGCCTCTTTTTAGAAAATTTTGTACTCGAGTTAAAAAAACACATTTAATGCATACGTAATCTCTCTTTCAATTGTTTTACATAACGGGATCTTATAAGTAAGAAGTATACAATTTGAATACCTATGAAAATACTTAATACAACTGTATTTTCTTTAAACAATGAGTACTCAAACATTTGCCCTAACGCAGTTAAGGCTACTGCCCCATGTAATGTTGCAACACCAATTGGAACGAAGAATAAAAGCGCCAATCGAATTGTAACTACCTTCGATAATTCCCCACTCGTCAATCCAACTTTTCGAATCATTTCGAACAAGCGAACATCATCCTCCAAATCGGAGAATAAACGGAAGTAAAGGAAACTTCCTGCGCAAACGAAAAATACTATACCAATAAAGAAACCTACAAATAAAATCGGTCCTGCAATTTGTAAACTTTGGTTTTGTTCGTACTCTTCCGCACTAAACGTTGACTGTTCTTGATACGGTTTAATTTGATGAGTAAGCTCTTTACCAATTTCAATCTCATCTTTCGTTCTTTCAGTTTTATACATATAATCTTTTGTCTCTATAAATCCATCTTGTAATGAATCATATTGATTATTAGAGATTACATAAACATTTCCTCTTAATATTTTCCCCAATGAAGATGAAGTAACTTTTTTCACCTTTAAACTTTCATTCATATTGGGTAAAGTAATTTCTTTTCTTTCTTTCATCGCTGGCCCTGGTATATCAGCTGACAAAAATACAATCTCTTTATTGGCTACAGTATTAAATGGTTCTCCTGTTAACTTTGCATATTCCTTATAATCTGATTCTTTTATAAAAGTGGCGCTTCTTAACGACTGTTCCTCCGTTTTCTTTGTCGAAATATTAGTTTTTGAAGCTGCTATATTATGTTTCTTTAATCCTTTGTCAATCATTTGTATATGTTGTGATTCGTTACTATTCCCTTGCTTAGAATGGTAATGAAACGCAATTGGTCTCTCCATTATCCCTTTCGTCATGGATGCGAAGCCGACTAATGTCCCTATTGCGGAAAATGCTACAGTAGAAATAATGGTTACAATAAAGAACATTCTTGCGTTATCTCTCATGCGATACGCTAAATCTGATAACGTAATAATATTAGTCTGTGTCCAATAGAAACGTTTACTTTTTTTACATAATCGAATAATAAAGACACTCAGCTGCTTGTACAACAAATACGTCCCAATAATAACTACCGTTGTAACAGGAATCATCATAATAAATACCATTGCGCCATGCGATAGAAGAGCTCCTACATAGCCAGCACTAAGCAATACTACTGCTAATATTGAAGAAATGATTGATGCTTTCGGTTCCGGTTTTGCCTCTGCTGACCCTCTAAACAACTTCATAATTTTATTTTTACGAATCATTCCTGCACTAAACAATGATATGATCATAAATAATATGAAAAACATAATACTTGTTACAACAATTGCTTTCATCGGTATGTAATAGGATAAGGATATATCTAGTTTTAATATCATCGGGGCGACAAATAGTAATACCCCTGAAAATAACATACCTGAAAGAATACCAAAAATAATTGCCCCTATTCCAATCATAATATTTTCAAAAAAGATAAGACGCTTTAATTGATATTTCGTCATACCTAGCATCATTAAAATTCCTAGCTCACGCTTTCTCGTTTTTAAAAACATTCCCATCGAATATAAAATAAAGAAGAATGTAAATAAGTAAATAATAGACTGTGCAAAAGACATACTTACGAATACGTACTGACCCAATTCTCCTGCACTTAATGCCGGATGAAACGCAAAAAATGAATACACAAAAAAGGCCATAATAGCAAATGCACTACTCAAAAAATAGGCTGAGTATGTCCGTCTATTTCGCGTTACATTCCGATATGCGAGTTCTCTAATGTTCATATTACTTCTCCGCCCTTCTTTCTACTAACTATGTTTTTATATTAGTAAAGTACGGAAATACCTTCCATCGATTCAAATGACAAAAACCTTACAGTTTTGAAAGGTTTAAAAAAATTGCTTATACGTAGTACTTTATTTATAATGACTACATTCATATTCATACACACATCCTATTGTATATTCGTTAGTTTTGCGAAATAATAAAGGATAGAAGTATGTACCATTATACATATAAACTTATTTACCGCTTTAATATGAATAGGAGGAAAACATAATGACATTACAAGAACAGATTATGAAAGCATTACATGTTCAGCCTGTAATTGATCCAAAAGTTGAAATTCGTAAACGAGTTGATTTCTTAAAAGATTATGTAAAAAAAACAGGCGCAAAAGGATTTGTACTTGGTATTAGCGGCGGCCAAGACTCTACTTTAGCAGGACGCTTAGCACAACTTGCAGTTGAAGAAATTCGTAACGAAGGTGGTAATGTAACGTTTATCGCCGTACGTCTTCCTTATAAAGTACAAAAAGATGAAGATGATGCACAATTAGCATTACAATTCATTCAAGCAGATCAATCTGTTGCATTTGATATTGCTTCAACTGTTGATGCTTTTTCAAATCAATATGAAAACTTATTGGGTGAATCATTAACAGATTTCAATAAAGGTAACGTGAAAGCACGTATCCGTATGGTTACTCAATATGCAATTGGTGGACAAAAAGGGCTACTTGTTATCGGAACAGATCACGCTGCAGAAGCTGTAACAGGGTTCTTTACAAAATTCGGAGATGGTGGTGCAGATTTATTACCATTAACGGGATTAACGAAGCGCCAAGGACGTGCATTATTACAAGAGTTAGGTGCAGACGAGCGACTTTACTTAAAAATGCCAACAGCTGATTTATTAGATGAAAAACCAGGTCAAGCTGACGAAACAGAGTTAGGTATTACTTATGATCAATTAGATGATTATTTAGAAGGTAAAGCAGTTCCAGCTGACGTTGCAGAGAAAATTGAAAAACGTTACACAGTGAGTGAGCATAAAAGACAAGTACCAGCGTCAATGTTTGATGATTGGTGGAAATAAAACATAAAAAAGAAGCTAATCTCATTTAGCTTCTTTTTTATATGTTAACGATATACCCCTACTCTTTTCTCCAATAAATCTTGCAGGCAATCTTCATGCTGTTTACAAAATAACGGTGGCATGTCGTCTAACGGGAAAAACTTCAAATCCAACGTTTCATCACCATCTACTTTTTTGTCGCCCCCAACTATTGAGCATGAAAAACACATCACAATTGACTGTGCCTTGTCTCCATTTGGATATGATTGAAAATATTTTGTATACACTCCAATAAGCTCATTTATTTCTACATCATACCCGGTTTCTTCTTTTATTTCTCGGATTGCAGTTTCCGCAGCCGATTCTCCTATCTCCATTGCGCCACCTGGAAAGCCCCAAGCGTTAAAGTCTCCTCTTTTTTGCAGTAATACTTCTCCTTCTTTATTAAATACACAACCACCGGCAAAGTTTAAGAAAACATAATCATGCCCTACTTTTTCACGTAATTCTTTTATATAATTCGCCATTCTCTTCCCCTTTTCATACTTCTTCTATCGCTATTTCTTATCTTTTTCAAGCAATTCAATAATTCGATCTAGCTTCTGGTTCATATTAATCACGTGGTGTTTCTTTGCAACGCTGCTTTGTAATACTCTTCTAATAAACAAAGTAAATGATATGAAAAACAAAACGATAAGTCCGATTACTAAACAAGTATATATCAATGTAAAAATATTACTTTCGAACAAGTTCATTCAGCATTCACATCCTCTCCTTTTTATTTTATCACATAATTCCCAATATTTTAAAGTGATCAACAAATATAAAAAGAGCATCTTTTACAGATGCTCTTTCTCATTGCTTAATACGTAAATGTAATTGTCGCCAATGAATAACCCGCCAGTGCACTATAAGGTGCTACTTGATAAGACACACGCTTTGCACCTTTTGGCCAATTTATTTCATTTAATACTTTCTTTATATCTTGCATCGTTCCATCCATGGACTGCTTATATCGTACTTCTACTTTTTCTGGTTTGGCTGCAAACTGTTGCTGCAACTTTTGCTTAAATTCATTATAATTTTCTGCTCCGTATTCTGCAGATAAGTATTGTAAATTTGTTTCTTTTAACATCTGCTCATATACAATAGTTTTTGAGCTACCAGCTTTTATTTTATTTGTTAATTCACCAAAATAACTTGTAGTTGCCGCTGGATATTTGCTACGATCCCATTCATGATCTTTACTTAACTGTTCGTCAGACATATTAAAATATGAGTAAGTTACACGCCCTGCTTTATCTGGTACTGGATCATCAAATGTAGTATCTAGGTGATACCATTTGTTTTCAATGTTCACTAAATTCCACGCGTGAGCTTGTCCATTTCCTGTGCCTGTTACAATATGATTTTGAATACCTGCCTCTTTTAACAACTCATACGTTAATAATGTATATCCTTGGCAAACGGCAGAACGATTCGCTAATGCTTCATATGCTGTATACGCTTGATAAGACGTATCATAAGACACATGCTTCACAACGTAATCGTGAATAGCTTTTACTTTCTCATGCTCATCCATCCCTGGTTTTACAATTGATCCAACAATTGATTTTGCCTGAGCTTTTACATATTGAGTTTGTTCTTTTGATTCACGGTATTTTACTTGCAGTGTAAACGTATAGTCCCCTGGCATTCCTTTAATAGAATATCTAGTAGACGCTACATTATATTTTACATACTCATCAGCATCTACAATTTTATTAAACTCACCATACAATTGATCCATAATATTTCTAGCATTTCTATCTTTTGTTTTATATGTGATTGTAATATTTTCTTCTCGATTATCAATCTGTTTTTTTAATTCTTTTCTGAAATCATCTAATAACTTTACATCTGATTGTGCTGTCACCGTATTCGGATTTGTAGCTGCATAAGATACAGATGACGCTTGTAAGCCTCCCATTACTATAGTTGAACAAAGTGCGGCAGCTGTCACATACTTAATTGTCTTTCCCATCTTGTCACTCCTTATATTCTATAACTATACGAAAAAGTATCGTATAGTTTCAGAGTATACAATACTTTTTCGTATAGGTCATATGAGATTATGCATATTAACTAATTCACATAAAAAGGTTGTTCTTTTTAAAAGAACAACCTTTTTTCATTAGCATGTTTGTAATACACAGCATGTATTTTCAAAACGTTGATTTTTCAAATCTTCATTACTAATACAGAAATATAGCATCCCTAGTTCTCCCCAAACCATATTACAATTTTTATGATCTGAATCAATTTGGAATAAAAGAGTCATTTGCTGCGGGTCTACTCCCATATATTCTCCTGTCTCATATAACACTTCTTCTTGTACAGAGAATGGCTCACCAAACATTTGATGGTTATCATAGTTATCTGGAATTAGCTCTTCAAGTAATTGCAAGAAACGATCTGAATCAGCCTCATCTTCAATGAAAAGTTCTGGTAATTTGTATGTCAGTTCAAAAGTAATTGCACACTGGTTATATTTCGCTTGTATTTCATTTTCTCTTCGTAATTGCTCTACAGGAACATCATAATAAAGTACACGCCCAGCCTCTGTTAGATTCACATTTTCTTCAAAATAATTTTCAATGCAAAAGAAATACAGCATCCCCGTCTTAGGAAGATTGTGATCCATACCAACATTTTGTAAATCACTTAAGTTAAATTGCGCGATAAATTGTAGTGGATTTCCTTTATGCTTTGGATATTCAAATAAAGCTGGTAGATCAGGAACTCCTCCCATTTTCGAACTACCTATCGCAACAGTTTCCTGCTGCTTTGGCACAACTTTTATACAAGGAAATACAGTATTAATAAGTTCCTCTTTCAAGTGTGTTAGTTCATATTTATCAATTAACACTTCAATTTTTTTATTCATAAATTCTCCTTACATTTACATACTTATTTATATCATAGTACAAAGATTATACTTCATTCTTTACAAAATCAACAAGCCTCCAAAAAACGGGCTTATCCTTCGTACGCGAACAAGTTTAAAAAAGCATACTATACATTGTTCCTACAAACACGATAGTTCTTTAGTTCTTCCAGTACATTTTCCCCTCGTTCATTTTTATTTTTAATATAAGGAGGAATTCCACATGGGTTACGGATATAGTTGCGGCGGTTACGGTTACGGCGGTAGCTGTGGTGGTTGTGGTTACGGAGGTTTCGCTTTATTAATCGTTTTATTCATCCTTCTAATCATCATCGGAGCTAGCTGTTGGGGCGGCTTTGTAGGCTGCTAGTAAACTTAAAAACTATTGAAAAAAAGCACGTACAATACGTGCTTTTTTTCCATTTCCAAATCTTTTATTCGAAAGGAAGTATGTTTAATGAAGATTGATGGTGTTTTTGAAGGAGGCGGTGTGCGCGGTATTGCGCATGTCGGGGCAATTTGCGCGTTAGCCGAAAAAGGTTATGAATGGGAACGTGTAGCTGGTACATCGGCTGGTTCGATTATTGCAGCGCTCCTAGCGGCAGGATATTCTTGTTCAGAGTTAAAAACGATTATAACTGATATTGATTATAATAAATTTACGAAAAGAACTTTTATTGATAGAATTCCTTTTATCGGTAAGGGACTAAGTGCATGGACTACTCTAGGTATATACTCTAATGTATTTATAGAAGAATGGATTGAAGAATTACTTCGAAAAAAAGGTGTTCATTTATTTACTGATTTACCAGATCTAAACAAACTCAAAATCATCGCCTCTGATATTAGTAATGGTAAAATGGTTGTCTTTCCTGACGACTTACCAAACTACGGATTTTTAAATTATCGCTTCTCTATCGCTAAAGCGGTAAGAATGAGTAGTACAATCCCCTTCTTCTTTGAACCCGTAAAATGGAGAACTCCAAAATGGAAGCAGCCTTGTTATATGGTTGATGGAGGAATTCTAAGTAATTATCCAATTTGGATTTTCGATTCACCTACCGCTCCTCGCTGGCCGACTTTCGGATTTCATTTTGTAAAAGATGAGATTCAAGCTGACCCTGCTCACTATAACGAGCCTATTTCTATGTTCAAAGGACTATTTAAAACAATGATGCAAGCTCACGATTTACGTCATTTAGATAAGGAATCAAAAGCAAGAACCATTACAATTCCAACAGGAACGATTACAAGTACTAATTTTGAACTGACAAAGGAAGAAAAAGAATGGCTTTACAATTCTGGTTATAACTCTGCTAATAAATTTTTACAAGCTTGGAACTTTAGGCAATATATTGATGAATATAGAAAAGGAAATCAAGACCGAAAGACAAATCGATTTTTTCGTCAACTTGACTCATAATATTATTATTTTGCATACAAAAACGTTTGACAAATTAATAGTAAATAAGCCTAGTAATTTCTTATATTACTAGGCTTATTTACTTCCTATACAATCTCGTACATTGTTTAAGGGTACGATAACCCTTCGGCTTCTTCTGCAGTAATAACTATGTAACGATTTCCCGTTCTTAATCCTAACAGTTCTGCTTTTTCAATTGCTTCTTGCTGCGTCTCCGCATAAGCAGCTAAATATTTTTCTCCATTGATCATTTGACAAATTACATATTGTTTCATTACTTTCTCCTCTTACTTTTTCATTAGTTGTGCAAGTTTTTTTATACCTATTTCAATTTCTTCTAACGTTGCGTATGAATACGATAGGCGCAAAAATTGATTTGCACTTCTATCATATAAAGTACCTGGGTTTAATAAAACCTTTTCTTGCAGAGCTTTATCAAATAAACTGCGATATGAAATGGGTACTTTTATATGTACCCATATATAAAATCCCCCTGTTGGTTCATGCCAAGTTGCTATTTCACGAAGATATTTATCTAACATTAGTAACATAAAATCTCTTCGTTTTTTCAATTCACTTCTTACAAAGCGCAAATGCTCATCATATAGACCATTTGTAAACCACTCTGCTGCAATTTGCTGGGATATAGTGCTTGAACCATAATCTGTTTGCATTTTTATGTCTGACAATCTTTGAATTACTGGCTCAGGTCCAACAATCCATCCAATTCTTAACCCTGGACTAATTACTTTGGACATGCTTCCAATATGTAGTACAATTCCATTTTTATCATAGGCTTTTAAAGGTTTCGAACAAGGTGCATCAAACCATAAGTCTTGATACACTGCGTCCTCTATAATAGGTAATCCAATTTCATTACATATTTCTATCACTTCTATTCGTCTCTTCGCATTCATACTAAAGTTCGTTGGATTATGAAAAGACGGGATTGTATATAAAATAGATGCATTAAATTGCTTCTTATATTTTGTAATATATGATGTATTTAAACCGTTCTCATCCATTGGTATTCCAATGAAACGCATTCCTGCGGATTGAAAAACATTAAGCGAATATAAATAGGATGGTTTTTCTAATAAGATGGATGCCCCTTTTGGAAGAAGCCCCATAGAGATAAGTTGCAGCGCTTGAATTGCTCCTGAAACAATTAATATAGAGTCAGGAGATACATATACACCATGCCCCTTTAAGTATTCGGAAATCTTTTCCCTTAAATAAAAATTTCCTTTCGGCTCTTCATACCCAAGCGTCACATTTGACTTTAAAAGCTTATTCATAATTTCTTTCATCTTTTTCTCAGGTAAGAGACTCGGCGCGAGCTCACCTGTTCCTAATCGAATTACATGTGGATAAAATTCAGCTTGATTAATCTCCTGAATAGCTGGGAGATTCGGATAATGAAGTCCTGTTTCTACATAAGACTGCCAATTAGGCGGGGGTGCGTAAGTTGAAGCATTCTCATTATTATTTACAACAATTGTTCCTTTCCTGCCATTCCCTTCTATGTATCCCTTTGCAACTAGTTCATCGAAAGCCATTACAATTGTGCTTCGATTCACACCAAATGTATGTGCCAACTCTCTTTGTGAAGGTAATTTCGTTCCAACGGTCCATTCTCCATTAACGATCCTTTCTTTTATATAAGTTTCTATTTGTTTATACAGCGGAGTCGCTAGAGACATATTCGGTTTCCAAACGAATCTTCCCATTATATCACCTTATATTCTTTTTGGTTGGTAACCTCCCCAACCATATGGATGGATACAAATTTTCATTTCTTCTATACAATATACACTATCATAATGAATTAAAATAGGAGGTAATATGATGAGTGAAGCAATTATTCATGGTATCATTCTTGCATTTGGACTTATCATTCCATTAGGTGTACAAAATGTTTTTGTCTTTAACCAAGGTGCGAGCCAACCAAACATTTGGAGGACAGCTCCCGTAGTATTAACTGCCTCTATATGTGATACGTTACTCATATTGATTGCAGTGCAAGGTGTCTCCCTTGTACTCCTTACTTTTTCTTGGCTAACTAACTCATTATATATAATTGGATTTTTCTTTCTCCTATACATGGGCTTTGTTATTTGGAGAAGTAATCCTTCCAACGATGTAAAACAAGAAAAAAGTATGCCCTTAAAAAAGCAAATCCTTTTCGCAGCATCAGTTTCGTTATTAAATCCACATGCTATTTTAGACACAATCGGTGTAATTGGAACAAATTCTATTCAATACATAGGAAGTGAAAAATGGGCTTTCACACTTGCAACTATTATCGTTTCTTGGATTTGGTTTATAAGCTTAGCTTTAGCGGGGAAATTTCTAAAAAGACTAGACTCAACCGGAAAGACAATTTTATTTTTAAATAAATTTTCTGGTCTCATCATATGGGGTGTCGCACTTTATATGTTAAAACAAGTTATTTATTCTTAATGAACGAAAGAGAATTGCATGTTACTCAAAACATCATGCAATTCTCTTACAAATTATGAAGTAGGTTCCGGTTTCTGTTTTACCGCCTTTGCATCCTTTGCTGGTTTAATCCAAATGATTGCTATGACAGCACCAATGGCAGCGAAAATACTTGTCAAATAAAACACTTCATGGTCCGCCCCTTTCATAAAAAAAGAATATAAAGGTGGTCCAGCTGCTACACCAATAAATCGCATTGAACTATAAAAGGACGTAACCGTTCCCCTTTGCTCCTTTTCAATCCCTTGTGTAATGAGAGCATCTAAACATGGGAGTGCCATACCAATTCCTATCCCCATAATAACGAGACAAAGAAGTAGTAAGTAAATCCCTTTTATAAATAAAGGAATGATGACTGATGCAGCTGCCATTAAAAAACCAATATAAATACACTTCTTCATAACATTTTGATTATCTCCAATTTTTTTACCGGCCATATAGGAACTAAGTGACAGTACAAGTAACGGGATAGCAAGCACACACCCTTTCCATATACCATGAATGTCATACTTTGATTCCAGTATAGTCGACAAATAAAAGAGAATTCCGAATAAAATAAGCATAATAATTGCACCTAATGCAAAAATGGCAATTAACCATCTTCCTTTTTCTCGAAACGTAGACAGAATAGATTTTATAAACTCTTTAAGTGGTGGTACTTCTCCTTCTTGTTTCTTTGCCTTTACTAGAACAAGTAACAAAACAATTGATATGACACATAAAACTGGAATCGCCCAAAATGGTAAGAACCATACAATGGCAGCAAGAGCAGATCCTAAAATAGGGCTCAGCACTTTTCCAAATGTATTGGATGTCTCAATGATTCCCAAGCCTGTACTAACTTGTTTTTCGTCTTTGTATAAATCACCAACACACGGTATAACAACCGGCATTGCACCAGCAGCACCAATACCTTGAATCGCTCTACCAATCAATATCCAATTGTAGGGATTATCAACTTTCCAAGATACCCAACCAGTTATCGCTCCTCCTATAGCTGCAATCAGCAAACTCGGAACCATTACCATCTTTCGTCCCCATCTATCTGATAAATAACCAGCAATCGGTATAAGTAGAATGGCTACGATAGAGTAAATTGTAATAATCATGGATACTTGAAACGATGAAATATGTAATTTCTTTTCAATAGTCGGCAGAATTGGGATGAGCATTGAATTCCCTAATGTCATAACAAGTGGAACTGATGCAAGCGCAATTAAACAACAGTTTTCTTTTTTTAACATGTTGGCTTCGAAACCTTTCATCATATATTTCTTACCATATAATAGCCCCGCTGGAACGTAACTTTTCATTCCACCAGGGCTATTACATCTTTACTACTTCCCATTCACAACAAAAGAAATTGGGGAAATTATAGTATTATTCCTATTCTTTGAATCCAGTTCACAATATATCCATACCAATTAATTGAAAAAAAAAGAAAGGAAGAATCCTTCCTTTCTCCTATAACCTTCTACAATTAGCGAGTATATCCGCCACCAAGTTGTTGTTCTGCCATCGCTACAAGGCGTTTTGTAATTTCACCGCCTACAGAACCGTTTGCACGTGAAGAAGTATCAGCGCCAAGTTGTACACCAAACTCTTGTGCAATTTCATATTTCATTTGATCTAAAGCTGCTTGTGCTCCATGTGATGCTAATTGATTAGAATTACGATTTCTAGCCATTACCAATCACCTCCTTATTTATATATAAATTGTGTTAAATTCAAATTAAAATACATGGAAATTTTTGGTTATTTTTTACCGTAAAAAAAGAGCCTCTAAAACGAGACTCTCACATCATTTCACATTACGAAGTTACTACTTCTAATTTTCTATTTATTAATACTTTCATTTCTTCTTTTAATATCTCTTTTGAATTATGTCCAAACCATTCTAAGGAAGCAAAAAGATCCGTACCTCTCACTTCCTGAATAATCTCATCATAATTTACAATACCTTCAAATAACGGAACCATACCTATACGACTTCCTGCTGCAGCATATACATTATTAGGTTCAAACACATGCAAATAATCCGCTGAAGATATATTCTTAAAATGGTAATGTAGCGTCCACGGCTTTAATCGATGGAAACTGTCTATTGGATCTGCGCCAGACTCCCATATATGAAGAAAATCAAGATTTATTTTTAAATTCGGATGATTTACTTCTTCTAATAGTTCTATAGTAGAAGGCAATGTGTCCGTTAGTGTATTGGGATGTGTTTCTAACAGCACATACATATTGTGCTGAGCAAACACATCACAAATCTTACGTATTCGCTTCACATACTCTTTTCTCTCTTGTTCCGAGAAGTCCTTGCTCCCTTTTTGCCCAGCAAACGTGCGAATTTTATTCGTATTAAACCAATTAGCTAGTACTACAAGTTGTTCACTTTTCTCTATCGTTTTTTCAAAATCTGCTGATAATGATATATCTAAGTAATCACTTATCATCGTAATTTCTAAGTTTTTATCCTTTAGAAAAGTCAATTCTCGTTCTGTCGTTTCGCGTTCTTGCATATACAAATTTTGTGCATGAGTCCCCCACAATTCAATTCCTTCAAAACCGTTTTCATATGCAAATTGAACAATATCAGTAAATGAAATTAATTGATGACGAAATGAAATGGTACATAGCGAATATTTCATAGCATTAAACTCCCCTATCTTAAATTCAGTTAGCTTATTAAAAAGTTGCGACAGACTGATTTGTTTTCATACCTTTCCATGATAGAAACTGTCTCTCTAATTCCTTCTTAATTTGCAGTTCAATTGCATTCATTTCATCCAGTTTTTCAATAATCGATACTAGCATACCTTTATTATTCGTCATTGCCATTTTAATTGCACGATACTGTACATTTGTAAATCCTTGTACAATATCCTCTACCCGATCACACCAATAATCAAATTCTTGCTCCGAATATTGCAACGTTTCACGGAAGTATGCAAAGGCATGCTCATAACTATATTTACGAATTGCAAGTACTGGTATTTGTTTTACTGCTGCTACAAGTCCAGAAAGCGCATATCCTTCTTCCTCATTTGCCATTTTTACAATTAAATTTTTCAGTTCCATAGTCAGTTCATTGTCGTTCTTTTTGAATGTTTCTGTGAAATAACTAGCTACTGTTTCTTGCGTTGGCTCTCCAATTCCTTCTATATCAATGAAATAACCTCCACCAAATGGGTTATCTTGAATAGAGTGAAGTACTTTTTCTCTTTCCATATTTCCTTCCCAACGAAAATCAGGATCTAGCATGAACCACTCTTCTTCTTTCTCTGTTTTTGATATCATTAAATAATGTGGAAACGGTTTTTGATGAAATTTATTTTCCCTCTCTGGTAATAGAGACATATCAACCATTACAATGACATAACGATTTTCCGGCTTTTTTTCTACTAATTCTAAAAACGTTTCTACATTGCTATCTTTATCTTTTGCATGATCATACCATTCGTTTACTTTAATACCGTACAATTTTTCAAACCAAAGTAAATAATGATCATGGTTAATGTTTTCAGAGTGATATGAAATAATTCCGCCTTCTGTTATATCAAAATCTCCATCCCATAGTCCAAAATAAAATGGACGAAAATCAATGTCGCTACGCCTTTTTATAATTTCACAAAAACAACTCACTAAACAGTGCACTTTAATTGAAGTCATACTCTCATCCACTTTCCTAAAGGTTAGTTATTCACATTTACTTCCTGTAACGGCTCTAACTCCTCCATAAAATCAAGCAAAGATCCTACAGTAAGAAATGCCTTTGGATCTACCTCATCCTCTGGAACGCATAGCTTTACATCCATTTCTATGTATACAATAAGCTGTAACATCATTACCGAATCTATATATAAATCTTGATTTAAGCGCATCGTTTCTTCTAAATGCGTTACATTTTTCAGTTCCATTTTTTCTATCATAATTTTTAACACGGCATTCTTTAACGCTTCCCGTCTCATGTTGTAACCTCTCCCATCTCTAGTAACTTTCTACTTACTTTTCCAGTTTTATTTTTAGGAATTTCATTTACACTTTCAATTTCATGCGGAACTTTATAAGAAGGTAAGTGCTGAATACACCATTCTCTTATTTGTACTGGATCAACATGAGAAATCACTTTCGCTTTAACTATTTCGCCCATCACAGGATGTTTCCCTCGATATACAATTGCCTCTTCAACACCTTCCAATCGAAGCATCGTTTCTTCTACCTCTATAGGAAAGACTTTTAATCCCGAAACATTAATTACATCGTCCATACGCCCCATAAAATGAATGCCACGCTCAGATTTATACCCTAAATCTTTCGTGAAGATTTCCTTATCATTCATTTTCAAGACGATTTCTTCCGGTGCTTTTTCATCTGAACCTATGCTTATACTCACATGAGGTAGAGGGTTTCCTAAATCTAAATGGCTTTTCATATCATGACATATACTAATACAACCTGCTTCAGAACAACCGTATTGCTGCATCATATATGTTGTCATTTCTTTTAGTTTATAAAATAGTGCTTCTGGCAAAGGCGATCCTGATGTCATAATTTTATGAAACTGGAACATTCCTAATGGAAAACTCCCCATAATGTGTAACATAAGTGGTACTGCATATATAATATGTTTTTCTGTATTGCGAACTATATTTAATGCGAATTTAGGATTTTTATTCGTAATGATTACAGGCTGGCTCCCCCTCTTAATTGCTGATAGAGTACCACATATTAGTCCGTATGAATGTGAAACAGGAGCCATAACGATTGGCACTTCATCTACTTCACAGTTTAAAGCTTCATTATAAACGGTAATTTCCGTATCAACTTCCGTCCATGCTCTACGAATTAGTTTCGGTTCCCCTGTAGTTCCAGAACTATATTGCAATAAAGAATGCTCTTCTAGTAAAAAGTTCCCTACTTCTAATTTTGTAAAATCGCCATATTCTCCATATAAAATTCCTACACAATTTGCACGCTTTGCCATTTCAATAGCTGTTTCTTTTGGTGTATCTTCATGTATAAGTAATACTGATGATTTCTTTTCTTTTAAGAAAAACACAATCGTAATAATATCGAATGGATCTTTCAGACAAAGTGCAAATCTATTTCCTTCTGCTTCTTTAAATTGTTCCATTTCCTCATAAACTTGTAATCTCAATTCAAAATCACTTTTGCTATACTCTTGTTTATTAACGATTAGCATAATTTCCCCCTGTAACAGCTGATTTTTGTTTCATAAGTTGTCTTACTCTATACAATGGATTTGGAACTTCATGAACAAGCGATTCCAGATCCATATATAATCGACGTTTCGTTAATTGTTCAGCATAGAATGTAGGTGCATATAATTGAATATTTTCAAATCTACCTTTCAAATGTGGATATATTCTTAAATGATTTTCAATTTCTTCAACAACCATCATCCAAAAATGTTCTTCTTTCAATCCATATTCATCCGCAAGTACGAATGCTAATTCTCCTAAATTAAACAGGAATAGTGCATCTAACACCATCTCTTGCAAACATTCAATGCGATCCATTTCAAAGAAATCATTCATTTTTCCATTCGCATATGTTTTATGCATTTTAGTAAAGTCGGGACATTTGTCAACCGTTTTCAAATATGGACGATAAAACTCAAGCCCTTCATGAAAATCCTTTAACGCAATACGAACAGGCACCCCTTCTTTATGGACTAGAATCATATTTTGTCCATGTGATTCCAGTGCGATGCCATGCTCTACAACAAGATGTATAACTGGTATTATCGCTTTTTGAATAAGTAATTGTAGCCAATCCTTCATTCCATATTTGTTCAACCACGCATCAATAATTGGTGTACCATCTTTCTCTTTAGCGTATAAACCATTAAAAGGAATTGCATCCTCTTGTGCATCTAAATACTTATGAATGCTTTCGCGCCAAATACATCCTAATGAACCATATATAGCTTTCTTATTCGTGTCATACGTTACACTTGAAAACTCGCTTAACAAGATTAAACGTGCTTCATCCATTAAATAGGCGTCATTACTTACAACATCATTTAACCAATTTGATATTGCTGGTGCACTCACAACAGAGTATGGTTTCAGTGTACGGAGTGTTGAAGTGTTGAGTAAATTCATCGATAATTTAACGTACGGTTTCTTTGGACTCGTAATATTTCTTAACGTTCTCATTGACTGTTGCGCGCAATAATCGTCCTCTGATGTTCCTAAATAAATAATAAAATTACCCTGTATATGATCCCCATAATTTGAAATGATGAAATTCTCCCACTGCCATGGGTGAACAGGTATAAACACGTACTGTTTTGGATAACATCCCCTATTACGAATTCGTTCCATAAACTCTTCTAATTTACGATCGCCAATCTCCTCTTTTAAAAGGTCGTTATACATCACTTCATTCTCATAACCTACAGTCGCATAATTCTTATGCGCTGCAATCCATATGAGTTTTATTGGCTGCATAAATTCATATCCATATTGAAAATTGTCACGATATTGAAATCCAACACGTGCTTTATAACTAGGGTGATATGGATGGCCGTCTATTAAATGGCTTTCAAACTCATCGTAAGATTTTTGAGTATATTCTTTCTTATTATTTCTTTCATATTGTGCAATCGTGTCTTTAAATATTGTTTGTTCTAATTCGTGCATAAAAGAATCTAATTTAGCTTGTTCTACACTAGCAACCCGAAAAACTTCTTCTAGAAATTGCGAGACAGATTGTATTTCTTGCTGTTCATCTTGGACTCTTACTATTAATGAGTCTAACGAAATACGTCCAAATGTCATCCGTTCCCTGCCATAGCATTTGTACGTGACACTTTTGTCTTCTTCATCAAGTCCTTGTATTATAAAAAGAATTTGTTCTTCTTTTTCTATGCGAACCGGTGTAATAATCCCCTCATAAATTAACGATTCTACTAATTGACGTAGCACTCTTCTTCGTACTGAAATGTAATCTTCTGATTCGAGCGCCTTCAATACTTTCGTATGATACATGTCCACTCTCATAAAACCCTCCACCTTATGACAAAATACCATTATTTGTATTACGTGAAATTTTAACGCTATTTATGAACGAACAGCCACTTCTCTAACGAGCGGATTATGTACTTGCACATAAATTGCTTGCTCTAATGGATTACTTAACTCATCGACATCGAAAAATCTCGTTAGTAAATTTGCTTTACACGCTAACTTATCTTCGTCCAATAATTCTCTTAAAAATGTTGAAGGTTCCCGGTTATACGGAAGGAATGATTCAAGTACAGACCTTAATTCCGAGAGAAGAATTTCCTCCTTAATTAATCCTGCTGTGCCAAAACCATTAATGAGGCCAAACATATGATTGAAAATTAAGTAGTAACGAAATCTCTCATCCACAATATAGTCGTCATATAAATTTCCAGTACGTTCTCCAATACCAACTAATTCATTATTAAGCATCTCTTTCATTGAATTACAGAAATAAAATCCTTGATTATCACGGAAATAATATTTGACCGGATAACCATCTTTTAGTTGAACAACGCTATTTTGCTGATGAGCTTCTAATGCAACACCATACTGTAAATACATCCATACCATTGGCTTTAAAGAAATATTCATATATCGTCTAAACCACTCTAAGCTTACTTCTTCACAGCTTTTACTTTCTAAATCTGCTAGGCGATGAATAATATTCGATAACCGCGTACGTTCCCCAGGTATAGCGTCTTGAACTAGCCCAGCAATTAATGTTGCGTCGTTTGCATGTTCACTATAAAAAGGGTTCTCACGAATAATCACTTCAAATCCAGATTCTTGTGTTCTATAATTTAATGTAATATAGGCTGGATCACAAATAAAATCAAAGCCTGGAAACCTTTCTCGTACTTCACCAATAGCCGTCTTTAACATTTCCTTCCCTTCAAGACCACTCTCAAGTTCTTTCAGTTTATTAATACGCATTGAATTCGTTACTTTCACCGGAAATGAAAACTTAAGCATATACTTCGAATCGGGATGATATAGCGTCCTTAGTGATGATGTTGCCATATAATACTTACCTACAGGTCCAATATACTCAAGCAATTCTTGAACTATCCAATCTTGTACGTAAGCTTGATGCAAGAGCCATTCTGCCTGAAGCGGATGAATTGGAATTAATGCATATTGATCTTCCTTACAGTACTTCTCTATAAATTCCTTACTAACCATCTCATCATTACTTAATTCTTCTTTTATAATCGTTGTTGTAGAATCTGATAATAATGATTTTTCATTTACTATACTTTTATGGGCCCGAAAATAATGAAGCTGACATTCTCCTTTTAATTCTGGAGAATACATTGCATTTTTCCAATCCAATATCCCCTGTCTACTCTTTGGTGTAGGATGAGTTAAATGCCCAAATAATAAAGACTGCTCCGCTTCTATAAAAGTTGTATGGAAACCGTATAATGCGGACGTATCTTCTATTCTCTCTTTTGTAAATTCCTCAATATTTTGACAACTACGGATAACTCGAAGCATAAGTTCCGCAGGATTCGTCCCTTCTCCGTAGTTGATAGACATCTCTTTTATTAAAAATGTAATAACTGTAACGTAATCTGCTTTAATAACAGAATTACTATCTCCAATTTGATAATAAAATTTTTCTCCAAACAAATGACGATCTGTTGATGATTTATATATAACTTCTCCATACAAAGTAACGTTCTGTGCCGATAGCCGACAACATAAATATGTGGGGACTGTATCTCTATTCAACGTATTACTGAAGATAATCTTCATTCTTTCATCCTCTGTAATCCATTCTCCACTCCCTGTTTCTCTTAAATAACAGTTTAAAAAGCTTTGTAATGTTGCATGTTCTGCGATTTGTTTCGCATGCTGCATGTTGGTCCTCCTCTTTATATTAAAGCTATCGAAATTTTATATAATAAACGATAATTGAATGTCGTTATCAATTATGATTCTAATTGATAATGATATTCAATTCAAGAGTATATTTCAGAATTTTTTTATCTGATTTAATTTTTCTTGTTTTCTCTCTTTTCTTTAATCTAGTTAAAAATACACGAAAAAAATACTCAGTTTCAAACTACATACTTACTATTTTTCATTAGTAATCTATCCAAAATGGTTAAACAAAAGAGGTATACCTTAATTGGTATACCTCTTTCAAACATAAAGTTTACATAATAATATTATTTAAGCAAATCTATATAACTTTTTGTATAACAAATTCAAATCTCTCCAACAATACGCTGTTTCTTCTACCCTTACTCTCTCTAAAAATTTCGTATCAATTTTTTCAGGGTTAAATTTTTCATAAAACTTTTTAGAAGGATTATTCGTAACAACCCAAACTAAAAGTGATTGCATATCATTGTTTATACAATCCGATAATAAAGCTTGAAATAACTTTTGTCCTATTTTCATTCCTTGATACTCTTGTAAAAGGTAGATTGCATATAATTCTCCATCACAATTATATGTACCAGTTCTTTCTACTCCCCCATCGACGAATCCAACTATGTCTCCATTTAAATTCTCTGCTACAAATCTAAATTGATGATTACCTTCTTTTTGAAAAATATCTTCCCATTGTTTTTCTCGTTTCTCATATGCTACATTATCTAGAATTTCGTCAGCAAATATCCCTTTATACGTTGTTTTCCAACTATCAACATGCACCTTTGCTATACCTGGTATATCATCCTTTATTGCTCTTCTAATATGTATTCCCATCATTTCTCCCCCTTGTTACTCATCATTATATCAATTTCATTCCTTAAAAATCCAAATAAAAAAGAGTGAATTCACTTCACTCTTTTTTATCACAATTATCTACTTTCCACTTCAACTGAAACTACTCGATCAATCTCTTTCAGGGAACTATATAACTCTGTTGTATATAAATCTTCTGGAGCTAAAATAACCATCTCCAGTTGCTGAAATGCTCCACTATCTATATCTTTAATTTTCACGCGTTTCACATGCATGCCTAAATTTTTAATTTGCTTAAATATACCATCTAACTCATGATGCTCTTTAACAGTAATTTTTATAGATAAATCCTTTTGTCTTAATGAATACGGTCCTGCAATTTTCACAAGTTGCGGAAGTACATTAATCGCTAAAATAATTAAAACCATAGCAACTGTCGCTTGTAAATAGAATCCCGCACCAATTGCAATCCCTAAAGCTGAAGCAGCCCACACCATAGAAGCTGTTGTTAATCCAGAAATAACATCATTACTTCTTCGTAAAATGACACCTGCGCCAAGAAAACCAATTCCACTAACAATTTGAGCGGCCAGTCGCATCGGATCCATATTTGTATGTCCTGGAACAGAATATACATGCACAGATTCAATTGAAACCATCGTAATTAAACAACTTGCTACAGAAATAACCATACTTGTTTTCACACCAAGTGGTTTATTCTTTAGCTGCCTATCTATCCCGATGAATAATCCTAAAAAGAGTGCTAAACCTAATTTGAGTAAAAATTCATATGACATATTTCCATTCTCCTTACTTTACAATGTTTCCCTTAGAATAACTCACTATAACTCTTTTATGATATCAATTCCAGTCTTTTCTATTCATTTAACGTAAAAAACCGAAAAAACATTTTTAACGATGTTTCTCCGGCTTTTTATTACACTTTAGATTCTTCTTTATTTCTGATCTTTAATCTTAATTTCTGCATCTTTGTAGAATGCTAATTTACTGTCATTATACTCTTTTGTAAATTTGTTAAACTGCTCTTTCGACTTTTGTGCTTCCACATTTAATTCATTAACAGTTTTAACTTTTTCACCGATTTCTTTTAATTTCGTTTCTTTTACTTTTAATTTTTCATACAGTTCTTTTTCAGTCGCTAACACTTTCGTGTAATTTTCATTCATCTTTTTGAATGCATCATAACGATTTTTATACGACTCTTCTACTGCTTTTGCTTGTTTTTGTAACTTCTTATCTTCAATCTTCTCTATATTACTTTGAACAGATTTTGTTTCCTTCTGTGCTTTTTCTAGCATTTCTTTTTCACTTTTCAATACTTTTTCACGATCATCTACATTTGCAGTAGCTTGCTCTATTTTCTTCACAACTGCTTCATTATGATCTTTACCTTCTTGCAAAATTTGAGCATATAATTCTTGCCCTTGTTTCTCTAACTGCTCTAATTTTTTTGCTTCATCCACTAAAGATTTTTCTTGTGTTGCTGCTGTTTCAAAAGCTGTATATAAATTTTCTTCTGGCTTTTCACCGAAACAACCTGTTAAAAGTCCTACTGATAACGCTCCAACTACTGCTACTTTTCCATACTTCAACGTCAATTCCTCCATTACATACGGTTATCATGCCAGAAGTTCACTGGGAAGTGACTCTCTTCATGATAAGCTTCAAACTCATAACCTTTTTCTTTTAGCCCCTTTAAAATTGCTGGCACAGCAGCAACTGATTGCGGGTGAATATCATGCATTAAAATTACTTCTTGTGGTTTTGTTGCGTTTGTTAATACGTTTTGAGCAATTTGTGCTGCAGCTGCATCAACTGGTATTTTATTGTATCTCCAATCTAATGAATCAATTGTCCAATCCCATACTTTAAATCCGCCTTCTACCACTTTATTTCGAAGACCTTCATTCAATCCAGGCATCGAACCATATGGAGGACGTGTTAATTTAGGTGATTTCCCAATAATATTAGCGATTAAACCTTGATCTTCTTTCATCTCATTTACATACTCGCCATTTTTATATAACTTTGCGAAATTATGTGTCATACTATGCATGCCTACATAATGACCCTCAGCATTTTCACGTTTCACTAAATCAGGAAATTCTTTTACATTCGCTCCAATTAAAAAGAACGTCGCCTTCGCATCATGTTGTTTTAGCGTATTTAATAATTCAGCCGTATATTTCCCTGGTCCATCGTCAAATGTAAGATAAGCAACTTTTCTTTCTTTTCCATTAAAACGACTTGGTGCCGTTTTATTCATTTCAACTTTCGGCTGTTCACTTGCAAGCTGCACTACATTTTCTTGTTTCGCAACAGCTTTTGCTGGTGAAGTAATTGATTGAAACATGTAATACCCAATAGCTACTGCGGCAATCGCTATTAAAACGACTACTATTTGTTTAATTTTTAAAGCTTTTTCCATTCTATCGAATTCCTCTCCCTATTAATCTTATATATAAATCGCCCAATATAATTATACATCTATTTATTTTTATTTCACCATATAAATAGATTTTATTTGTATTATAATGGGAGTTTTATCAAAATTGTTGTTCCTATTCCTTCTTTACTTGTAACACTAAGCGCACCGCCATGAAGCTCCACCATTTTTTTAACGATAGCTAAACCAATACCTGCACCTGCAGCATGATTATTAATTTGGTAAAATGATTGCTCAATATATGGTAAATGTTCTTTAGCAATTCCAATCCCTTCGTCTCTTACCTTAATCACTGCTTGTCCTTCTATTTTAGTCGCTTCAATGTGTATTGTGCTTTTTTTATGTGAATACTTAATTGCATTTTGAACAATATTCAAGAAAACTTGCTTTAGCCTATTTCGATCTCCCATCAATTCAATTCGGTCTATAGTAGTAATAAATTGAATTTCCTTCTCTTCCGATTTAGGAGTTAATTGCCAAATCGTCTCCTCTAGTATATCGTACAATTGCACCTTTTGTTTATATAAATTAAAATGATTTGATTGTAATCTTGAAAAATCTAACAATTCTTCTACTAAATGAATCAACCTATCTGTCTCACCTGAAATAATGCCCATACCTTGCTTTATTTCTTCTTCTGTTAAATGATCTACTGTTTTTAACGTCTCACTCCAACCTTTAATTCCTGTTAAAGGCGTTCGTATTTCGTGCGAAATAGAAGCAATGAATTCATTTTTCATCTGCTCAGCCTTATCTATTTTATAGGCCATATAATTTAAACTATGTGCCAAGTCACCTAATTCTCCAGGATAATCTTCTTTAATTTTTTGCTTTAATGTGCCTTCTGCAATTTGTGAAGAGGCTTGAATAATGGATTCAATTGGCTCAACAAATGAATTTGCCAAACGTCTACTAATTAAGAAGACGACTCCCGAAATAACAATACCTACAGAAATAGTAAACGTAATAATTTCAATAATCTTTTTATTTACATTTGTTAAAACAGTCGTATATTTTAAAACACCAATAGTTTGTCCTTGATGTATAAGTGGGCTTAGCACCTCTAGTTGTTTTTTATTACCTTTCTTAGTAACTTGATTATACATTTCACCTTCTAATAATGATTGTGGAATATTGACTTTACCTTCTATCTTTTCACCACTTGAAGATTGTATAACCGAGCCGTGACGATCAATTAACTGTAATTCTGTTCCTTCTAATTGAAAGCTACTAATTATGTCACCACTATATTCTTGTAACCGAATAAAGTATAGTGAATTGTATTCTGAAAAAAAACGTGTACTCGTTTTCGCATGAGACTCTATATATTGCACAATACCATTATAATAGTATCGATAAATTGAGACTGAAAATACAACTTCAAATAATACAAGCATAAGTGTAATGACCGTCATAAAATATAAAGTCACTTTCCGTTTCATCTTATACTTTCCTTCCACACATATCCTTTTCCCCACACCGTAAGAATAAATTCAGGTTCTGATGGATTACATTCTATCTTTTGACGTAACCGTCTCATATTTACATCTACCACTTTCGTCTCACCTACGTAATTGGTTCCCCAAATCATATTTAAAATTTCATCACGCGAAACTGGCTTTGAAGCCTGATTCATTAAATACTGTAATATCATATACTCTGTAGGTGTTAAATCGACTAATTGTCCATCTTTATACAATCTTTCTTCTATAATATTTAACGAAAATGGACCTGACGTAACAATATTCGTTTTTTCTTCATGTACTTCTATTCTTCTTAATAAAGACTGTATACGTGCAGTTAATACTACTGGACTAAACGGTTTTGCAATATAATCATCTGCACCTATTCCTAGTCCTTGCACCTTATCTTCATCTTGTACACGTGCGGTTAACATAATAATACCCATTTTTTTATTTTCTTTCCTGATAGCCTTACAAACTTCTAAACCATTAATCCCCGGTAACATTACATCCAGCAGTGCTATATCAACAGTTTGTTCACTCAAAATTTGTAACGCTTCTTCTCCAGTAGTAGCTTCTATTACATAAAATCCAGCACGTTTTAAATTTAAAACAATAAAGCTACGGATTGTTAATTCATCTTCTAAAACTAAAATTTTTGACATAATTCTCACCTCCTACTCTTGTTGATAATCCGCTAGCGGTTTTATATATGCTTTCACTTTTTCAAATTTTGATTGCTTCGGTACTGCATATACGTGAGAAGCCGTTTTAATTGCTGCGCTGTAGCCTTTTATATTGAACCATTCTTTCCGCTTAAAAATATGAACTTCAAGCCATATTTCATTTGTTCTTGTATCCAAAAACTTTTGAGAATTTGATTCTTTTTGCTGATCTGGTATTGTAATTTTCCCTATTAACTCTTTAGGGATTTTCACATAATACCCTTTTTCTATATCTATATATCGTTCTTCAATTGGTTTAATTCCAGATTCACTCCACTGTATGTAACGTTCGAAAAGCGGACTATCACCATGTGATTTATCTTCCCAACCTTTTGGGCGTACAGTACGAACAAATTCAATAATGCCGTCTTCATTAACATCTTTACTTTCTACAACATATTCATTAAATAAATCTTCTTTCCCATCTATAGGTAATACTTCATAATGATCCTGATCAAATTTTGCTACATAAGTTATACCTGAATGAGCCCCTGTTCCCGCATCGATTACAACTGCCTTTAATGATTTAGAAATACGACCCATTTGTATTCTTTGAATACTATTTATATACGGATCAAATGTAACCTCTGACAATACCTTAAACTTTTCAATGAACTGAACCTTCAACTGTTCATCTTTCATATGCGAAACAAGGCTTATGTCTTTAAAACCATTTTTGTTTAAATCATCTATAAATAACTTTGTATACTTCTGTCTATAAAATTCCTTTATATCGTCACTCTCATCGGAAAAAACATACATTGTGTTTTCTAATAAATCACGATTGGTAGTTATTCCTATCAATAGTTCCCTTTTCCCACTCCCTGTGAAATCTCCTACCTCAACAATATCTACTTCTTCCCCATCAAATGTATAGGTTGACTTCATATTCCATCCATTATTTTTCTTCTCATATACGGCTAAATATATATGATAATCTTCATTAGGTATTTTATATACGATGACAGCTTCTTTTTTATTATCTCGCTCGAAATTCATTGACCATGTCGTCTGTTTATCTCTATTAGACATTGGAGTAAGTAAGCGATAATTAACAGGTAAATCTTTATCAATTTGTTCATTTAATTCATTAATCCATTTTTTATTTGTAGGAGCTTCCATTAGACTTGTTGGAGCTTCAGACATTTTACATCCAGTCAATATAAAGATAATTCCCATCATGCTTAACCATTTCTGCATATGATATCTTTCCTTACCACAAATTTTGAATATGTCCTTTTACTTTTTTACCTATCCATTATACTCATACATATGAGTATAATTTTTCTAAACTAAAAAATCGTTACAGAAAAGTTACAAATACATTCCAAAAAAAAAGATTGGCAAAAGCCAATCTTTTTTTTATTATTCGTTTCGAACTGGTTTTGGCGTTACACCTAAATGATCATTTAATTTTTTTGAAATATCTTTTACATTTTTTTCATTTGGAATGTAATAATAAATACCACCGATACGTTTATCTGTACCTTCTATTTGCATTTTTTCCATTTCCAAATTAGATCCTGCCATATTTTTTGTAATGGCAAGCATATCGTCAAATGTTAAGTTCGTTTTCATGTTTTTATCAACCGCATCTAGTAAAGAGCCCATTTTGCTAATTGATTGAACAGACATCGCTTTTTTGGCAATTGCTTCTATTACAAGTTGCTGTCTCTGTCCACGCATTGCGTCACTATCAATTTTACGCGTTCTTGCAAGTGCAAGTGCTTGTTCTCCATTTAAATGTTGGTAACCTTTTTCTAAATGGATCATACCAGCTTGGTCTTTACTATCTTGTTCAGTGAAAGTAACTGGTACATCAATATCAATACCACCAATTGAATCGACAATTTGTACGAATGATTCAAAGTTAAACTTCACATAATAATCAACAGGGACATTTAAAAATCTTTCCACCGTATCGCGTGTGCTTTCTACGCCACCAAATACGTGAGCATGAGTAATTTTATCTAATTTTTTTCTAGTTGGAATATAAACACGTGAATCACGTGGAATACTTACTAGCTTAACAGACTTATCATCTTTATTAATTGTTGCTAATAAAAGTGCATCTGTTCGAACTGCTTCGCCATATTGGCTTTTTCTCATTTCACTTCCATCTACACCCATGATTAATATTGAAATATTATCCTTTAAAGGTTCAACTTCTTTATCACGCTTTGATGACTTTTCAATTTTCGCATACGCATCATTTACAACAGCTTTTGCTTTATTATATATAAACGAACCATATCCTACTCCTCCAAAAATAAGTAGGAAAAATGGAATTAATATGAACCATTTTATTGACTTTCTTTTAGAACGCTTTTTATTACTTCTCGTATTTTGTTCTAATTCAGAGCTCATACCCATTCGCCTCTCTTTCTCTTTACCAAGTATAATGTAAGTCTATTTATCTTCATATTGAATTTCCTTTCATTAACCTTACAATTTTGTAAGGTTACTACTAAAACCCAATATGTATTCCATTTCACATTATACTCTCGTACTTATTTTTGGCAAGTCACTATTTACCAATTTCAAAAATTTAGCACTTCGCAACATGCGAATTTATAAATTCATTAACTCTTTCATTTTAAATTAGGATATCTTTTTCCAGATAAACGATATGAATAAAGAGTCCAGCTAATGATAAAACCTCTATGAATACAGTATATTTCACGTTATTATTTCTCAAACGGCGTATACATGCTTTTCTTCCCCTGATTATCAATGTAAGCCGACTTTGCTTTTATTTTCGTTTTTTCTACTTCCATGTCTTCATTTGAGAAGTTCACAATGATTTTAATATTTTTTCCATAAGAAACAGATTGTACTAGCTTATCTTCTGACAAATACGTAAAATTCGTCATCTCTTCTTTTACTGCTTTTTCATGAACTTCATTCCAAACTTTTAGATGCTCTGTAATTTCTTTTTTATGTTTATTCCACTCTACTTCATCTAAATGGTACAACGGAGGAACATTATACAATAATTCAGACAGCATTCGATTTCCCACTTCATCTTTTACCTTTAAACTTCCCCATTCCCAATGGTGCGTTGTAATAACGGAATCATTGTATACTAATTTATATAATGGTACCGAATATACTGGGTTTAAATACACTTGTTTATATTCTTCTTTCAATAGTACTTGTTTTGCATATTTTTCGGGAACATTTTGATTTGGTGACCAATATCCACCGACATAATACGGACTTGTTTTATTTTTCCGCATATCTTCATCGTCCCATTTAATAACAGGTGTTTCAATTCCGTGTGCAAATGCAATCGTACTACTAGCAAAATCATTTCCACCTTCAGAACCAACGACCATACCCTTTTCTTGTGCAATGTAGTCCATTCGTTTTAAACGTGCTTTTAAATCTTGCTCTTGTGTCGTTATATGTTTCGCTGAATAGTCATCGTAAATTTCACCTGTCGCATCACAATCAATAAACCATGAATTATATTTAGGACCATTTTGTAATATATCATTCATGCGTTCCTTTACACTAGGCAGCGATAAAGTCGGGTTTAACTTGCGACCTCTGCCTAAAAAGCCTTGCACCTTTTCTCCGTTTTTCTTCGTTACAGTAGCCACTTCATATAATGATGGGTCATTAAAGGATGCTGTGTTCCAATTTTTATCACTTTTTTCGTGAATGGAATGATATGAATCATACGGACCAACTAAATACCCCATTTCCTTCGCTTTTGTCACGAAATTAGGTTGCATAAATCCTTGTTCCCAGTTCGGCAGACCAATCCACGCTTTTTCTATTCCTACCTCTTTCATTTCCTTTAGTATGTCCGTTCCATCTGCATTACCCCATTTACTTACCTCTTCAACCGCATCACCAAGTAGCGACTTTAATAAATGCTTATTTAAGCTATACAATTCTGTGTTCGTTAAGTGACCTACACCTTTCTTTAATAGCACACTAGCTTCCTGATCAACGTTTTGAAAAATATCCTCTTTATAAAATTCCTTCATGGATAATACTTCGTTTATATAACGTAAAATAACATTTTTTTGATACTTATCAATGAAATCTTGTTTACTTACTTGATCTAATACATTCAGTTCCCCAGGCTCTGAACTATTCTTTTGAATAAGTTCTTTTATATGACTAAACAGCGGGCTATTTATTTGCTCCCTTAGTTTTGGCCAATTTATATTATTTTCTGATAAACCATTTTGATTCCAAAAATAAAAATGCGCCGCTCCATATAACTTTTCGATTTCTTTATTTTTTCTAGCCTTTTCTTGTAATGTTTTAAATTCACCTTTTCGAACAATATCATCCTTATACAGTTTAGCAATGCTTACCGCATCATTATTTGTCACATATAATTGAAATCCATATGTTTTATTTTTATTTATGCTCGGAAATTCATGTGTAAAATCAAATCCTATTTTCGGATCCGAATGAAATTTCAATTCATTATTAAACATATTGTTTGCAATATATACAATTGAATATTTCGAACCATTTAATGCGAAAAACTTCATAGAAAATGATTCAGCAAATGAATATGCATCATCCTTTAAAAACTTCTTCCAATTCTCATCATTGCTCGGAATTTGCTTACCCTCCCATAACGGAAGTGTATAATTTTCAGCTTCTACTTTCGGCCATGTAAAGCTTTCTGCACCAGTCGATTCCACTTCAATGTTTAAGTGGTCTTTTTTCTTTTCTAATTTTATTTTTACTTTTTGATCTGGATATTCCCACGATGTACGATCCTTTTCTTTTTTTACATTCGATACCTTCATTTTCGGTAGGGGTTGTGATGCCTGTTCCTTTACCCCCTCATGTTCTACAGTTAATGTGAATGTTTCTGGATTTACATCATAAGTAAAATCTTTATACGTCGATTTCTTTATTTTAGACTCTTGTACAGCATTACTACCTTTTACGTCACAACCGACTAAAGTCGAAAATGGCATAGTTGTTAGAAGACATATCGCTATCATTTTTTTCATCCTCTGCACCTCCACCAATGAATATACAGGTGGTTTGTTACAGGAATGTGGCAAAAAATAATAGAGCTAGCATTTTGCTAGCTCTATTTGGAGTATTAAAAGTTGATATGAACAACTATAATTCGCTTAGAAGATATGTAATACAGTAACTGCATTTTTTCTCAACAATTATGAAACTAAACAAATCAAAATTTTAACAAGCATTCTTTAACTGAAAAAATAAGTGTATACAATGTATCCTAAAAGTAGTACTAAAATGATTATCCCTGTACCTTTCCAATTCATACCGCCTGCTATATCAACTGGACTACCTGTTTCCGCTCTATTGAGTCCGTCATGTAAAGAACCCGTAGGATTACTTTTTAATTCACTTTGTCTCATACGCTCTCTTTTTTCTTCTGGTAACTCTTTATTCATTTAATCACCTCCAAAATGAATGCACTCTTTACTTACATTATTCAAAATCAACATTTGTTTTATATTTTTTTCCGAAAAAACCTAATTTAAAATAGGTTTGCAACGTAAAGAAAGCTAGCCATGCCAGCTTTCTTTACGATCCAATATGCTCTTCCTTATTTACAATAATACCTTTATGGTCGATTTCAAGCTCACATACTTTCATATCTGTAAATACTCTCGCTAATTGCTCAGCGATTTCTTGACGTTTCTCATATGGCGTTAATATAAAAATAGATGGTCCCGCACCGCTAAGTGCTGTACCGTACGCACCAAATTCTTTTGCGCATTTACGAATAGATGGTAATAACGGTACGAGTTCTAAACGATATGGCTCGTGAAAATGGTCTCTCTCCATCATTTCACCTACAACTTCCCACCGCTTTTGACATAATGCAGCTACTAATACGTTACTTATCGCACTAGCTTTAACTGCCTCATGAAACGGAAACATCTTTGGTAATACAGATCGACTTTCATCTGTATTTAATTCTTCATTCGGAATAAGAGAAATTACCCCTAACTCCTTGCTCTCAATTCTTACGACGGAAATATCCTTTCCATCAAGTGCTCCGATTACAGTTCCACCTAATATAGAAGCAGCAACATTATCAGGATGTCCTTCAAAATTTGTAGCAATTTGAACTTTTTGATCAGCAGTTAAGTTCAAATTGCCTAGTTGATTCGCAAGTTCTATCCCAGCTACAATCGCTGATGCACTACTTCCTAGCCCTCTTGTTAATGGGATATTACTAGTAACTTCTATTATATGGGGTGATATAGAAGGACATACTTTACATGCCGTGCTAACGATTAAATTTTTATCGTCTGTCGGAATTGATTCTTCAAAGGAATGGATTACTTGCCATTTATCAGCTTTTTCTTTAACCACCACACCTAAATACAATGACAAAGCTATTCCAACTGAATCAAATCCAGGACCAACATTCGCCGTACTAGCAGGGACACGAACGCTAAATGGTATCACGACATAATCACCCCTTTAATATGATCTTTAATTTGTTCTATATCATTTGACACACTTGCGATGTCTAGTTGATTTGAAGAAATAGCGATATCAGGATCCTTCAAACCATTTCCAGTTAATACCGCAACAACTGTTTCTCCCTTTTTGATTTTCCCAGATTGAACATGTTTAATTACGCCGGCTAATGAAGCATTTGATCCTGGTTCAGCGAAAACTCCTTCAGTTTTTGCTAATAACCTATACGCATGTAAAATTTCTTCATCTGATACCATATCTATTTCACCACGAGACTGCTCGGCAGCCTCTACTGCATACGACCAACTTGCTGGGTTACCGATGCGAATCGCTGTTGCAATTGTTTCAGGCTCTTCAATTACATGCCCTTTTACAATTGCAGCTGCTCCTTCCGCTTCAAAGCCATGAATTCTTGGCTTTTTATAACCTTTTTCTTTCTCATATTCACAGAAGCCTTTCCAATACGCTGTAATATTCCCTGCATTCCCAACAGGGATAGCTAGAACATCTGGTGCATTTTGCAATTGGTCACAAATTTCAAACGCTGCTGTTTTTTGCCCTTCAATTCGATAAGGATTTACTGAGTTTACTAACGTAATCGGCTCTTCTGCAGCAATATTTCTTACAGCCTTAAGCGCATCATCGAAATTCCCTTCTATTGAAATAATTTCAGCTCCATAAACGACCGCTTGCGCTAATTTTCCATGTGCAATCTTTCCTTCTGGTATTACGATAATGCATTTCATCCCAAGACGTGCCGCATATGCTGCAGCTGACGCTGATGTATTACCTGTTGATGCACAAATGATTGCTTCTGAACCTTCTTCTTTCGCCTTAGCAACTGCCATGACCATACCACGATCTTTAAAAGAACCTGTCGGATTCGCTCCTTCGTACTTACCATATAGCTGAATCCCTAATTGTTTTGATATATTTAATAATGGAATAAGTGGTGTGTTTCCTTCCATTAAGCTGACATCAGGTGTATTTTCATTCACCGGTAAATAAGACGCATATTGTTTTAATAGTCCTTTATACATATTGTTTTTCCTCCTCAATAATGTAGTAACTGTTTATTTCACTTGCGACAGCTTCTATCGCTTCTAAAACTCGTTCAAATTGATACTTGGAAGTTCGATGTGTCACAACAACAACTTCTGCCAGTTCACGGTTTAAAGGTAATTGAATAACCTCTTTTAAACTTACAGAATAATTAACGAAACATTCTGTTATTTTTTGTAACATCCCAGGCTCACCTTGTAATGAAATGCGTAAGAAATATTTCGAAACTACTTCTTCATCACCTTGTAATTCATAAGGAACTGGTTCTTTTAACGCACTTTTATTTTTCGGAACTTGATTCATATTTTTAACGATTGAAATAATATCACTTACTACAGCAGAACCAGTCGGTAACTTCCCAGCTCCGGGTCCATAAAACATCACTTCTCCTACCGCTTGGCCATGGACATACACCGCATTAAATTCATTATTCACATTTGATAATGGATGCTGGCTCGGTAAAAGCGTCGGTTCTACACTTAAATGAATGGCTGGTCCTTGTTTTTCAGCTTTACCAATTAACTTCATAGTAAATCCTAACTTTTCAGCCATTTGTAAATCTTCTTTTTCGACCTTTCGAATCCCTCTTACTTGCACATCATCTAATGAAACATTCATCGAAAAACCTAAGTTTGCAAGAATTGCTACTTTTCTCGCCGCATCTAGTCCATCTACATCTGCTGTCGGATCCGATTCTGCAAAACCTAATTTTTGTGCTTCCTGTAAAGCCTCTTCATAAGACCATCCATTTTGACTCATTTTTGTTAACATATAATTTGTTGTACCATTTACAATTCCCATTATTTTTTCAATTTGATCTGATGCTAACCCATCAGTTAGTCCTCTTAACACTGGAATACCGCCCGCTACACTCGCTTCGTAACATAAATCACAATCATTATCGTTCGCCAGTTGAAGAAGCTCTGCACCATATACAGCCATTAAATCTTTATTTGCTGTTACGACATGTTTTTTATTTCGTAAAGCCTTAACAATATGCTGTTTTGCTTCTTCAATTCCGCCCATTACCTCTACTACAATATCAATATTTGAATCATTTAGAACTTCATCTGCATGACTTGTTACTGCAATTCCATCAATACAAACATCGCGTTCTTTTTCCAAATCACGTACAACGACTGTTTTCACTTTCACTTCGTATCCTGTATCAAGTGCGATTTTTTTATAATGTTCTTTCAAAATATGAACAACACCACTTCCGACCGTACCTAAACCTAATACCCCAACATTTATAACGTTATTCATCTTCTAATCTCCTCCTACAATTTTATTATTTATCTCTATCAATCACCTTGCGCTGCTTTTTAATCATGCAGGTGGTGGTTATTTCCGTACGTACAAATCGTTCCATGTTACTGCACCTCCTTTCAAAGTAAAAAAAACACACCCATCCCTAGGAAAGGGACGAATGTGTTTTCGTGGTTCCACCCTTGTTCCAATCTAGACGTATTTCTCCCTAGATTGCTCAAGTTCAGATAACGGCTGATACCGTCAATAATTAATAGATTACTCGTTCACTATT
>NZ_QNUB01000038.1:0-75830 GCF_008042345.1 Bacillus sp. AR8-1
ATAATTAATTTGAGGTTATTATGATTTTCATTACATTGTATGTAATGAAAATCAATGTAATAAAATGAATATGAATATTAAGGTGGAAAACAACAATGTTTTTAAGAAAATAATTATGTATAAAAATAACATTTGATACATAATCAACCGATTATTTTTGAGTGATTTATTATTGACAATATAATTAATTGTATGATAAATTCAATCAGCATTCTTAATGGTTTTTTGGTATGATTAATATTTTGAAAATTCAATACGGTATAAAGAGATTGAATTTTCTGTTTTTTATGAGGTGGGTTACTAAGTCTATAGGGGAAGTGAACTATGTATATTTTTATTTTTAAAATAGAACAGTAATAAAGAATGTAACAAGTAAGAGATAAACTTGAAAAAGAGGTTTCAAAGAATGAGTCTTTTCATAAAGAAAGCAATGGATGAAGAAAAGAAAAAAGTATTGAATCAAACTTTAGGAGCGATTGATTTAACTCTTTTAGGTATTGGAGCAATTATTGGTACAGGTATTTTCGTATTAACTGGTATTGTAGCAGCGAAACATGCTGGTCCGGCGATTGTATTATCTTTTGTATTAGCGGCAATTATATGTGCATGTGTAGCTTTCTGTTATGCTGAATTTGCATCTACAGTTCCAGTTTCGGGAAGTGTATATTCATATACATATATGACACTAGGTGAGATTTTTGCATTTATAGTTGGCTGGTGTGTTATGCTGGAGTATTTATTAGCGACTTCTGCGGTTGCAGCAGGCTGGTCAGCATATTTTCAGTCATTGCTACTAGGTTTTAATATTCACATTCCTACGGTTTTTGCTTCGGCACCAGGAATGGGGAAGGGTGGAATCATTGATTTACCAGCAGTTCTTATTATTTTAGTTGTTACATTTTTATTAAGCCGTGGTGCGAAAGAAAGTGCACGAATTAATAATATAATGGTTATTATTAAACTGGCTGTTATTGTAGGATTTATTGTTGTAGGGACACAATATGTAAGACCAGAGAATTGGCAACCATTTCTACCGTTTGGTTTTCACGGTGTGGTAGGGGGCGCTGCTACTGTATTTTTTGCTTTTTTAGGATTTGATGCAGTTGCAACAGCCGCAGAGGAAGTGAAGCGTCCACAACGTAACGTGCCAATTGGGCTACTTGTTTCCTTGTTCATTTGTACCGTTCTATATGTAGGTGTTTCATTCGTGCTAACTGGAATGGTTCCGTTTACGGAATTAAATGTTGCTGATCCGGTTGCATATGCGTTGCGCACTGTAGGAGAAGATAGAATTGCTGGGTTGTTATCGGTGGGAGCGATAGCGGGGCTAACAACAGTTCTGTTAGTAGCTATGTTTGCATTTGTTCGTGTATCTTACTCGATGAGTCGAGATGGACTGTTACCAAAAAGACTTTCAAGTGTCCATAAACGTTTACAAACTCCATTTTTTAATACGTGGGTTACAGGTATACTAGCAGCTTTATTAGCGGGATTAGTGGATTTGAATTTATTAGCTAATTTAGTGAATATGGGAACGATAACAGCATTTGTGTTTGTATCTATAGCTGTCATTGTATTAAGAAAGACGCATCCTGATATGAAGAGGCCATTCCGTGCCCCTCTAGTACCTTTTTTACCTATCGTTTCAATAGTAAGTTGTATATATTTGGCTTTGAACCTTTCTAAGCTTACTTTAATTAGTTTTGTGGCATGGATTATAATAGGCGTTTTCATATATTTTGTATATGCTAAAAAACATAGTAATGTTAGAAATGGAAATAGAGTATAGTCCATTGAAATAATACTTGTAATGGAAATGAAAACACGCTACTTATTCATATAAGAACAAGTAGCGTGTTTTTTCTATTTAATAATCCCATTTTCTAAAATTTTAATAGTTGGTGCCACTTTCACATTAGCTTTTGAAAAGGAACTTGGCCAATCATCTTCAACTTGTTTCCATTCTTCATATTGAAACGCTCTCGCATAATCACCAAATCCGAATGGATCAAGCTGCTGTTTTTGAATTTTGTGGATTAAATCGTTTAAATCATTGTTTAGTTGTTTTGTAATAAGAGAAGTTAATTTTTTTCTATCATTTTCTATATCCATGTTGAATGTAAGTTCAGATACGGCAATTTTTAAATCCATTTTAATATTAAATTTGAAGCGGTTATCGCTATAGTCTGTACCGATATCATGACTCATACTAAGAACATTTATTGTTATAAAATCGTCGCCTTTTGTATCTTTTAGATGGCTATTACTTTCAACTAAATTAGAGGGGATTTTCATTGTAAGTGAAACGGGTATATTAGCTTTCTTTTGCACCATAAGAAGAAGGGCACTTTCGTAGCGATTTAAAGACATCTTATAAGTTCCACGAGAGGTTAATAGTGCCGAACCGGTAACAATAACATCTTTCTTCCCTTTTTTTATTTCTGAAATAGCAGGAGTTACGCCTTTATTAAAAGTTTGTCTATGAAATTCATGGAATGTCGTAAACACGGTCCGATTGTATAGTTTGTTCGTATTAATTAAATCTGTTAAATATTCAGGAAGAGCAGGCTTATCTTTGAAATTATTATATATAACAGAAGAAATGGGGCCATCTACTGCAACCATGCGCATATTCCCTGTATTTTTAGGGTCGCGATACCAAACATCCAGATAAGGCATAGCTCCTTCTTGTTTTAAAAAATTCGTGCTAAACAATATAAGCTGTAACTTTTCTGTGGACACTAAACCGCTGCTTGAACTGTTAAACGTATCTTTTGCTTCTCGGGGTGTATGTACTTTCGCTTCATGAATTTCGTACTTTTTCTCTACATCTTCATTGAAAATAGGGTTTACGTGATACACAATTAATTTTCCTTTTGCTTTTGCGTCAAAACCGTAAATTAATGAGATGGATTGTTTTTCTAAATCAAGCCGATCTTCACAACCTGCTAAAAAAATTATGAGAAAACAAAATATAATAAAATGAATAAAGCGTCTCATTTAAACTTTTCTCCTTTTCCAATGCTGATAAAGTGTCATGTATAAGAGAAATACAACTGGGAATAGAAAAACGATAAAATAACTAGCAGTTCCCCAAAATTCCCGCAACGAACTTATCTGATAAGAAGAAGGGATATAAAAGAATAAGATGAAAATACACCCGAATAATAAAAAATAAATAGGTAATGAACTGCCTTTTTTGTTAAGTAATTGATTAATACCATCTGAAGCAGTAAAAATATAAGGAATACAGGAATCAAAAATAATAAAGAGATAAAATGACAAAAAGATAATTTCAAACCGCTCAAGAAATGAGAAATGAAACGGTGTAACAAGAGAAAGAGTTGGCCATAAAAACTTTGTTATACCATCTGGACTAAAATAAATAAAAGAAACGAACGTGATTTGAAGATAAATAAATAACGTAATCAAATTTGCAATAACAATTCCTTTTTTTGCAGATGCTTTGTTAGTTAAATAAGGATAAAGGACAAACGCAAACTCGAATCCGAGAAACGCAATGATAGTTGATTTTACGGTGTTTATAATTGGTAGCCATCCTTCCTTGATAAGAGGAAGAAGATATATAAAATGCCCATCTTTAAGAGGAATAAATAATAATAATGGCATCCAAAGTGTAAAGATGACAGTGAAAACAGCAAAACGACTAATAATAAGTGCTCCTTTACATGCAAGCATAAGCATTGGAATAGATAGCAAAATCATAATTAAAGACATAGGAGATCTAGGTAAAATCCAAATATGAATAACGTATAAGAGGGAAAAAATTAAGGAAACAGCTGCGAGTACAGCATATAAAATCCAAAAAATCATTACTACTCTTCCTAGCCATTTTCCAAGATAGCGTATCAGCACATCAAGTAAAGTATATCCTGGATGTTTTTCCATGATTTTTACAATACATAGACTGACTAAAGTAGTAATGACACATCCGATAATAATAGACATCCAGCCATCTGTATTCGCTCCTTGTGCAACTTCACGCGGAAGTGTAAGTACGCCGAATCCGACTTGAACACCACTAATCGTTAAAATGTATTGAAATAAAGTGATCTCCCTCTTTGCACGTTTTGTCACTAATTCTCCTCCTTTTCTTTAACATCTCTTTGCCGGTTATCTTGTTTTAATTGTAGAGATAGTGGCCGTTTCTTCATAATTTTCCATGGGAAACGTATAAGGGTATCTTTTAAATCCGAAGCATATGACGGAGAAAAAGGACTACCATATGGTACACCAAGTGATTCCATAGAAAGAATATGGATGATAATGATTGCCATTCCAACCATAATTCCAATGACGCCAAATAAAGAGGCGGCTATCATCATTGGGAATCGAAGAAGCCGAATTCCTGCTGACATTTCTAAGTTAGGAATAATGAAGGAGGCAACCGCAGTAATTGATACGACGATAACCATAACGTTACTCACAATCCCAGCTTGAACCGCAGCTTGTCCAATTACAATTCCTCCTACGACGCCGATTGTTTGTCCAACAGGCCCAGGAAGCCGAATCGCTGCTTCTCGGAGCATTTCGAGAACTAATTCCATTAATAAAGCTTCTAATATGGGAGGGAAAGGAATTTTGGCTCGAGATTCTCCAATCGTTAACAACAATTTGAGCGGAATCACTTCATAATGGAAGGAAATCATAGCAATATAAAGAGCAGGAGCAAATATTGCAATAAATAGCCCAGTGAAACGAAGGAGTCGTATAAAAGATGGAATCATAGGTCTGAAGCTGTAATCATCTATCGTCTGAAAGAAGGATGAAAAGGTCATAGGTCCTATTAATACGCCTGGTGAGCGATCTACAACAACAGCAATTCGCCCATTCAAAATATGATGTGCCGTTGTGTCAGGACGTTCAGTGATAGACAATTGTGGGAAGAGAGTATAGGAATTATCTTCAACAAATCCTTCTAATTCACCGGTAGTAAGAATAGCATCTACTTTGATTGATTCAATGCGGCATGCCATATCTTGTACAACATCTTCGTTTGCAACATCTGCAAGATAAAGTAAAAAAACTTTAGAGGTTGCTCGTTCGCCAACAGTGAATTCCTTCACTTTTAATTCGCGATTTGGAATATAGCGACGAATAAGTGCGATACTATCACTTGCCACTTCATTAAATCCTTCGTGTGAGCTTTTTATGGAAGTCTCTGTTGTAGGTTCTTCAATACTCCTTTTTGGCGCCGCTTGCGTATCTAGTTCTAAAGCTGATAATTGCCCGTTTATAAATAAAATACTTTTGCCATGTAAGAGAGATTGCTCAATGTCTATCCACTTCTGAACTTTTTTAATATTCCCTATAGAAACAGAAGATTCCCAAAAATCATCTTCATTCCATTCTTTAAATAAGAGAGGACGAAGAATATCTACATTAATAACAGTTTTATCTACAAGTCCTTCCATATATATAAGAGCAGCTTCTTTTCCGTTTTTTAACGGGAAAGTGCGTGTAATTAATTCTGGAATACCACTAAATAATTTGGATAAGTGTTTAAGATTAAGCGGCATGGAGGAAGAAATTTCTTTATTTAATACAGTTTCAGATTGCTCATGAGTAGAGAAAGATTTTTCGCCCCTTATCCATTTTCGAAAAGATCCCATATATTCACCTTATTCCTCGTTGAACTTTATATGGGTTATTATGGATAGTTACATACAGACATATGCGCAGTTTAAAATTTATATTGTATATTTGTACATTTAACGCTATAATTATAGTGTTAAAGATGGAATCGTGATATGACCTGTTATGAATCTATCGTTTTATTTATGAATAAATGGATTGGTATTTTAGCAAGATGTGCTAATAAACTACTCCACCATGATGATAGCGTGCCCAAAATGTGGTGCGTATATTTTCGTGGTGGAGTTTTTTTATTCTCAAAAAGGGGGAGAGACCATGAATGACAACATGGTTCATATTACAATTGACGGAAAAAAGTATACAGCGGAGCCTGGTTCAACGATATTGGGTGTTATTAATGAGAACGGGATTGAACATCCGCAAATTTGTTACGTGCCAGAAGTAGATCCTATTCAAACATGTGACACTTGTATTGTAGAAGTTGACGGAAAGTTAATGCGTTCTTGTTCGACGATAGCAACGGAAGGTATGGACATTGAACGTGCTTCTGTTCGCGCAAAAGAAGCACAAACAGAGGCGATGGATCGGTTACTAGAAAATCATTTATTATACTGTACAGTATGTGACAACAACAATGGGAACTGTAAACTGCATAATACAGCAGAATTAATGGAAATTGAACATCAAAAATATCCTTATGAACCGAAAGTAGATGTAAGTGAAGTTGATATGACGCATCCGTTTTATCGCTATGACCCTAATCAATGTATTGCATGCGGTCAATGCGTTGAGGTGTGTCAAAACTTACAAGTAAATGAAACGTTATCGATAGACTGGGAAGCGGAACGCCCACGAGTTATTTGGGATGAAGGAGTAAATATTAATGATTCTTCATGCGTTAGCTGTGGTCAATGTGTAACGATTTGCCCTTGTAACGCTTTAATGGAGAAAACGATGCTCGGTGAAGCTGGATTTATGACGGGATTAAAACCAGATATTCTTGAACCGATGGTAGATTTAATTAAAGAAGTTGAGCCTGGATATAGCGGTATTTTTGCGGTATCAGAAGTGGAAGCGGCCATGCGTGATACTCGTACGAAGAAAACGAAAACAGTATGTACATTTTGTGGTGTAGGTTGTTCGTTTGAAGTGTGGACGAAGGGGCGTAAAATCCTTAAAGTACAGCCATCTTCAGATGCACCAGTTAACGCAATTTCCACTTGTGTAAAAGGGAAATTTGGTTGGGATTTCGTAAATTCTAAAGAACGAATTACAAAACCTTTAATTCGTAAAAATGGAACGTTTGTTGAATCTACATGGGAAGAAGCACTGAATGTAGTTGCAAATAAATTAGGTACTATTAAAGAAGAGTACGGTAAAGGTTCTATCGGATTTATTTCTTCCTCTAAAATTACAAATGAAGATAATTATGTAATTCAAAAATTAGCTCGACAAGTATTTGGAACGAATAATATTGATAACTGCTCACGTTATTGCCAATCACCAGCAACGGATGGTTTGTTCCGTACAATTGGTATGGGCGGTGATGCAGGAACGATTAAAGATATTGCGCAATCTGGTCTTGTTATTATTGTAGGATGTAATCCGACAGAAGGTCATCCTGTTTTAGCTACACGTATTAAACGTGCACATAAATTACACGGACAAAAGTTAATTGTAGCTGATCTTCGTAAAACAGAAATGGCAGAGCGATCAGATGTCTTTATTAGTCCAAAACAAGGAACAGATCAAGTTTGGTTAATGGCTGTTACAAAATATATGATTGATCGAGGTTGGCATGATCAGGAATTTATTAATGAGAATGTAAACTTCTTTGAAGATTTCAAAGAAAGTCTAGAAGAATATACACTTGCATATGCAGAAGAAGTAACAGGTATTTCAAAAGAAACACTTATTCAAATGGCTGAAATGATTCGTGATGCAGATGGTACATGTATCCTTTGGGGTATGGGGGTAACGCAAAATACAGGTGGTTCTGATACTTCCGCTGCAATTTCAAACTTACTTCTTGCAACAGGGAACTATCGTCGTCCAGGAGCAGGTGCATACCCACTTCGAGGTCACAATAACGTACAAGGTGCTTGTGATATGGGTACTTTACCAGGATGGCTTCCAGGATATCAGCACGTTACTAACGAAATGGAACGTGCGAAATTTGAAACTGCTTACGGAGTGAAAATTGATAGTGAACCAGGTCTTAATAATATTGAAATGCTTCACGCAATTGACGAAGGAAAAATGAAAGCAATGTATCTTGTCGGAGAAGATATGGCTCTTGTAGATTCTAATGCGAATCATGTACATGAAGTGTTGTCGAGCCTTGATTTCTTCGTTGTGCAAGATGTTTTCCTTTCTAAAACTGCTCAATATGCAGATGTTGTATTACCAGCAGCGCCATCTCTTGAGAAAGAAGGTACTTTCACAAATACAGAGCGCCGTGTCCAAAGATTATATCAAGTTCTTCCTACGTTAGGAGATGCGAAACCAGACTGGTGGATCGTCCAGGAGGTTGCGAATAAACTAGGGGCAAACTGGAATTATAGCCACCCAAGTGAAATCTTTGCTGAAATGGCAAGTTTATCACCATTATTCTCGCAAGCGAACTATGAAGTGCTTGAAGGATGGAACAGTTTCCATTGGGGAAGTTTTGATGGAACAAATACACCACTTCTGTTCCAAGATGGATTTAACTTCCCAGATAAAAAAGCTCGTTTTGCGATTGCTGACTGGGTACGTCCAGCTGAATTTCCAGCGGAGTTCGACCTTCACATTAACAACGGTCGTATGCTTGAGCATTTCCATGAAGGGAATATGACAAATAAATCAACAGGTATCCAAACGAAAGTACCTGGTGTTTTCGTTGAAATCTCTCCAGACCTTGCAAAAGAACGTGGCGTAAAAACGGGTTCGTTAGTTCGTCTTGTCTCTCCTTTTGGAGCATTAAAATTACGTGCACTCGTTACAGATCGTGTAAAAGCGAATGAGTTATATTTACCGATGAACTCTACAGATAACGAAACGGCAATTAATTTCTTAACAGGTCCTGCTGTGGATGTACGTACGAATACACCTGCGTATAAACAAACGAAAGTGCGTATGAAAGTGTTAGAAGTTGATGGCGAAAATCCGATGCCAAAAGCGAACCCACGCAATAAAAAACGTCACCCTCAAGCTGGAATTGAGGTACATCGTAAGTGGGCACGTCCAGGGTATGTGCATTTAACGGATAAGTAGGAGGAGAAAACTATGGCTGCACCTATAAAAATGATTCAAAAACAAGAATTAACTGAGGAAGAAATAAAACAGCAAAAATTAGATGATTTAAAGGAGCTTTTAACAAATAATGAAGAAGCTCTAAATCAGATGTTTAATATAGTAGGGGAATTAAATGACATTGGAATGCTAGAAGCTGCAAATTCTATGCTGAAAGCGAAAGAACCAATTGCAAAGATTGTTCTAGGTCAAGTAACTCGTGAGCCTGTTACAAATTTAATTAATAATATGATGGGTGCTGCAGGTGCGTTAACTGAACTTGACCCAGAACTTACGAAAAAGCTTATAGGTAGTTTATTAGTCGGGCTAGAAGAAGGTAATGAACATCTAGAAAGTAATAAAAAAGTAGGGGTATTCGATCTTATGAAAGTATTGAAAGACCCAGATATTAACCGCGCTATCGGGTTTGGGCTTCATTTCTTAAAAGGAATGGGGAAAGGGTTAAAAGACGAATAAACTTCATGAAGTGAACCTTTCCGCCCAAATATTTGTAGGAAATAGTTTGGGCGGAAGGCTCATTTTGGTAAAATATATAATAAAGTAAAATGAGGCTTTTGGGAGGTATAATTGTATGTCAAAAAAAGTACATGAATTTAATGATATGATCCGAAAACTTCGAAAGGAACTTTTCGGAAAAGGACCAGAACGAATTCATACTGTTTTTGCGGAAAATATGGCTATAGCGACTCTTTATGGAAACTTAACACCTACTGAAAAATTTATTTCAAGTACGATGGACGGTGCGGAAATGGTTCATATGGCTAGAACGAAAATGATTCAAGAAGTGTATGCTGCGAATTCCCGTGAACATTTGGAGGAACTTGTTGGAGCGAAATTAGTGAATTTGTTTTCAGATATGAAAGTAGAAGAAGATATTGCAGTTTCTGTATTTGTTTTTGATAAAAATATAACGTGAGAGAAGGATACTGATCGTGAAACCGATACAGGTAGAAAGAGAAATCTTTCGTTATGAACAGGGAGCATTTAAGCACATAGAGGACAGCATTGTAACAGAGTTTCCTGTCACCATTAAAATGAACGGACAGGAGTTTGTTACAATGGTTAGTACTCCAGAATATATAGAAGATATGGTAATAGGCTTCTTAGCGTCTGAAGGAATCATTCGGAAGTATGAAGATATTGATAGTGTATGGGTGCAGGAGAAAGAAGGCTTTGTGCATGTAACAACGACAAAAGTAAATCCGTATTATGAACAAATGCAAAATAAACGCTATATTACGTCTTGTTGTGGTATGAGTAGGCAAGGGTTTATTTTTGCAAATGATGCACTAAGTGCAAAAAAAATGAAGGGTGTCCATGTACAGGTTACGGCAGAGGATTGTTTTCGGTTAATGAAAGAAATGCAGCAATCTGCGGATACGTTTCATCATACTGGTGGGGTTCATAATGCAGCTTTATGTGATGTGAATGGTATTATTTTAAGCCGAATGGATATTGGTAGGCATAATGCACTAGACAAAATTTACGGTTATTGTTTAAGAAACGATATTTCTATAAAAGATAAAATCATTGTTTTTAGTGGTCGTATTTCTTCGGAAATATTATTGAAAGTTGCAAAAATCGGTTGTGAAATTATACTATCAAAATCAGCTCCAACTGAGTTAGCTTTGCAACTAGCGGAAGATTTAGGTATTACGACAATAGGATTTATTCGTAATCACTCCTTAAATGTATATACCCATCCAGAACGTGTTTTAAATATAAAATAAAAGTGAGGCAATGAAGATGAAATCAGTTACATTAGACAAGTTGCAACGTCCGTTAAAGGATTTACGTATTTCAGTTACTGATCGCTGTAATTTTCGCTGCCGATATTGTATGCCAGAAGAAATATTTGGTCCTGATTACTCGTTTTTGTCTAATGATAAAATTTTATCTTTTGATGAGATTGAAAGGATAACACGTATTTTTGTTTCTTTAGGTGTAAGAAAGTTACGAATTACGGGCGGAGAACCGTTACTTCGAAGAGGTCTTCCAAAGCTTATTGAGCGCCTTAATAAAATTGATGGTGTAGAAGATATCGGTTTAACAACCAATGGATCGTTACTTAAAAAGTTTGCTCCTGATTTATATAAGGCGGGACTATCACGTGTAACAGTTAGCTTAGATTCCTTGGAAGAAGATCGGTTTTTCTATTTAAATGGTAATAGGAGCAAAGTGCAAAGGGTTCTGGAAGGAATACAGGCTGCTGCTGAAGTTGGTATGAAAATTAAAATAAATATGGTCGTTCAAAAAGGGAAAAATGAACAAGATATTTTGCAGATGGCGCAATACTTTAAAGAAAATAAGCATATTCTTCGGTTTATTGAGTATATGGATGTTGGGAATTATAATGGCTGGGAGTTAGGTGAAGTTATTTCCAAACAAGAAATAGTAGATACGATTCATCAAGTTATGCCGTTAGAACGGATAGAAGCAAATTATTCTGGTGAAGTGGCTACTAGGTATCGTTATATAGGAAGCGATGAGGAAATAGGTATTATTTCATCAGTAACAGATTCTTTTTGCTCATCATGTACGAGAGCTCGTATTTCTGCAGAAGGAAAATTATATACTTGCTTATTTGCTTCTAAAGGAAATGATTTAAGAGAATTGCTTCGTTCTGAACATACAGATGAGGACATTACAGATGTAGTACGCGATATATGGAATAATAGGGAAGATCGTTATTCAGATGAACGCTTAAATCATACAAATAAGAAAGCAATACCTAAAATTGAAATGTCACATATCGGTGGTTAATATATAAAGCTAGCTTCATAGTGAAAAATGGAAAATTTACAAGAGTTGTGGATTTTCTATTTTATAGTAAAAGTGATGATTGATATCTCTGTAAAAGATGTGCAGAGAAATTAAGCAGCATTCAAAAACCTTTATTTGAGGAGGTTTTTTGAAGCTGCTTTTTTATTTGGAGAAAATGGAGGAATGGGTAATGGCATTTCATAAGCCGGAACAAATTGCTGAGCTTGTCATTGAGGCCGGTGTTCAAAAAGTAAGACAGACATTGCCAGCGATGCTTATTCTCGGTTTTTTAGGAGGAGCGTTTATTGCGATAGGTTTTTTACTTAACATTCGAGTTTTAGGGAATTTACCTGAGCGCTGGGGAAGTCTAGTGAATGTTTTAGGAGGAGCAGTATTTCCTGTTGGACTCATGCTCGTAGTATTAGCAGGAGGAGAATTAATTACGGGAAATATGATGTCACTGTCTATGGCGCTTTATGCAAAGAAAATTACATTGATAAGTGTACTGAATAACTGGGTTTGGATTACTCTCATGAATTTTATTGGGGCAATTTTTGTTGCGTATTGCTTTGGGCATCTTGGCGGATTAACAGAGGGAGAGTATTTAAATAAAACGGTAGCGATAGCGGAAGGGAAGTTACATGAATCATTTGGGAGAACTTTAATTTTAGCAATTGGTTGTAATTGGCTCGTTTGTCTTGCTCTTTGGCTCGCTTACGGGACGAGTGATTTTGTCGGAAAAATCATCGGAATTTGGATTCCAATTATGGCATTTGTAGTGATTGGATTTCAGCAAGTAGTAGCAAATATGTTTGTCATTTCCGCTGTTATTTTTGCTGGTCATCTAACGTGGATGGATTTGGCTAAAAATTTTGTTCCTGTTTTTATCGGGAATGTAATTGGAGGAGCTGGGTTTGTTGGTTTTGCTTACTTTGCTTGTTATCAGAAACAACATTCTAATATGAAATAGAGTTCTTGAGAGGAAGGGTATGTAATGGCTGATCGGTATTCACGACAACAGTTGTTCAAACCAATTGGGAGTAAAGGACAAGAAAAAATTCGAAATAAACATGTGTTAATTGTAGGGGCAGGCGCATTAGGAAGTGCAAGTGCCGAAAGTTTCGTACGTGCAGGTGTTGGCAAGTTGACGATTATTGATCGTGACTACGTTGAATGGAGTAATTTACAAAGGCAACAATTGTACTCTGAACAAGATGCGAGAGAGAAAATGCCGAAAGCAATTGCTGCAAAAAATCGGTTAGAACAAATTAATTCGGAAGTACAAATACATGCTTTCGTAATGGATGCAACTTCAGAAAATATGAAAGGTCTATTAAAAAGTGTAGATGTAATCATTGATGCAACAGATAATTTTGATATTCGATTTGTAATAAATGATTTATCACAAAAACATAATATTCCTTGGGTATATGGTTCTTGCGTTGGATCGTATGGTATGAGTTATACAATTATTCCGCAAGAGACACCGTGTTTACATTGTATGCTGAAAAATATTCCTGTTACAGGTGTGACATGTGATACCGCTGGAATTATTAGTCCGACTGTTCAAATCGTCGCAGCATATCAAGTGGCAGAAGCACTCAAAATTTTAGTGGGAGATTTCTCAGCAATTAGAAAAACATTTTTCATGTTTGATATATGGAGTAATCAAAATCATTTTATAAAATTAGGGAAAATAAAAACAGACACTTGTCTCTCATGCGGTTTGAATCGAACTTATCCTTATTTATCATACGAAAATCAAACGAAAGCAGCTGTTTTATGCGGAAGAAATACAGTTCAAATTAGAACAGTAGACAATAGGAAATACAATTTTGATGATATAGAAAAAGTATTACAAAAACTGGGGGAAGTAGATCGGAATCCGTATTTACTATCTTGCCAATTCGATGATTACCGCGTGGTTGTTTTTCGAGATGGTCGTGTTTTTATTCATGGTACAAATGATGTTTCGAAAGCGAAACAACTATATTATCGTGTATTCGGTTAATAGAGAGGGTGTCAACAATGGAAAGAAGAGTGCCAATTACGGTTGAAGAAGCTGTTCGTAAAGTGATGGGATTTGCTGATAAAGGCTTAAAGGAGCTATTACCAATTGAATTAGCTTATGGACGTATATTAGCAGAGGATTTAGTAGCTGACCATGATGTACCGTCATTTAATCGTTCGCCGTATGACGGATTTGCTATTCGAGCAGAAGATACTAATTTAGCAAGTTATGAAACGCCAATTGTATTTGAAGTAGTGGGTGAAATTGGTGCAGGATCGCTATTCCATGAGAAAGTAGGTCCGTTTCAAGCAGTTCGAATTATGACGGGAGCACAAATTCCGAATGGCTGTGATGCGGTTGTTATGTTAGAGCTGACTCGTCAATATGAGAAGAATGGCAACAATTATATGGAAGTGAAGCGATCATTCAAAACGGGCGACAATATTTCTTTTCAAGGTGAAGATGCTCGTAAAGGAACGGTTCTTGCAAAGAAAGGATCGTACATTAATCCAGGTATTTCAGCTCTTCTTGCTACATTCGGTTATAGTGAAGTACCAGTTGCGAGAAAGCCTGTAATTGGACTGTTAGCGACTGGGAGTGAATTGCTCGATGTCGATGATTCATTACAGCCAGGGAAAATCCGAAACAGTAATACGTATATGATATTGTCTCAAATTCGAAGAGCGGGCGGCAGAGTAAAATATTTTGGGAAGTTTAGTGATGATTTTAATACGTGTTTTACAGCTGTGAAAGAAGCGCTTGGCCAAGTAGATATGTTAATTACAACGGGCGGTGTATCAGTAGGAGATTATGATTATTTACCAGCTATTTACGAAAAGTTAGGTGCATCTGTTCTTTTTAATAAAGTTGCAATGCGACCAGGAAGTGTTACAACTGTAGCACAATTAAATGGCAAGTTATTATTTGGTTTATCAGGAAATCCATCAGCTTGTTATGTAGGGTTTGAATTATTCGTAAGACCGTGTATTCGGACGTATATGTTTAGTGAAAAAGTACATTTAAAAAGAGAAAAAGCGTTATTAGGAGAAGATTTTCTAAAACCGAATCCATTTACAAGATTTGTACGAGCAAAATTGCAATATGATGAGGGGAAATTAATCGCTTATCCATCAGGGTTTGATAAATCTAGCTCAGTTTCTTCATTGGCAGAATCAAATGCGTTTATCGTATTGCCGGGCGGGACAAGAGGATATAAAAAAGATATGTTTGTTGATGTTCTTTTATTAGAAGATAACGAAGGTAGTGAATGGCCTTGGACATTTCATAAAGTGAGAGGTGGTTCTAATGGGACAAGCGCTATTTGAAGTTGTAGATAATCCGATTTTAGTTGAAGAAGTAACGAATAAAGTCGCAAGAAGGGAAGCAGGTGCGATTACAACATTTATTGGTACGGTGAGAGAATTAACAAAAGGAAAACGAACGCTACATTTAGAGTATGAAGCATATAAACCGATGGCAGTAAAACAACTTATGAGAATTGGTGAAGAGATTAGTGAAAGATGGCCGGATGCAAAAGTAGCAATTACGCACCGTGTAGGGCGGCTAGAAATAATGGATATTGCGGTAGTCATAGCAGTTTCATCACCGCATCGTAAAGTAGCTTATGAAGCGAATGAGTACGCGATTGAACGTATAAAACGAATTGTTCCAATTTGGAAAAAAGAATTTTGGGAAGATGGAACGATGTGGATTGGAGATCAACTTGAAAACACACCATATCCAGAAGGAAAACCAAAGAAGGAAGAATGAGAAAATGATTACAATTTTATTATTTGCAAATTTGAGTGAGGAAGTTGGATCGGATCGATTAGTAATTTCAGAAAAGCAAGAAATGACAGTGCAGCAATTAAAAGAATGGCTCAAAGTCAGCTATTGTTTACAATCGCTGGATAAAGTAATGGTGGCTGTTAATGAGGAGTTTGTAATGAATGAAGAGATGATAAAGGCTGGAGATATAGTCGCATTAATCCCGCCCGTTAGCGGCGGGTAATAAGCTTTTTCACCAGATGAAGCGTCAAGAAGATGTTGTATATAAATTAGAATAAGAGAAGGGATGAGTTCCATGCTTACTCAAGAACAAATAATGAATGCATTAAAACATGTAGAGGATCCAGAGTTACACAAAAGTGTTGTAGAATTAAATATGGTTAGAAATATACAAATGAACGGAACAGAGGTTAAACTTGAAGTAGTACTAACAATCCAAGGTTGTCCGTTAAAAGCAAAAATTCAACAAGATATTGAAGAATCACTTCACGCAATTGGTGCTTCTAAAGTGGAGATAACATTTGGTTCTATGACACAAGAAGAACGTGCAGCTTTAACAGAGAAGTTAAAGAAAAATACTAGAACAGAAACTGGTATGCCGAGCATGCTTCGCACGGATTCAGGAGTACGTTTTATTACTGTAACGAGCGGAAAAGGCGGAGTTGGAAAATCAACGGTGACAATTAATCTTGCAACTGCACTAGCTCGTATGGGGAAAAAAGTGGGGATATTAGATGCGGATATATATGGTTTTAGTATTCCAGCTATGATGGAAACGAATAAGAAACCAACGATGATTGATCAAACGGCAATTCCAGTCATTAGTCACGGTGTTAAAATCATGTCGATGGGATTTTTTACAGAAGGAAATAACCCAGTTATGTGGCGCGGTCCGATGCTAAATAAATGGATTCAAAATTTCCTTGCGAATACGCACTGGGGAGAATTAGATTATTTATTACTTGATTTACCACCAGGTACAGGAGATGTTGCGATTGATGTTGCAGCGATGATTCCGCAAGCGAAAGAAATAATTGTTACAACTCCGCACAATGTAGCTTCATTCGTTGCTTCAAGAGTCGGTGTAATGGCAAAACATACGAAGCATGAGATTTTAGGTATTGTGGAAAATATGGCTTATTATGAAGAGCAAGATGGATCGAAAAATTATCTCTTCGGAAAAGGCGGTGGCGAAATGTTAGCAGAACAATTGCAAACAGAAGTAATCGCACAAGTACCTTTTGCAAAACGTGAAGAAAATAGCGGTTCATCTGTATATGATGAAGATTCTCTTGTTGGAGAAGTGTTTACATCGTTAGCTGAGGATATTATTTATAGAGGATAGAGGGGGAAGTTTAGTATGGCGTGTAACATTGATCATTCTATTGAAGATGTGATGAATAAGCTCGAAAGTCAAAAGAATTCTTTACCTGAAGGGATCTTTAAAGAGTTAAAGAGTTTTTTACAAGGTAATCATTCGCAGAAATTATTAAATGATATTTTTCACCTTCTAAAAAAGTATGATTTAGTCAGTGAGGAAGAACGAGAGACGAGAAACGCACAATTATTGCACATTTTGAATTAAGTACTCTTTGGCTTTAGAATTTTTTCAGAAGGGGTGAATGTGATGGATATGAAAAAGATGATTGAAACGATAGAAGTAACTAGAGTGACTGACGAGGAATTATCGATTTCGAATTTACATCCAAAGCTTGTGAAGTTGTATAGTCAAAAAGATAGTACAGAGTATACGAAGCTATTAAAATATATTTTATCATTATCCGTGCAGTTGAAGCTGAATCTCGTATTGAAATATTTTGGTGTGCGTCCGATTGTTGCTGCAGACGAGCGTATGCAATTTCAAGAGATATTTAAATGCTTAGCTAAGAAAGATGAGAATGGGGAATGGTTTCTAAATTTGGTTTCTTTATATGTAGGGCTAATTGTAGTTCTTCATTTTGAGGAGAAAGTGATTGAGAGCAGTTTTTTTGATGATATGGTAGTGGGTGAATGTAATGAAATATAAGATTCTGCTCATAACATTTTTCTATTTAAATGCTTTAATTGCGATTTTAGTTGGTTTTGTAAATATGAAGGTAACTAATTAAGAAAAAGGAATGAAACTAGTTTGATAAAAAGAGTTCTTCAGTTGTTTCCGGCGTTTTTTCGTGTTACCATTAAGCGAATTTTTCATAAGGAGAGAAAGCGATGAAATGGATTTATTTTCTTATTATTAACGTTATAGCTTTTAGCCTTATGGGGCTTGATAAACGAAAAGCAAAGAAGAAACAGTGGAGAACGCCAGAAAGTACGCTGTTTTTATCAGCGGCAGCTGGGGGAGCAGTTGGAGCTTGGATCGGTATGTATATGTTTCATCATAAAACTCATAAAAAGAAATTTGTTTTCGGCATACCGTTACTTGTTGTAATAACGGTATGTTTATTGTTCGTTGTATGAGAAATGTCGAAAGAAATGCAGATTGATTATTGGTAAAGTGAGCATGTGAGACCGTATAATGGAGAAAAAATGAGAAGAGGAGAAAAAGGAAGATGGGGAGTCAATCAGCAGAGCAAAAAAAAGGGATACTATATGCGGCTGGTGCTTATACGATGTGGGGAATTCTACCGATTTATTGGAAATGGGTTGAGGAAGTTCCAGCAGATGAAATATTAGCACACCGCATCGTTTGGGCATTTGTTTTTATGTTACTTGTATTAGGTGTTACGAAGAGGTTTCGCCAGTTTATTGGGGAATTTGTGAATCTTTTTAAACGACCTAAATTATTAATGTCATTAACAATAGCTTCAGTCTTGATTAGCGGAAACTGGTTTGTTTACATATGGGCCGTTAATCATAATCATGTTATTGAAGCGAGTCTTGGCTATTATATTAATCCGCTTATTAGTATTTTACTTGGTACAGTCGTTTTAAAGGAAAAGTTAAACTTTTGGCAATATGTTGCAGTTGGTTTAGCAGGAGTAGGGGTTGTCATTTTAACAGTACGTTTCGGATCTATTCCGTGGGTTTCTCTTTCACTTGCCTTTTCATTTGGATTATACGGATTAACGAAAAAACTGTTAAACTATGATGCCACAATTGGACTTACGATGGAAACGATGTTAGTGACGCCGTTTGCAATCATTTATCTTGTTATGACAGGAGCACATGGTTTCGGCTCATTTGGATCTATTTCAATGTTATCAACGTTACTTTTAATAGGAGCAGGTATTGTAACGGCATTACCACTATTTTATTTTGCAAAAGGAGCACAACTTATTCCGCTTTATATGGTGGGGTTTTTACAATATATTGCGCCAACAATTAGCTTAATTTTAGGTGTATTTGTATTTGGTGAACATTTCACATCTACACATATGATTGCATTTTTCTGTATATGGGTTGCTTTATTTGTATTCTCGGTAGCGAAGACAAAGTTTTTAGTGCAGAAACAACCGAAATTTATAAAAAATAAATCAGCAAAAGTATCATAATGCGTAGTATTTTCTACGCATTTTTCTTTATACTGATACTATATAGGATTTCCATCATAGCTAGTAGGGAGCTGAGAACGTGGAAACAATTTTACATAATGATCCGCTTATGGCCGCTGTAATTTCATGGTTTTTAGCACAATTAACGAAAGTAGTCTTTAAATTAGTCAAAACGGGTGAATTTGATTTTGCAAAGTTTTTCGCTTCAGGTGGGATGCCGAGTTCTCATGCTTCAACTGTTACAGCACTTGCTACAGGAGTTGGGGTAGTAGAAGGTGTGGAAAGCTCGATGTTTGCGGTTGCTACTATTTTTGCCATTATTGTTATGTATGATGCTTCAGGAGTAAGGCTTGCAGTAAGTAAACAAGCAAAAATATTGAATGAGTTTTTTCACGGTAGAGAAACAGAATATAAGAAGTTAAATGAACTTGTTGGGCATACACCGTATGAAGTAGTAGTTGGTGCTTTATTAGGGATTATTGTCGGAGTAGGATATTGTTTATGAGCGGAACATTTTATATGTTCTGCTTTTCTTTGTTTTTATACATATTCAGCTACCTTTTTGAATATCGTTATACGGATTTCGAAAGGGTGGGTGAGTAACTTGTTATTATATGAAAAAGTGCATGAAGAAATAGCGAGAAGAACAACTGCACTTCAAACAATGCAACGGCAAGATGGTACGTGGCAGTTTTGTTTTGAAGGAGCGCCACTAACAGATTGTCATATGATTTTTTTATTAAAATTATTAGGTAGAGATAAAGAGATAGAACCGTTTGTAAAAAGATTAGCATCACTTCAAACAAATGAAGGAACATGGAAATTGTATGAAGATGAAATGGGTGGTAATTTATCTGCTACAATTCAATCTTATGCTGCCTTACTTGCATCGGAAAAATATACAAAAGAAGATGCGAATATGAAGCGAGCGGAAATGTTTATAAATGAGCGCGGGGGGGTAGCGCGTGCTCATTTTATGACGAAGTTTTTATTAGCAATTCATGGAGAATATGAATACCCTTCTCTCTTTCATTTGCCAACACCAATTATGTTTCTGCAGAATGATTCCCCTCTCAGTATTTTTGAACTGAGTAGCTCAGCACGTATTCATTTAATTCCGATGATGTTGTGTTTAAATAAAAGATTTCGAGTAGAGAAAAAGTTATTGCCAAATTTAAATCATATTGCAGGCGGGGGCGGAGGATGGTTTCGGGAGGACCGATCTCCGGTTTTTCAAACATTATTAAGTGACGTGAAGAAAATTATAACGTATCCACTTTCTTTGCATCATAAAGGATATGAGGAAGTAGAACGTTTTATGAAAGAGCGTATTGATGAAAATGGAACATTATATAGTTACGCAACTGCCTCGTTTTATATGATTTATGCTTTACTTGCATTAGGACATTCTATTCAATCACCAATTATTCAGAAGGCTATAACGGGAATCACATCTTATATATGGAAGATGGAGAGAGGGAGCCATTTGCAAAACTCTCCGTCAACTATATGGGATACAGCTTTACTCAGTTATGCTTTGCAAGAAGCTCAAGTTCCGAAAGCAAGTAAAGTGATTCAAAATGCATCAGCGTATTTACTAAGAAAACAGCAAACAAAGAAAGTAGATTGGAGTGTACATGCACCGGATCTCTTCCCAGGTGGTTGGGGCTTTTCGGATGTGAATACGACGATTCCAGATATTGATGATACAACTGCTACGTTAAGAGCATTGGCGCGAAGTAGAGGGAACGAAAATGTAGACAATGCTTGGAAGCGAGCGGTTAATTGGGTTAAAGGATTGCAAAATAATGATGGTGGTTGGGGGGCTTTTGAAAAAGGGGTAACGAGCCGTATATTAGCAAATTTACCAATCGAAAATGCAAGTGATATGATTACAGATCCTTCTACACCAGATATTACAGGAAGAGTGTTAGAATTTTTCGGGACGTATACGCAAAATCAATTGCCCGAGAAACAAAAACAAAGTGCGATAAATTGGTTAATGAATGTACAAGAGGAAAATGGATCGTGGTATGGGAAATGGGGAATTTGTTATATATATGGTACGTGGGCAGTGTTGACGGGTTTACGGTCACTCGGAATACCATCTAGCGATCCATCATTGAAACGAGCAGCTTTATGGCTTGAACATATACAGCATGAAGATGGTGGCTGGGGAGAATCTTGCCAAAGTAGTGTGGAAAAAAGATTTGTTACTTTGCCATTTAGTACACCATCCCAAACAGCATGGGCGTTAGATGCCCTCATTTCTTACTATGATAAAGAAACGCCAGTCATTCGCAAAGGTATTTCATATTTGCTCTCCAACCCTTATGTAAATGAAAAATATCCTACTGGAACAGGCTTGCCAGGTGGGTTTTATATTCGTTATCATAGTTATGCTCATATATATCCGTTGCTTACTTTGGCTCATTATGCAAAAAAATATAGAAAATAAACCGAGAGATGTCTCTCGGTTTATTTTGTTGGGTAGTAGGTCCCTTTTGAAAAGAATAAGGTTGTGATGTACCTTATTTTTCGGTTGATTGGCGTTTTTGACGTGCATCAGCGGCATTTGCACGTGCGTTTGCTTCTAAGTCATTGTGGTCAGCGAGTTCGCGAGAGAACTCAACATCAATGCCATCAGTTGCTTTGCTTTGTTTGAAATTCTTTTTGTTCATTCGACATAATCTCCTTGCACTTTATGCGACGTTGCAAAGTTAGTTTGACACAAATAGACTTTTTTATACAAAGAGGAATTGAAAAGCAAAAAGCCGAAATATACAGTATAAGTAATAGAAATGGGGGATAGGAATGGAGTTTTTAAATGGGAAAACAGCTGTTGTAACAGGAGCTGCACAGGGAATTGGAAAAGAGATTGCAAGGGTTTATGCAAAACTAGGGGCGAAAGTATTAATTAGCGATGTAAATGAAGAGAATCTACAAAAAACGACACGTGAGTTATCAGATGAAGGATATGAAGTGTGCTCATATCGATGTGATGTGAGTAATCAAAATGAAGCGAAGTCGTTAATTGAATATGCGGTTCAAAAATTCGGTACATTACATATTTTGGTGAATAACGCCGGGATTACAAGAGATGCAATGTTACATAAAATGGAGAAGTCTGCTTGGGAACAAGTATTACAAGTGAACTTAACTGGTGTTTTTTATTGTATGCAACCAGCGCTTCTTTACATGAGACAACAAGGGTATGGACGCATTATTAATATATCTTCAATTAGTAGAGAAGGAAACATAGGTCAAGCAAATTATGCGGCTACAAAGGCAGGAGTTGTCGGTTTAACGAAAACAGCAGCGAAAGAAGTTGGAAGCTTCGGTATTACTTGTAATGCGATTTGTCCGGGTTTTATGGATACAGATATGACAAAAACGATACCAGATAAAGTGAAAGAAAAGATGGTTGGTGCTATTCCAGTTGGTAGAATTGGAACGCCAGAAGATATTGCGAACGCAGCAGCTTTTTTAGCATCAGAATACGCATCTTATATTACAGGTGAAGTATTAAATGTGAGCGGAGGACTGCAAGTTTAAAGGAATACATAATGAAAAGAACCTGACCAGGTAGGTCAGGTTCTTTCTCATTAATTTAAGTTAAGCCAAACGCTCTTTACTTCTGTATAGTTATTTAATGCGTAAGATCCCATTTCACGGCCAAGACCAGATTGTTTAAATCCTCCAAATGGAGATGCTGCATCAAAGACGTTATAACAGTTTACCCATACTGTACCTGCACGTACTTTACTTGCAACATAGTGTGCTGTTTTAACATTTTCTGTCCACACACCAGCCGCTAAGCCGAATTGTGATTTATTTGCACGTTCAATTACTTCATCAATATCGTTAAACGGTATTGCAGAAATAACTGGACCGAAAATTTCTTCTTTTGCGATCGTCATTTCATCATTTACGTCAGCGAATACTGTAGGAGAAACGAAGTAGCCTTGATCGAATGGATTACTTCCTCCGCATAGTACTTCAGCTCCTTCTTCAATCCCTTTTTCAATGTAGCCCATTACACGTTTTTGTTGTTCTTCAGAAACGAGAGGACCAATTGTTGTTTCAGGGTTAAGACCGACACCTTGATTTAGTTTTTTAGAATAGAGGACGAGATCAGCCATGACATTATCATACATTTTCTTCGGAACAAATAAGCGTGACCCAGCAGAGCATACTTGTCCTTGGTTAAACATAACACCAGAAAGTGCACCAGGAATCGCGCGAGATAAATCAGCATCTGGCAAGATGATATTTGGTGATTTGCCGCCTAATTCAAGTGTAACGCGTTTTAATGATTCGGATGCTTGTCGCATAATTTGTTTACCGACAGGAGTAGAACCGGTAAATGCAATTTTATCAACGAGTGGATGATTAACGAGAGCTTGTCCAGCTGATTCACCGAATCCAGGTACGATATTAATAACACCTTTCGGGAATCCAGCTTCTTCAATTAATTCAGCTAAGTATAGAGCAGATAGTGGAGTTTGTTCTGCAGGTTTTAAAACGATTGTACATCCTGTAGCAAGCGCTGCTCCCATTTTCCACATTGCCATAAGAAGCGGGAAGTTCCAAGGGATAATTTGACCAACGACACCAACAGCTTCATGGCGTGTATAGTTAAAGTAATCACCGGAAACAGGAATTGTTTGACCAACGATTTTCGTAGCCCATCCAGCGTAATAGCGCATATGCTCAATTGCAAGTGGTATGTCTGCTGCCATTGTTTCACGGATTGGTTTTCCGTTATCTAATGTTTCGAGCTGTGCAAGCTCTTCTTTATGTTCTTCCATTAGATCAGCTAACTTGTACATGAGACGGCTTCGCTCAGCAGTGCTCATACGAGACCAAGGACCTTCGTCAAAAGCCATACGAGCTGCGACTACAGCTTTATGAATATCTTCGCGACCAGCTTCAGAAACGACGGCAAGTGTTTCACCAGTTGCTGGGTTAGGTGTTTTAAACGTTTTACCGGAAGCGCTTTCAATGAAAGATCCATTCACATATAACTTTTTTGTACCTTGAAGAAACTTTTCTACCTTTTCATGAAGATTTACAGCTAGTTGACTCATTGTATAACCCCCTTGAAAATATAATGTAAACGCAGTACGAGACGGCGCTTATTCCGAAATCAAGGATGTGGAAACTAGATGGAAAGCCTCTAATTAAAATCATAATTAATAAATACTGAAAATTCAAATTTCATTTGTGTTACAATTGTAAAAAATATGTAATGTAAGAGAAGCTTCTATATGATTATAAAAAATCCTGCTTGTTTTTGCTTTCTAGTAGGAAAAACTAGAAGAACAATGGTACAATAATACATCGTGAGAGGAGGGGGAAAAATGAAAGATTATCATGATGATCCACGCTTTCGAATAGCCCATAGAGAAGCGTTAATTGGTCTTGGACTTGCTATTATTAATTTTATAATATGGTACGGATTTGCTTATGGGCTTGGTAGTAAAGATCCAAGTGAATATACATATGTATTAGGTTTTCCCGCATGGTTTTTTTATAGCTGTATCGTTGGATTTATCGTTATGGTTATTTTACTTAGTTTAGTTGTTCGTTTTGTATTTCAAGATATTTCACTCGATGAGGAAGAAAAAAGTGAGGAATAATAGATGAATTGGTATGTAATCATTCCAATGATAATTTCGTTTATCGTTGTATTTTTAATTGGTGTATATGCTTCAAGACGCGTGCAAGCAACAGCACATAATAAATTTTTACAAGAATATTTTCTTGGTGGGCGTGAGTTAGGCGGTTTATTATTAGCGATGACAATGATTGCTACGTACGGTAGTGCAAGTAGCTTTATTGGTGGTCCCGGTATTGCTTACAATATGGGGCTTGGATGGGTACTATTATCTGCGATTCAAGTTGTAACAGGATATATCGTTTTAACGGTTATCGGTAAAAAGTTTGCAATTATTGCTAGGAAGATGGAAGCAATTACTCTTATCGATTATTTAAAAGGGAGATACAATAATAAAGCAGTTGTTATACTCTCTGCGTTATGTATTATTATCTTTTTATTTTCAGCGACAGTAGCCCAGTGGGTCGGCGGTGGACGATTAATCGAGTCACTAACGGGTCTATCGTATACAACAGCACTATTTTTATTTACTTTTTCTGTACTTGTGTACGTATTAATTGGTGGATTTCGTGCAGTCGCGCTATCAGATACATTATTAGGAATCATTATGTTAGTTGGAACGACAATCATTTTAATTGCTACTGTCATTGCTGGTGGTGGAATTGAAAAGATTATGCAGGAACTTGTTCAAATTAATCCAAATTTAATTACACCATTCGGAGCAGATGGCAGTTTAACGAAATCATATGTTACATCATTTTGGATTTTAATTGGAATTGGCGTTGTAGGTTTACCGCAAATTAGCGTGCGTGCCATGTCTTATAAAAATTCAAAAGCTATGCACCAAGCTTTAATAATTGGAACAGTTGTCGTTGGTACAATTATGATTGGTATGCATTTAACAGGTGTATTTGCAAGAGTAGTACTTCCAGGTATAACGGTACCAGATAAAGTAATGCCGCTACTCGCGATGGAAGTGTTGCCACCTTGGTTAGCTGGAGTTTTCTTAGCTGCACCAATGGCGGCGATTATGTCTACAGTAAACTCTTTATTATTACTTGTAAGCTCGTCAATTATTAAAGATATATACGTAAATTACATAAATAAAGATGCAGCAGACAGTACGATAAAAAAAGGAAGTTTGTGGATTACTGGTATTGTAGGGCTACTCGTTTATGCAGCGGCGATTAAACCACCAGATTTTTTAATATGGCTAAATTTATTTTCTTTCGGTGGATTAGAAGCAGCATTCATTTGGCCAATCGTATTAGGGTTATATTGGAGAAAAGGAAATGCTACAGGAGCGCTTGCTTCCATTTTCGTTGGAGTAGGTTCATATATGTGTATTCATCTTTTCTATCCAAATCCGTTCGGTATACATACAGTTGTCTTCCCAATTTGTTTTGCGTTTATCGCTTATGTTATTGGAAGTATGAGTGCTGTAAAAAAAACAGTATAGGTTAGCTGAAGAACGTAGTCCTTATAAGACTGCGTTTTTTCGTATGAATTTGTTCTTTTTTATTCTGTATATCCACGTTTATTCATAAATTAATAACAACTGAGGGGATGGAGTTGAGGTCGATGAAAAAAGTGTTATTTTTAGGAGACCCAGGCATTGATGACTCTTTAGCAATTATGTATGGATTGTTGCATCCTGATATTGATATTGTTGGAGTAGTAACGGGATATGGAAATGTAACACAAGAAAAGGCGACAAGTAATGCCGCATATTTATTGCAAATGGCAGGACGGGAAGATATACCTGTTATTAATGGTGCGAAAATTCCTTTATCCGGAGATGTTACAACGTATTATCCAGAAATTCATGGGGCAGACGGTTTAGGGCCAATTAAACCTCCAAAAACTTTTTCGCCAAATATAAAGCCTTTTTGTGCATTTTTTGATCTTCTTGAAAAATATAAAGGGGAATTAATAATAGTCGATGCTGGTAGATCAACAACACTAGCGACGGCATTTATTTTAGAAAAGCCGATGATGAAGTATGTGAAAGAATATTATATAATGGGCGGTGCTTTCTTAATGCCTGGCAATGTAACACCAGTCGCAGAGGCGAATTTTCATGGTGATCCCATTGCGTCGCAATTAGTTATGCAAAATGCTAAAAATGTGACATTAGTACCACTTAACGTTACATCTGAAGCAATTATTACGCCGGAAATGGTAAAATATATTACGAAACACTCTAAAACGAGTTTTAATAAGTTAATCGAGCCGATATTTACGTATTATTATAAAGCTTATAGAAAGTTAAATCCGAAAATAAAAGGAAGCCCAGTACATGACGTCGTTACAATGATGGTTGCGGCAAATCCATCCCTTTTAGACTATGTATATCGTCGTGTCGATGTAGATACAGCTGGAATTGCAAAAGGAGAGAGTATTGCTGATTTTCGGCCTCAACCTGATGCAAAAGCATTAAAAAATTGGGTGCGAATTGGTTGGTCGTTACATTATAAAAAGTTTCTTGAGGATTTTGTGAAATTTATGACGTAGACATAATAGGAGCATACAAGTTAAAATAATGGAGATGGTTATTTAAATGACCATCTCCATTATTTTGTTTTTTAATCATAAATAGAGAAGAGTTACACAATAGGAGAGGAATTTTACTTGAAAAAAACTATAGTATGCGCAGTAATTGTGGGTATTTTTGTTTTGCTAATATCGGGTAACTTTTTAGTGAAAAAAGTGTGGAGTTCAAATAATGATGATGCACAGTATATTGCATCTTTTATTGAAGAACATAAAGATGAAAAAAATAGTGCGCTTCTAGTAAAGAGAAATGATAAAGTTGTTTATTCTGTAAACCCAAATGTTGTATTGCCAGTTGCTAGTACGATGAAATTAATTGTGGCGCTTGAATATACGAAACAAGTTACTGAAGGGAAAATTGATTCGTCTAGTTTTGTGTCGATTAACGATGTGAATCGCTATTATGTGCCGAATACAGATGGTGGTGCACAAGATAGATGGCAAAAGTATTTGGAGAAGACGGGCAAGATAACTGAAGGAGCGGTTTCTTTAGAAGAAGTGGCAAAAGGAATGGTTAAGTTTAGTTCGAATGCAAATGCTGAATACTTAATGGAATTGTTAGGATTAGACAACATCAATCGAAATTTACAAAGTTTATCACTTCCTGCACATCAACCACTATTTCCAATCGTTTCATCTTTGTATATCCCGGGATATTTGCATAAAGAATTACATGTTCCAAAATATAAAATAGAGAAAAAGTTAAAAGAAATGTCTCAAGAGCAATATCGTGAATATTCGATGATTATTCATGAACGCTTAAAGAAGAAGGGACCATTATTACAGAAGGAAATTCCGCTTTATTTAGAGGAACGTTACGACAAAATTTGGTCAGATAGATTACCAGCAGCTTCTGCAAATGATTATATGGTATTACTTCAAAAGGCAAACCATAAAGGTGGCTTGACAGAAGCTGAAGAAAAAGTGTGGGCAAATATCGTTGAAACAGACATGAGTGCTAAGAAATACCGTAAAACATTTAGACATGCTGGACAAAAGAATGGTTACACACCATGGACGGTTACAAAAGCGGTTTACGCTATGGATAAACGTGGAAACTGTACAGAAATTGTGTTTTTGGCGAACAATTTAAATGAAGACGATAGTGCGGAAATACGGAAACATTTAGCAAACTTACATTTCCAAGTGTTGCAAAGTGATAAGTATGATGCGACTTTTATTAAATAAACTCGGTGCAGAGAGCACCGAGTTTATTTTTATGTACAGGCACTTTTTTTCTATCAATGGGTATGATGGGTAGTAATACTTAGGTGAGAGGGGAAAAGGTGATGAAACAGAGTAAGGAAGAGTTTATAAAGAGTGAAGGCGCTGATTTCCCTGGAAAAACATATGTGGATTGTGTATTACAACATGTATTTGATTTTCAACGAAATTACTTATTGAAAGATATGTTTCAAGTGCATAAAGCACATATTACGATGCTAACTGAAGAAAGTTTAATAAAAATAGAAGAAGCTAAAGTTATATTAAACGCACTTAGAAAAGTAGAGCGAATACCAAAAGATAAATTGGTATATACAGAGCAGCATGAAGACCTCTTTTTTTTAATCGAACATTTAATTTCTCAAGAAGCGAAATGCGATTTTGTAAGTAATATGCATATTGGTAGAAGTAGAAATGATATGGGTGTAACGATGTATCGCATGAGTTTAAGGCGGTATATATTACGATTAATGGAACATCATTTGCTATTGCAAGAAAGTGTACTGCAACTTGCTGATGATCATAAGGAAACGATCATGCCAGCTTATACACATACACAACCGGCACAGCCAACAACATTTGGTCATTATACTTTAGCAATTTATGATACGATGCAAAGAGATTTAGAACGAATGAAAAAAACGTACCAGCTTTTAAATCAGTCTCCAATGGGGGCGGCTGCACTCTCTACAACAAGTTTCCCGATTAAACGAGAACGAGTTGCTCATCTACTTGGGTTTACAACTGTAATTGAGAACTCATATGATGCTGTTGCCGGAGCGGATTATTTATTAGAAGTTAGCTCGCTACTTATGGTAATGATGACGAATACGAGTAGATGGATTCATGACTTTTTGTTGTTAGCAACGAAAGAATATGACGGTATTACTGTTGCAAAGCCATATGTACAAATTAGTAGTATTATGCCGCAAAAACGAAATCCGGTTTCAATTGAACACGCTCGTGCAATTACGAGTAGTGCTTTAGGAGAAGCATTTACAGTATTTCAAATGATTCATAATACACCATTTGGTGATATTGTCGATACGGAAGATGACTTGCAGCCATATTTATATAAAGGGATTGAAAAGGCGATTCGTGTTTTTTGTATGATGAATGCAGTGATCCTAACGATGAAAGTAGAAGAAGAAACGTTAAAAAGTCGTTCCTATAAACATGCAATAACGATAACGGATTTCGCTGATGTTTTAACGAAAAATTATGAAATTCCATTTCGGCATGCTCATCATGCAGCAAGTGCTATTGCAAATATGTCATTGGAGCAGAAAAAAGAACTACATGAATTACACTTCAAAGATGTAAATATGTATTTGCAAGAACGTTTTAAAATAAATTTATTAGAAAAAGAGTGGAAAGAAATTATATCGCCAGAAGCTTTTATTCAAAAAAGAAATGTATACGGTGGACCGAGTAAAAAAGAAATGAAGCGTATGATTAAAAATCGAAAAGAGTCCTTTCGAAAAGAAGAAGATGTATTTGAAAAGGAAAAACAGAGAATTTTACAAGCTGAAAATGCCTTGAATACATTAGCTTTGAATATTATTGAATCGTAAAAGAGGGATTTAATGAATTAATCGCCAATACTTAATTAAAATATAAATAGAGAGAAGAGATTGTCGATGATTCAATTACATGTATATGAAGAGATTTTTCATTTTAAAGAAGATGTTACACCATTTCTAGAAAAGAATGAGCAGGAAAACAATCTCATATTAGGTGTATTACAAATGGTTCAAGAACCGATATTTATGGGGATAGCGAAACAAGGAGAAGACATTGCGGTTGTATTTCTGCAAACAGAAGAGAAGAAACAAATCATTGTTGCAACTTCTGAAATTTCGGGAGTAGCTATTGAGGAACTTGCAAAAGAGTTAACGAAAGTATATCCGGATATTCCTGGATTGATCGGTAATAAGAAAATTGTACAGAAATTAGCGGAAGAGATTGCGGTATTAGAAAATAAGAAAATGAATGTTGCAATGGAGCAAGGTGTGTATGAGCTGAACAGAGTAAAGAAGAAGTGTAATGCGAACGGACTTTTCCGGGCGGTAAATAATGATGAATTACCATTAATAGAACAGTGGATATATCAATTTTGTGAAGACGTAAAGCTTCCTACTACGAAAGAAGAAGCAAAACAAACTGCGCATACATTAATAACTACAAATCGACTGTTTGGTTTGGAAGTAGATAGGAAACTTGTTTCTGTAGCTGCAAAAACGAGACCAACGAAAAATAATATAACAGTTAATTTCGTATACACGCCGAAAGAAGCAAGGAAAAAGGGATACGCATCTAATTGTGTAGCGGCACTTAGTCAACGTATGTTAGATGAAGGGTACAAGACGACTACGTTATATACTGATTTAGCGAATCCGATATCGAATAAAATTTATCAAGAAATTGGTTATGAGCAAATTGCGGAGTCTGTGCTTATATTTTTAGAGAAGTAAAACAAAAAGGTGTGCAATTTTAGCACACCTTTTTGTTATTCATCAATTCTAATAATCTCGCCTTGAGGGAAGTCCTCAGTTTCTAGTAAGTTACGAATAGCTTTCGCAACATATTCAGGTGATAATAGTTTTCCTTCTTCTTTTAATGCAATGAAGCGGTCCAAATTTATGAAATCTTCTTTATTTGTTTCACGAATTTGTGATTGCATATTAGTATCAACAACACCAGGTGCAAAAGCGACGATTTTTACTGGATATTCTTTTTCTACTTCTTCAGTTGCTACGCACTGTGTAAACATATTTACACCAGCTTTTGTTGTACAATAAGCGCCCCAGCCAAAGTAAGGATTTTTTCCTGCACCAGATGAAATGTTAATAACGCGTTTATCTACTTTCCAGTCTTTCGTATGTTTCATAAATGTAGATGTAAGAATCATAGGTGCAAGTAAATTAATGTGAACGTTCGTAATGAATTGTTCGCTTTTAGCTTTTTCAATTGGCTTCATAGGTGCAACTGTACCCGCATTATTAATTAAATGAATAGAGGATACATTGTCTTTTTTAATAGATGAAATGATCTCTTTAAAGTTAGTTTCTAAGTTATGTACATCTTGAAGATCTAGGGAATGAAAAATGCAATTGCTGTTATATTGCTCTGCAAGTTTTGTAAGCTCTTTATTTTCTCTTCTAGAAATAGAGATGACAGTTGTATTTTTTTCTAATAATTGCGTAGCGATTGCCTCACCTAAACCTTGTGAAGTTCCTGTTATGATAACGTAGCGCATAGTTTTATAAACCCCTCTCATATGTGCGGAATTTTGTTGGACAACGTACATTGTATAGTTTGTCTACATTTTATAGTATAGAGCACTTTTTACTATAATTGAAATGAGATGATTGTGTGCCTTTTATAAATAGGTTTACGACAACAGTACCTGGTGCCGTCACGTTTACTGGGAATACGCTGGGACTTAGCCCTACATCACCTGCACCAGGTAATATTTTTGGTACACTTGCTGTGTTTACGACAGTAAATACAGCATTGCAAGTACCAGGGTTCCCAGCAGGGACAACAGATGAATGGCAATTGAATTCTTCAAGTGCAATTTTAAATCTTCCAGCGGGGAGCAGTGTGTTATATGCAGAATTAGTTTGGGCTGGTACTTTCCGGACTGATACGGAAGATGTTTTACCATTTTTAAATGATAACATTACATTTACAACGCCAGCAGGGACGTTTTCTGTTACGCCAGATCCTGCTACCGCGCAGCAAGGTTCAGTAGGAAACCAGTTTTATTATGCTCGCTCTGCCAATGTAACGAATCTTGTTAGTGCAGGTGGAGCAGGCACATATACAACAGGTGCCGTGCCAGCTGCAAGAACTTCAGCTGACCCGACAATCAGTCGTTCAGCTGGATGGACGCTTGAGGTTGTGTATCAAAATGCAAGTTTACCACTTCGAAATTTGTCAGTATATGCAGGCCAAGAAATTATTGATGCTTCATCACCACCAGTTGATGCTACTATTTCAGGATTTGCTACGCCGGCAACAGGAGCTGTTACAGGAAGAGTGCTCGTAACTGCTCAAGAAGGCGATTCTAACATTGTTGGAGATCAACTTCGCTTTGGACCGAATGCAAATGCTACAGTTGCATTATTCGGACCGAGAAATCCTGCGAATAATTTCTTTCAGTCACAAATTTGTAATGATAGTGGAAATTTAGATACGAGCGGCACGTTTGGAGATTTGAATCAGCCGTTAGGGGTAGCTTTGGCCGTCCGAAGACAAGGGTGGGATATTACGAATGTAGATGCCTCCTCATCTTTAGTAAACAGTCAAACATCAGCAACGGTTCGATTTGTTACAAATGGAGATGGATACGCAGCAGCTGGTTTTGGTGTTCAAATTGATGCAACAGGTCCAATTATTAATCCTGTTAAATCAGTTAATAGAACAGTCGCGGGGGTAGGGGATACTCTCACTTATACAATTAAGGTCCCAAATACAGGAACAGGAAGTGCAGAAAACGTTGTATTACGTGATAGTATTCCGAACGGAACGACGTTTGTTGCAGGTAGTGTTACGGTAGGGGGAGTAACACAGCCGAATGCAAACCCTGCTAATGGAATTAATTTAGGTACAATCCCAAATAACACGCAAAGAATTGTTACATTTCAAGTTCGAATAACATCATTCCCGAACCCCAATCCTATTTTAAATCGTGCAATGGTGTCATATCAATTCCGTCCCTTCGTTGGTAGTCCTCCTATTACAAGTACGTCTTCTTCAAACACAGTACAAACGACAGTGAACCAAGCAACTATTAGTATGCAAAAATCTGTAGATTTACAGACGGCAACACTTAATGATGTATTAACGTACACAGTTAATGTCACAAATAATGGAAACGTCACTGCGAACAATGTTATTTTTGTTGATAGTATCCCTGCTGGAACAACATTTGTCGCAAATAGCGTTACGGTAAATGGAGTAGCGCGTCCAGGAGCGAATCCAGCAAGTAGTATTAATCTTGGAAGTATTAATGCATCGCAAACGACTGTAGTGCGCTTTCAAGTTCGAGTAACATCGAACCCTCTTGTCAATCCAATTCCAAACCGTGCGAGTGTAACATTTAACTTTACTCCAGTGTCTGGTCAACAACCAGTTTCAGGGCAAGCGACAAGTAATACTGTAGTTACGACAATTAATATAGCTGATATAACAACGAGAAAAACAGTGGATAAAGCTTTTGCAACGGTTAACGACGTTCTTACGTACACGGTAACAATTCAAAATACAGGAAATGTACTTGCAACGAACGTTATTTTTCAAGATCCGATCCCAATTGGAACGACATTTATCGCAAATAGTGTGACTGTGGATGGGGTTTCACAACCTGGGGTAAATCCAGCGACTGGGTTTACAGTAGCTAATATATCTCCTGGCGGAAGTAGGACTGTTACATTTCAAGTACGAGTAACATCTACACCATCGGGAGGTACGATTGCGAATCGCGGAAATGTATCTGCTAATTTCGTCGTTATTCCGAATCAGCCACCGATAACAATTAATAGACAAACGAATACAGTTGTGACACAAGTTAATACAGGCGGTTTAAATGTAATAAAAGAAGTAAATACAACGCAAGCGGCGGTAGGGGATACTTTAACGTACACAATTGCCGTCCAAAATACAGGGAATGTTCCGTTAACAAATGTATTTTTCCAAGACCCTATTTCTTCTGCTGTTTCATTTGTTGCAAATTCTGTAACAATTAATGGAGTACAGCAAAGTGGACTAAATCCGAATACAGGATTCTCTCTTCCGAATATTCCTGCGGCTCAAACGGTTGTAGTCACATTTGACGTAGTAATTGTACAGAATCCAGAAAATGAAGATATTTTAAATCAAGCAAATGTAACAGCAAGCTTTCAAGTGAATCCGAATGAACCACCAGTAACAATCAATGTACCGAGTAATGTTGTGAATACGACAGTACAATCAGGAAACTTTGAAGTTGTGAAAGCAGTCAATACGGATGTTGCAACAGTAGGGGATATTTTAGTATATACAATAGAAGTCATAAATGCAGGTAGTGTACCAGCTACGAATGTATTTTTCCAAGATTCAATTCCCCAAGGGACATTATTTATTGAAAATAGTGTAGTTGTGAATGGTGTTTTACAAGAAGGGGCAGATCCAGAACTTGGATTCCCATTAAATAATTTGCCTACTGGCGCCAGTGTTATTGTTACATTTGAAGTATTAATTGATGAAATTCCCCAAGGAAATAATGTTGTAAATAATGCGAATGTAACTGGAGATTTCCTTGTAAATCCAACAGAGCCACCGATTACTGTAACAGTACCAAGTAATACTGTTATGACGATCGTGAATTCTTCAGGGTTAAATGTAATGAAAAGTGTAAGTGCTACTGAAGCCGGTGTAGGAGATACGTTAACGTATACAGTTCGTATACAAAATAGTGGAACGGTGACAGCGACAAATGTATCATTCCTTGATCCGATTCCAGTTGGAACCACTTTTGTAGCGAATAGTGTAACAATAAATGGGACACCTCAACCAGGTTTAAACCCTCCTACTGGATTTCCACTTGCTAATATTCCAGTAGGAGGAATGGTGACGGTCACTTTTCAAGTGACAATCACGAGTGTACCACCAAATAGAGTTCTTCCGAATAATGCGAATGTCACTGCTGATTTCCAAGTAAGTCCTCTCCAGCCACCAATTACAATTGTAACGATTAGTAATATTGTTGTGACGCGAGTGAATGTAGGATCACTTAATGTAATGAAGAGTGTAAATACACTACAAGCCGGTGTAGGAGATACGTTAACGTATACGATTCTTATTCAAAATACAGGAACTGTTCCTGCAACGAATATTGTTTTTCAAGATCCAATTCCGTCTGGTACTGCCTTTGTAGCAAATAGTGTGACGATAAATGGAGTCGTACAGCAAGGCGCGGATCCTATGCTAGGTTTCCCGGTACCAAATATTCCGGTCGGGCAAACGGCTACGATTACGTTTCAAGTTACAGTGACGAGTGTTCCGAGCGGTGGAAATATAAGAAACCAATCGAACGTTACTGCAAGTTTTCTTATAAATCCAGCAAACCCTCCAATAACGACTGTTACAAATAGTAATTTTGTAGTGACGCAAGTAAACACAGCACAGTTAAATATACAAAAATCTTCATCTGTACAACAAGCAGCACTTGGAGAAACTTACACGTATTCTGTTGTCATTCGAAATAACGGTACAGTAACAGCAACGAATGTCTCTTTCCTTGATCCAATTGCTTTAGAAACAACTTTTGTAGCAAATAGTGTAACGATAAATGGAACGCCACAACCTGGATTTGACCCAAATGTTGGTTTCCCGCTTCCTAATATTGCAGCTGGAACATCATTGACAGTAACGTTCCAAGTTACGGTAGTTGCACCGTCTACACGTGGAGCAGTATTAAATACAGCATCTGCTACAGCCACTTTCTTATTAAATCCTTTACAGCCACCTGTAACAACAACGAATTCAAGTAATACAACGGTAGTTACAATACCGTTACCTCCTCCTGGTGAAGTAACTGCAACAAAAACAGTTGATGTTGCAACTGGGGCCGTTGGGGATGTATTAACGTATACTGTGCTCATTTCAAACGTAGGAATTATCCCTGTTACAGATGTGTTCTTCCAAGATGTCATACCAGAAGGAACGACGTTTGTTGACAATAGTGTAACGATAGGTGGAGTGCAGCAACTTGGTTTAAATCCAGAAATAGGATTTACAGTTACTCCATTATTAATCGCTGGTGGAAGTATTGAGATCACATTCCAAGTGACGATTACAGAAATTCCAGATAATGAAGTCATATTAAATGATGCAGATGTTACATTTACTTCACAACCAAATCCGCAGGAACCACCGATTACGGAAACGATATTAACAAATTTAGTCGTTACGACAATTAATATAGCGTTTATTTTTCCATTGAAACTAGTAGATAAAGAAGTAGCGACGGTGGGAGAAATATTAACGTATGATGTATTGATTTTTAATTTCGGAACAGTGCCAGCGACGAATGTTCAATTTATCGATACTACTTCCGCGGGTGTAGCATTTGTACCAGGAAGTGTGAGCATAAACGGGGTACCAGCACCAGGATTAGATCCTTTCATTGGTTTTACAGTTCCAGATATACCTGTCGATGATTTTGTACTTGTCACATATCAGGAAGTGGTTACAAGCATACCAGAAGGTGGAACGATTGTTAATTTTGTAGACGTTACAGCTACATTTGCTGTAAGTGAAACAGAACCGCCTATTACGGAAACAACGACAAGTAATACGACATTAACAGAAATCAATGAGCCTGGTTTGAATGTTTTAAAATCAGTGAGTCAGCCGGTTGTTGCAGTAGGCGATACAATCACATATACAACAGTAGTTCAAAATACAGGAACAGTGCCAGCAACGAATGTTCAATATAGTGATGTATTACCTTCCTCTATAGCATTCGTGCCGAACAGTGTAACGATAGATGGTGTGTTACAACCTGGATTCAATCCGAATAATGGATTCCCGCTTCCAGATATAAATCCAGGTGAAAGTGTAGAAGTCATCTTCCAAGTAACCGTTGTTAGTGCGCCATCAAACGGAACAATTGCCAATACGGCAAATGTAACTGGAAGTTTTGTATTAGTACCAGGAGAACCACCAGTTATAGTAACAGAGCCGAGCAATACAACACTTACAACTGTAAATAGAGGGCAATTTAATGTTATTAAACAAGTAAATAGGGTTGCTACTCTCGTTGGAGATATATTAACGTATACGGTTCAAATAACGAATACAGGAACAGTAACAGCTAATGCTGTTCAGTTTGTTGATACCATTTCAGCAGGAGCGTCATTTGTACCAAATAGTGTAACGATAAATGGAGCCTCGCAACCAAACTTAAATCCAATTACTGGATTTGGAGTTGGTGATATACCGGTAGGTGAAACAGTTATAGTGACGTTTCAAGCGACAGTTACAAACATCCCGTCATCAGGAACAATTACGAACGTTGCAAATATAACAGGAAGCTTTACTTTAGTGCCAGGAGAACCACCAGTTGTAGTAACAGAGCCGAGTAATACGACGATAACTAGAGTGAATAGAGGACGATTCAGCGTTATAAAATCTGTAAATAAAGAAGCGACACGATTAGGAGATACGTTAACGTATAGTGTGCAAGTGACAAATACGGGAACGGTAACAGCAACGAATGTTCAGTTTATCGATGTTCCATCACCTAGTTTAGAATTCGTTCCTGGAAGTGTACAAATAAATGGGATTCCGCAAGTAGGTTTAGATCCATTTGTAGGCTTTGCATTGCCTGATCTTGCAGTAGGGGATAGTGTATTAATTACATTTGAAGTAAATGTAATCGCAGTTCCGCCTTCTAGTAGCATTATGAATACAGCAAGAGTAACGGGTGATTTCGAATTGATTCCAGGAGAACCTCCGTCTACAATTACAAATTCAAGTAATACGGCGGTTACGCCGGTAAATAGAGGCAGCTTAGATATGCTAAAAGAAGTAGACCATTCAGTTGTTGGTGTAGGAGAAACGGTAACGTATACTGTTCGTATATTAAATACTGGTACTGCTGATGCAATGAATGTTCAATTTATCGATGTGCTATCTCAGGAAGCTGATTTCGTTCCAAATAGTGTAACGATAAATGGGGTTCCGCAACCGGGGTTAAATCCGCAGATTGGATTTACGATACCTGATATACCAGTTGGTGAGACGTCACTTGTAACATATGAAGCTACGATTACAAGTTTTCCGGATGGTGGTACAGTAGTGAACGTTGCTGGGGCGTTAGCAGAATATATTTTAGTACCAGGGGAGCCGCCAGTTACAGTGATGGATACAAGCAATACAGTTATAGTGACGGTAAATACTGCAATCTTATTTGTTGCAAAAGGAGCAAACTTTGAAGTAGCAATGATAGGGGATGTTGTCACTTACGGAATCGCTGTTATAAATGATAGTACAGTTCCTGTGACCAATATTGTGTTAACAGATATCATTGATCCGAATACGCTATTTATAAATGGTACGGTAACGGTAAATGATGTACCTCTTCCATTTGCTAATCCGAATACTGGTATTCCGTTAGGTGATTTTCAGCCAAATGATGCAGCAATTATTAATTTCCAAGTTGTAATAATAGGAGGGCAAGTAAATAATTTAGTTACAAATACTGCTACAGCGAATGGGCTTGCAACTGTAAATCCGAATGAGCCGCCAGTAGTAGTTGAAGGTGATAGTAATACAGTTGTTATCCCGTTTATTCCTCAAAATGTCTCAACGACAGTCGTAAAAACGGCAGATTTACAGGTAGCAACAATTGGAGATGTCATTACGTTTACGACAGTCATCACAAATACGGGTGATACTGTAATGCAAAATATTCGTTTTCAAGATATGTTAGATAGTAGTGTTCGATTTGTTCCTGGAAGTGTAACGGTTGATAATACGCCAGTGCCGAATGTAAGCCCGGCAGTAGGGTTTCTTATCGGAAGTTTAAATCCTGGTGAAGCAAGGACAGTTTCGTTCCAAGTAGCAGTACAGAGCGCGCCAAATGGTTCAGGAAATTATATAAATCAAGCGAGTATTCGTTTTGAACATCAAGTAGGCACAGTATTGCCACCTGTTACACAAATAGTAGAAAGTAACATAGTTGTCATTCCATTTGTTCCAACGATTGAACAAATTTGCGAAACAAACTTTAATTGCTTAGATAAGATTCCATTTCAATGTTCTCCGTGTAATCATTTGCATGGACATAAAAAATAAAAACAGAAAGAGCATCCAATTATTTTTCAGGATGCTCTTTCTGTTTTAATCATATAGATTCATTTTCGGGCGAGGTGAAAAATTCTTCGATTTTGTCGGAGAGTAGTAATGGAATGGCTCCTTTTATAACAGAAATGTCCCAGTCCCACCATGCGAGATTCTCTAGTTTGTCAATCGTTTCTTGCGGGAAACGATATCGAACAAATTTTGCAGGATTACCAGCTACAATTGCATACGGGGGTACGTCTTTTGTAACAACGCTTCTGGCGCCGATAATGGCCCCGTTACCAATTGTAACACCAGATAAAATGCAGGATTGATAACCAATCCATACATCATTGCCGACTACGATATCACCTTTTGAAGAAGGGTGACCAGTAATATGTGCTCCTTCATCAAAAAGTGCATTAAATGGATAAGTTGTTATCCAGTCTGCGCGATGTTCACCGCCAAGTATGAAAACGACTTCTTCTGCTAATGAACAAAACTTACCTATTTTTAATTTTGTTTCATCGTTCCAAGAAAAAATGGTTGGCCCTACTTTACTATAAGTATAATCACCAATATCATATTTATTATATTCAGGTTTTTGATTTAAATATAACATGCTTCTTCAGCCTCCTTTCTCAATTAAGTGATACGTATGGAATATTATATGCAAGATGTAGTAATGTGAACTGTATTAATAGGTGAAATGAACAAAAGGGAGTGGGATGTATGCGATACGAAATGGGTTTATATAATAAACCGTTTCAGTCAATTCAATCAGGAAAAAAAGTATATGAAGTACGCCTATACGATAAAAAACGTCAACTAATAAACAAAGGTGATGAAATCGTATTTACGAATCTTACGACAACAGAAATGATGACGGTAAAAGTAACGGAAATAAAGCGATACGAGAGCTTTAAATCTATGTATGAACAAATTGATAAAAAATTATTGGATTGTGAAAATGATAGTTTAGAGGAAATGTTAGAAAGTACATACAAAATATATACGAAAGAACAAGAAAAAGAGTGGGGAACAGTCGCGATTCGTATTGAGGAAATAAAATGATAAGAAATCGCGGGGCGGCTATTATTGTACAGGAAGGGAAAATCGCTCTTATAAAACGTATTCGAGAAGAGGAAATATATTATGTTTTTCCTGGCGGAGGGATTGAGGAAGGTGAAACGCCTGAAGAGGCAACGAAAAGAGAGGTATACGAAGAATTAGGGCTACATATAAAAGTGAAGCACCTTATTGCAAAGGTAAAATATAAAGGAAATGAATATTATTATGGTGCCTATATTACAGGTGGAGTGTTCGGAAGTGGAACAGCTGAGGAATTTCAGCGGGAAGGTAAAGGAAGTTATATTCCGTTATGGCTACCGATAAACGAGTTGGAAAAAGTGAATATAAAACCTTATGAAGTGGTCGGAAATATATTTAATCATTATAAAATATAACGTCTGACAACATACAAAAAAAACCATTGACATAGGCTTCTGATTTAAGTATTGTATTCGAGTATGTTTATAATCAGGAGGTTTATATGAGCAATCAAACTACTACACATCATGTGAAAATGACAACAGCGGATCCATCTGGAATTGGTCTATTTGGATTAGCGATGGTAACACTTGTAGCATCATCTCAAAAGTTAGGCTTAACAGATGGCGTTTCACTTGTATTACCATGGGCAATCTTTTTAGGAGGATTTGCACAAATCTTTGCTTGCATTCACGATGCAAAGCATAACAATACATTCGGTACGACAGCATTTGGTGCGTACGGCCTATTTTGGTTAGGTGTTGGAATGACTTGGTTAATTCAACTTGGAGTATTTGGCGAAAAATTAGCACAAGCTGCAGATTCAAAACAGCTTGGTGTAGCCTTTATCGGATATTTGATTTTCACAATCTTTATGACGATTGGTGCAATGGAAACACATAAAGTATTATTTATGATCTTCGTCCTTATTGATTTCTTATTTATTGGTCTTTCATTAAGTACTTTAGGTGTTATGCCGCACGCAATGCATAATTTAGCAGCATATTCTGAACTTCTTATTTCATTATTATCTTTCTATGGTTCAGCAGCAGCAGTGTTAAACACACACTTCGGAAAAGTTGTTTTACCAGTAGGGAAGCCTTTTGGTATTTTTAAAAAGTAATAAAAAAGCACAGATGATTGTATAGTCATCTGTGCTTTTTTTATTTATTCCTCTATTTGTGGGCTGTCTGAAAAATCCTGATTGGTGAGGGCTCATTAAAGTTTCACTTTATTTGAAATAAGTAATGTGAAATGTAAATAAAAGTAGAAAAAATCAATTGAAATTGATTCTCATTATTAATATAATGAGAATGAGAATCATTTATTGTTAGAGGGGGATGCCAAAGTGGCAAAAATTTTAATAGCTTATGCAAGTATGTCAGGAAATACAGAGAGTATTGCTGATTTAATTAAAGTTAGTTTAGATGCTTTTGATCATGAAGTAGTATTGCAAGAGATGGAAGGCATGGATGCTGAAGAATTATTAGCTTATGATGGAATCATTTTAGGATCTTATACGTGGGGCGATGGTGAATTACCATTTGAAGCGGAAGATTTTCATGAGGACTTAGAAAATATAGATTTAGCTGGGAAAAAGGTAGCGGTATTCGGATCAGGTGATACGGCGTATGAACTGTTTTGTGAAGCGGTAACGATATTTGAAGAACGCCTTGTAGAACGAGGTGCAGAGCTTGTACAAGAAGGGCTGAAAATTGAATTAGCTCCAGAAGATCAAGAGGATGTTGAAAAATGCAGTAATTTTGCAATTGCATTTGCTGAGAAGTTCTAAGAATGGGAGTGTCAACGTGGAGACGATGTTAAGTGCAACTGCTATTACAAAGTTAAGAGATGGAAAACTATTGTTAGCTACTACATATAATGGCTTATTTGTTGAACAAGACGGAGAATGGAAACGAATTTTAAATGGTTTTCAAAAACGAATTAGGGATTTACATAGCGAAGATAATGTAGTTTATGGTGTAGGTGACGAAGGGATTTTTATTCGTAGTATGAATAGTGGAGAGAACTGGACAATTCAGCGTTTTCCAACAAAAGCAACAAGTTGGAATGTATGTAGCAATGTACAAGGAACTGTTGTTGCTCATGGAGAAAAAACGCTGTATCTTTCTAATAATTTCGGTTCGACATGGGAGACTATTCATCCGTTTCTTGAGTATGGCAGTGCGGCACCGTCTATTCGATCATTATTTTTATATAAACATTACTTATTTATTGGTACGAAAATACATGCTAAGTATGGTGGTGTTTGGCTCTTTGATTTGAAGACACGTAAATTAAAGAGGATTAAAATTACGATGAATCAAATGATCTCTGCGTTGACTTTACACAATTCTTATTTAGTAGCGGCAAGTGGATCGTGCAAGGGAGTTAGCGGGAATATTTCTTATTGTAAAATAGATGACAGTATTGCGAGTGAAAAAATATATTGGCATACATGTCAAAGTGAGCAGAAAGCAAGTAGTTATTTAGACTTAAGTGTAGACCAACATGTCTTATATACAACTTCAACACAAAATAAGGCGGGTATTAGTAGTGTGTGCCGTGTACTTCTTGACGAAGGTATTGTTACAGTATGTGATTCAGTTAAAGGACACGGATGGCGCATTGTTAATCAAAAAGATGGTTATGTAGTAGCTGGATCAGGTGAATTAAAAGCAATGCAGTGGGAACAAAAAATAATTTAAGAAAAAACTTTACTTTTATTATATTGATATGATATAGTATGTTTAAACCATTTTACTTTTAATAATATAGAGATTTAAATGAGCTGTAACTTCCGAGGAGGATAGCAATGTTAAATCTCCTCAGGGGTTGCAGTTTTTTAATATCTGGCTTATTATTGTAAGGTGGTTGAAAATGAATATGTACATATAGGTACATTGTAGGAGGATTTTTTTCATGCAAAACGGTAAAGTAAAATGGTTTAACTCAGAAAAAGGTTTCGGTTTCATCGAAGTTGAAGGCGGAGAAGACGTATTCGTTCATTTCTCAGCTATCCAAGGCGAAGGCTTCAAAACTTTAGAAGAAGGTCAAGAAGTTACTTTCGAAGTAGAACAAGGTAACCGTGGACCTCAAGCTACTAACGTAAACAAGAAGTAATTTTTGAAAAAAGAAGGGCTCGCCCTTCTTTTTTTTGCATTTTTATAGATGTCCTCCTACTTACATATCATAATAAGACTGAATTTTCATTTATTTATTCGAAGGATTTTTGTATAAAGTACATGAATAAATAAATACTGAAAATAGAGTGTTTGTGTGAAAAAGGAATTTAGAAAGAGGTAAATAAATTGAAAAACGCTACACATTTCATTGTGTTTGATATTGAGAGGAATTTCAGACCGTATAAATCAGAAGATCCGTCAGAAATAGTTGATATCGGAGCTGTAAAAATAGAAATAGGTACAATGAAGATAATTGAAGAATTTTCGGAGTTAGTAAAACCAAGTGCACGATTAACTCGTCATACAACAAAATTAACCGGTATTACGAAGACAGATTTAATGGCTGTAGACAAATTCCCTCAAATTATAGAGAAATTTATTCAGTTTATCGGAGAAGATTCTATATTTGTTTCATGGGGAAAAGAAGATTATCGCTTTCTATCTCATGATTGTACATTACATGGTGTTGAATGCCCCATTATAGAAAAAGAAAGTAGAATTGATTTGCAAAAATTTGTTTTCCAAGCATATGAGGAATTGTTTGAACATACGCCAAGTTTACAATTTGCGGTAGAACAGCTCGCTTTAACGTGGGAAGGGAAACAGCACCGTGCTTTAGCAGATGCCGAAAATACAGCAAATATACTTCTTAAAGTGTATAGCGAGAGAGATATTAATAAGCGATACAAAAGACATGGTGAACTTGAACTTGTAAAAAACGGAAAACTAACAGAAAAAGCGAAAAAAAAGATGCGGAAATGGGTGTTTAAAGAACTAAAGAAAAATACAGAACGCCCTTTTGAATGGAGTACATTTGAAAGTAGTGACACGTGGGAAAGTATAACGGAAAGATATTATATAAGTGAAAATACAGTAGAACTCCTGAAAAAACATTTTCGTACGGCAGTGAGAAAAGCGGAACGACAGATTAGGTATTTGGCTGAGATGGAGGAGAATGTAGAGGTTAAATGACATTCTCCTCTATTTCTAGCTACATAAATTTAACATCATTATACTGATGGATGAATAAAGTATTCATATTAAATAGGAATTGATTTGTTGTGATTGGGCCATTATAATTGCTTTGAAAATTAAGGGGTGGTAAGAATTTTTAAATACATTCATAAAATTAGAGCCCATAGAAATGAAAGAGGGTAGAGTTAAATGGAAGCAATCTTTAACATTGTAACAGTTTTAGTTTTGGGGATAATATTTGCCACGCGATCAGCAGTAATTATACTTCCTTTCATAGCAAAGAAGAAGAATTGGAAAAAGCTTAATATATCTTTAAAGCGTGGTGTATTAAAGGTTAAAATCGAAGAATAAAATATGAGTTTTATACAAGGGAGGTGTGATAGTGATAGACTTGGATATTAAAGATGTCACCGTACAGATGGAATTAAACGGTGTCTTTTGGAATGAGGATGGGGTTGCTGAAATGACGGTGACTACAAAAGCTGAGTATTCTCTTCTTCTTCGTTTAGTAGTTGACTTAAAAAGTAAAACTATTAGGGCGACAAGTGCCGACATAGTAAATGGATTCTGCCCTCTGTGCAAACAGAAAAAGGACAAATGTAGTGAACTTAATGACCTACAAAACAAAATGGGAATTTTAGAAGAAGCCTACGATTGGGTGAGAGAGCATCCGGAATATCGTTTTCAATTATCTTTTTACGAGTATAATAAATTTGAGGTAGTGAAGTGAAGTTTTCATTTTACCAACATACATAGTGACTACTCTAATGGAAATACGCTTGTACAACAAGGAAGGAATTTACTGGATTCTGCAACAAGTGTTATCTTGGATTAAAAATAAATATTTTTGTTATAAAGCAGAAAAACTGATTCTTAGTAGAATCGGTTTTTTATATAACTATAAAATATGTCCACAATAAAAGAGCGCTTATTAAAAGCGCTCGGTAAAAATAGTTATATGGAAGGATTTATTCAATCCCGTTCGGATCATAAGAATATTGCTGCTTATTCTCAATCCGCTCAATCACATCTTGCAACTCATCCGGCTTCAGGAATTCAATAGGAGAGAAGCCTTTCTCAAACGTAAGTGTATCAGCCTCAATCATTAATACGTATCGGTCATTTACCTTCGCAATATGTATTTGATCCCCGAAATCAGCAAGCAAAGCCTTCACAGAGATATGATCTGCTTTTAGTTTTAATTCCACTTCAGGAGCGTGCTCGACGATTTGAGCGGTAGCTTCCATTACTTCTTCGGTTGAAAATTGTTCCATAATTTCCCGCTTCGGACTGGCAGCCCATACTTCCATCGCTTGGTCGAATTGTTCGCGTTCTTCCGTACCTTCTTCAAATACATCTTCAATTTGGTCGTATACCATGTCCATTACCTGTGTTTTCATAATTTCAGGCATAGAGCGTTCATATTCGACGAATTTTAAGAAGTCTTCAAAGTAGCGGGCATGTGATGCTTGGTGTATTTTTAGTTCGCCTACTTCAACCATACCTTCTTCAGGCATGTACGGATATTGGATAGATTTCATATTCTTTGTTGTGATGGCCATTTCAACGTTACGAATCAGTGTTGATTCATCAGAAATAGAAGCAACCTTTGGTTCGAAGTCGCATTTCATTACGAATACAAATGGATCATCAAAGTATTTGCGTAGTTTTGCCTGAGCAATTAAAAATACACCACCGCGTACAGCGCTTGTGTCAAGATATGTATAAACGAGAGGTTCGCTCATATCTTTAAAGTTGTCCTTTGTTTCTGCAAAGCGAATACGATTAAAAAGGTTGTAATGAGGGTTTGAATCAAGTTCGTGCCCTTCCTCTACAATAAAGCGACCAATCTTTGTTGGGGCTTGTTCTGTTTTTGCATGACGTTCTACTTTTCGCTTCGATATTTTTAATAACTCACCATTCAAAAATTCTTTTAAGGAGCTATCTTCATATTCTTCAGCGTCTAAAGTTTGAAAATGTTTGTAGCGTTTATCAACTGCTTCACCTTTTCCTTCTACTTGTACAACATAAAAGGAAAGATAATTTATTTCAAAATCCATATTTATCACCTTGTTTCATTTCATTAACTCTTATCAGTATAGAGATGGAAAAAACTTTCGTCAATTTATATAAGGAAGGGGGAGCCCCTTCCTTATATAATTTTTATTTTCTTGATTAAAATCCGTCTTCTAATGCTGCGAATGGAATGTTTAGTCTGTTTTCTACTGTACGTAAACGTTGGTTTAAGCGGTTTAGTCTACGTGTATGGCGCTCAACTGTATTTTCTAGTTGACGTACTCTTTGTTCAAGCTCATTTACGCGTCTTTCTAATTGACGATTTCCAGTGCCAGGAAAAGAGATTGGAAGTTGGAATTGTCTATTTTGGTCATATGGATTCGTTTGCTCTGCTTGATCTATATTAGATTGATATTGTGCTTGTAAGTCATACTGTGGTTGTTGGTACGCATATTGATTATATGGATCATATGGATTGTAGGGATACATAATAACATCCTCCATTTCTTTAAAATAGGTTGAATTCACCATAATGTATGTGCAAAAGCGGAGCGGTGGCACGGCAAATACCTATTTATGTTGACGGGATTTCTCTTTATCCCGCATTAACGGGCAGTAAGACCCCACTGATTAAAGTTTCACTTTATAAAAAATAGCTTGAGGGTTTTTGATTTGTATTTCTTTTGCTTGATGGTATATACTGGATAAAAGAGAGAGTTTACATAAAAGTTACAATTCTATCAAACTCAAACTTTTATGTAAATATGTATAGACATTTATAAAAGAAAAGAGTAATTTATATAGAGTGAAAAATAACTTGTAACATTTTATAAACATATTGTAAAATGATTGTAACAAAACATACATAAAAATGAAATAAATACATAATAGTGATGTTGGGGAAAGGGAGAGAGTATATTGTTCCGTAAAGTAAAGGGTATATTAGTTGGGGTGTTATGTGTAGCTGTAGTGAGTGGCTGTGGTGCAAAAGTAAGTGATGTTGCATTGGTAAGTGATATTGGTGGGCACACTGTAGAGGCTAAAGCAGAAGTGCAGGATACTATTAGTTTAGTTGATGGTCGAACTGGTACTGAAGTGAAAAAATTAGATTTATCTGGTTTAGGCTATTTTGAAGATGAAGCGAAATTTAAAAAGTCTGTAACAAAGGTTGTTGGTGAGGTTGGAAAAAGCGTCGACAAAAAAATGGTTCCTTCACGTATAGCACCTGATGGAAGTTGGCAAGAAGGAAAACCTTCTTATGAATTAATGGAAAAAGAATTAGTAGATAAATTGTTAAACGTTGGTATGTGGGATGCTACGTATCAGTTGCCGATTGTGGAGAAAAAACCAGTCGCAACATTAAGTGATGCGCAAGGAAATGGTACGGTAATTGGTAGATATGAAACGAACTTAGGTGGTTCAACAGGTGGCCGTATTGAGAATATTCGTTTGTCAGCAGCGAGCATAAATGGAGTTGTGTTAGCAAAAGGAGACCGTTTCTCTTTTAATTCTTTAATCGGTGATACAACACCAGATAAAGGATATCAATTAGGGAAAGAAATAGTTGATGGTAAATTAGTAGATGGATATGGCGGTGGTGTTTGTCAAACATCTTCAACTTTATACAATGCAGCAGATCAAGCTGGCCTGAAAATGGTGGAGAGAACTACACATTCTAAAACGGTAGGTTATGTTCCACAAGGAAGAGATGCTACAATTGCATATCCATATTTAGATTTAGTATTTGAAAATACGAATGATGCACCTGTGAAGCTTTATATGGGCATTCAGGGTGGAAAGCTAGTTGCTGAAGTACATAAAATGAGATAAGAGTTATAAAGCCCCCTTTTCTGAAAGTTAGAAAAGGGGGCATTTTATTATGAAAATAAAAATGTATGTAAATTCTGACTTTTCTTATTTACATAGGATGATTTTAGTTGTATCCTTCATAGTAACGGTTATATGTAATGGGAAAATATAGGGATAAGGAGATGAGGTTATTCATGGTACAAATTCATCCGAAAACACGTATTGGTCATGTTGAATTTAAAGTGAAAGATTTAGAGCGTCAAATTGCTTTTTATGAAAATGTTGTAGGCTTAGAGGTAATTAAGCAAGAGGGAAATAAAGCATATTTATCTGGAAAAGGTGGAAAGAACGCGTTACTTGTTCTTGAAAAGTTAGAGGACGGGGTACTGCAAGAACCGCGTACGACTGGTATATATCATGTAGCCTTTTTAGTTCCGACTCGTGAAGCTTTTGCTTCTGCGCTATTTGGGGTTCTTCGTAATAAGAATGTAATTGACAGCCCGGATGAGCAAGAAGGGCGTTATACATATTCAAATGAAATTTTACCAATTTCAAGGTTTAATAGTGCAAGTGATCATACATATAGCGAAGCTTATTATTTGCAAGATTTAGAGGGGAATGGTATTGAAATTTATGCAGACCGACCGTGCGATCAATGGGGAGAAGGGCCAGGAGGAAGTACACCACTTGATTTAAAAGAATTGGCAACACTCGTTGATTATGAGTTTGATGGTTTGCCTGCTAATACTGTCGTTGGGCATGTACATTTACGAATAGCTGATGTAGAGAAATCACATGAATTTTATGTGGAAACAGTAGGTTTTGAAGTACAACAGCGTGAAGAGGATTGCTTATTTATTTCAGCAGGGGGATATCATCACCATATTGGTGCAAATACGTGGAACGGAGTAAACAACCCACACCCACCAGTACATGCAACTGGGCTAAAGGTATATGCGATTGTACTACCGTATAAAGAAGCGTTAGATGAAGTGAAAGAAAGATTAATAGAAAAACAACATGAAATAAATGAAACTACAAATGGGTTTGTGGTGGTAGATCCAAGTGGTATTACAGTGCAGTTTGAAATAGAAGCATTGTAAAATAAGCGAGAAAGTGTATAATCACTTTCTCGCTTATTTGTGATTATTCATAGCTCAATCCAATATCTTCTTACTACATTCCCATCTTCCTCAGTGAAATCATCATCACGAATCCCGCCGTTATGCAAAATCGTTTTTTCAGAAGCGGTATTCACTGCGTCGCAAACGACAAGTACTTTCGTGATGTCTAACTCCTTCGTTTTTTCTAATGATAATGCTAGTAACTTCGTAGCATAACCTTTTCTTCTTTCAGAAGGGCGAATGCCATAACCAATGTGACCGCCAGCGTTAAATAAATGTTTGGTTAAACTATGACGTATATTAACAGCTCCCACAATTTTATTTTCATCTGTAACAAGCCAATATGTAGAGTCTGGTACCCAAGTTTCAGGGATATTTATTCCGTTATGCGCATCGAGAAGTTCTTGAACCATAGCTGGGAAGTTGGCAGGATTTTTTGAGATAACCCACGGGATCATTGTTTCACCGCTATCTTTCCATTCGTTATAGAAATCTAAGTATTCTTCTTGTAAATCAGTAGTAGGTGTGAGTAATGAGACGTTCATTGTTAGTAAGCTCCTTTATTTATATAGTTTTTATAAAAAATTACGATACAAAGTGAAAGCGTTTTCTGTAATTTCTCAACCTAATTTCATGTAATCCATCTTTGTTTTTTAGAAAATTAGTGGAGGTTTAAAATTAGAAGTTATTTATTTTATGTTAATATTTAAAATATTAACATAAAACGGTCGGAGTATTAAGTATATTTTAGCGGTATCCCTACATGTAAATAAAAGGATGTTTGTGATAATTTTTGTTTTATCTATCTATAATGAATGAAAGGGGGAAGTGCCCGTGAGTGTAGATTTTGATTTTATTATACGAATCGGTGTTGCTGGCTTGTTAGGAGCAATGATTGGTATTGAAAGAGAAATTCGATCGAAAGAAGCTGGATTAAAGACTCATTTCCTCGTAGCGGTAGGAAGTGCGTTAATAATGGTTGTTTCGAAATATGCCTTTTCAGATATTGTGTTTGAAGAGCATATGTCTCTAGACCCAAGTCGTATTGCAGCACAAGTCGTTAGTGGAGTTGGTTTTTTAGGTGCAGGCACAATTATTATTCAAAAGCAGGCGGTGAAAGGATTAACGACTGCGGCTGGTTTATGGGCTACTGCCGGCATAGGATTAGCAATTGGAGCGGGAATGTATGTAGTAGGCATTGTAGCGACGATTCTCGTTTTAATTGGTTTAGAAATTGTAAGTCGTATTTTTAAGGTGCAATTTTTATTTCCACAAAATATAACAGTGCAAATGTTTGTAAATAAACATGAAGCGGTACAACAAATATTAGAAACACTACAAGTGAAAGGCATCCCAATACTCTCATATGAGGTGGAAGCTTCACAGCAAGGTACAGAAACTGTTTATAAGGTAGGGATGCAACTGAAAAATATATCGTCAGAAGAAAAGAATGAGTTTATTCAGCATATGCAAACATTACCGGAAGTTACATTTATAAAGTTAAAATCATAGTGTTGAAAACGAGGATAGATGTAGCAGGAATTTTGCTATTATCTATCTTTTTTTGATATAAAATGCACGGAAAGTCAAGCGTTAATTTTATATGGAATGGATACATGTGTGAACGTTACCTTATTTTTTTCTCAATACAGGACAAAAAGTAAAAATAGTAAAATAATGGAGCGGGACACTAAAAATGTAAGGTAGGGGAGAGCATGAAAGGCTATTCAAAGAAAATGTTAGTAGGGGTAAGTTTTGCTAGTTTAATGTTAGGGAGTTTTCAAGGGGTAAGTTTGGCAGAAGATACTAAGGGAGAGCAAGTTTCTTATCGAAATGTGCTCAAAATGGAGCCAGTCGGTGTACAACTACCAGTACAAGAATTAGCTCATTCATCGAAAGTGCTCGAAAGCAAGTCTTTTGAGAAAAGGTTACAATTTGCCGATTTATCACAAAGACCACCTGAGGTGAAAAAAGAAAGTAAGCAATTAGCTGTAGCGAAAACTTATACAATTGCCGAATTAAATCAATTAAGCAATCAGCAGTTAGTAGATTTACTTGTAACAATTGATTGGGAGCAAATTACGGGGCTATTTCAGTTTAATACAGACAGTCTAGCATTCTATCAAAATGATAGTAGGATGCAGGCGATTATTGATAAATTGAAGCAGCAAGGACAAGCCTATACGAAGGATGATTCAAAAGGGATTGAGACATTAGTAGAGGTAGTACGTTCAGGATTTTATTTAGGATTTTATAATTCGGAACTTAGTAAATTAAATGAACGGAGTTATCATGATAAATGCTTACCTGCATTAAAAGCGATGGCTAACAATTCAAATTTTAAGCTGGGTACATTAGAGCAAAATAGAGTGGTATCATCATACGGAAAGTTAATAGGAAACGCTTCGAGCGATGTGGAAACGATAACATCGGCTGCAAAGATTTTTAAACAATATAATGATAATTTTTCTACATTAGTAGATAATCTTTCAGCTGGAAATGCTATTTACGATATTATGCAAGGTGTTGATTACGACATTCAATCGTATTTGTACGATACGAGGAAAGCACCAAAAGATACAGTATGGTATCAGAAAATAGATAGTTATATTAATGAATTAAGTCGTTTTGCATTAATGGGAACGATTACAGCAAAAAACGGTTGGCTTATTAATAATGGCATTTATTATACAGGTAGACTCGGTATGTTCCATAGTACAGGAACGAAAGGGTTACAAGTTGTAACAGATGCGATGAAAATGTATCCGTATTTAGGGGAGCAATATTTCGTAGCTGCTGAGCAAATTGCAACGAATTATGGCGGAAAAGATGCAAATGGTAAAGTGGTGAATTTAGATCAAATAAGAGAAGATGGAAAGAAAAAATATTTGCCAAAAACGTATACGTTTGATGATGGGGCAATTGTTTTAAAAGCTGGAGATAAAGTGACAGAAGAAAAAGTAAAACGTTTATATTGGGCGGCAAAAGAAGTAAAGGCACAATTCCATCGTACGGTTGAAAGTGATCAACCTTTAGAAAAAGGAAATCCTGATGATGTATTAACGATGGTTATTTATAATAGCCCAGCAGAATATCAATTTAATCGTCAATTGTACGGTTATGAAACGAATAACGGTGGTCTTTATATAGAAGGAACAGGTACGTTCTTTACTTATGAGCGTACGCCAGAAGAAAGTATTTATAGTTTAGAAGAATTATTCAGACACGAGTTCACGCATTATTTACAAGGTAGATATGAAGTACCAGGGTTATGGGGACAAGGGAAAATATATGAAAATGAAAGATTATCTTGGTTTGAAGAAGGAAATGCTGAATTTTTTGCAGGGGCAACGAGAACGGATAATATTGTACCGAGAAAGAGTATTATAGGAGGATTATCTTCAAACCCAGAGGAGCGTTATACGGCAGAGCGAACGTTAAATGCAAAGTATGGAACGTGGGATTTCTATAATTATTCCTTTGCTTTACAATCGTATATGTACAATAAGAGATATGATATGTTCGATAAAATACATGATCTTATTAGGAAAAATGATGTAACAGCATATGATGCATATCGCTCTACATTAAGTAAAGATGCGAATTTAAATAAAGAATATCAAGACTATATGCAAATGCTAGTTGATAATCGTGAGAAATATAATGTGCCATTAGTATCAGACGATTATTTAGCGAATCATGCATCGAAGCCAGTTTCAGATATTGCAGCAGAAATAACAGCGGAAGCAAAATTGAAAAATGTATCAGTGAAGAAAAATAAATCACAGTTCTTTAATACATTCACACTACAAGGAACATATACAGGAACTGCAGCAAAAGGAGAATATGAAGATTGGAAAACAATTACACAAAACGTTAATGATACGTTAAAACGTTTAAGTGCAAAGGAATGGACAGGCTATAAAACAGTAACAGCATACTTCGTAAATTATCGCGTGAATGCATCAGGACAATTTGAATATGATGTTGTGTTCCACGGTATTAATACAGAAGAAGGTGCAGAGAATAAAGCACCAGTTGCAGTTATAAACGGTCCGTATAGTGGAAATGTAAATGAAGCAATTTCATTTAAAAGCGACGGATCAAAAGATGAAGACGGGAAAATTACTTCGTATAAATGGGAGTTTGGTGATGGAGCAGTAAGTAATGAGCAAAATCCAACTCACGTATATACAAAAGAAGGAACGTATACAACGAAATTAACGGTAACAGACGATAAAGGAGCAACTAATACTGCTACAGCGACTGTAACTGTTCAAAAGAAAGAAGATAACAGTGTAGAAAAAGAACCGAATAACTCATTCCAAACAGCAAACAAACTGCAGTTAAATCAAGTCTTACGTGCTAGTTTAGGAAATGGCGATACAAGTGATTTCTTTGAAATTAATGTGGAGACTGCTAAAAACCTTCAAATTAACGTAACGAATGAAAATAATATCGGAATGAACTGGGTACTTTATTCTGAAGCAGATTTAAATAATTATGTTACGTATGCTCAGCAGCAAGGGAATAAACTAGTAGGTAGTTACTACACGTATCCAGGGAAGTATTATTTACATGTGTATCAGTATGGCGGGGGGACAGGGAATTATACGGTGGAAGTGAAGTAGTAAAAAGGGAGTTGTCTTTTTCAATGAATGGCACAAGGTCTGTACTTTAATGGAAAAACAACTGTAGGAAATGTCTATAATGATAATAACAAATTAAGTGTCGAGAGATGTTATATTTACATTAAACCAATCTAATCAGTAAATGAGATAAAGTCGATGAACTAGTATTTCATCACGATGTAAGAAAAGTTATAAATATTAAGTGTTTTTAATTGAATTAAACTAAAGGATCAGAGTATATCTGTAACAATAGATAAGCTCTGATCCTTATTATTTTTAATTAATACACATGAATTTAAGATAATTAATAAGTAAGCTAGCGCTAGCGGGATTCTTAAAATTCATTTATGTAATTAACTAAACAGAAAATTTTTATCGCATTAGTAAGGGATACTAATAGAAAAGCGTGTCCCTTTACCTAAGTTACTCTCTATCTCTATATCTCCGTTTAATTCTTTAATAATACTATAAGCAATCATAGTACCAAGCCCAGTTCCTTTTTCTGTTGTTGAATAGAATGGCAAAGCAATTCGTTTTATTTGTTGAGATGACATCCCAATTCCTGAATCAATAATATCAATTATGATATTTCCTTTTACTTTTTGTATATTTATTTGTAATAATCCACCATTTTTCATAGCCTCAATTCCATTTTGGATGATGTTGTTTAGACAGAGTTTGAATTTTTCGGGGTCCCCATTTATATAAAAGGAATCTGTACTATTTTGTTTGATTTCAACTTTGTATGATAGAGCGAGTGGTGAAATAGTATCTTTCACCTGATTTAAAATGTGATTAATATCTATTTTCTCTTTTAGGGTGTTCTGTGGTTTGGTTAAAGATAAATAGTTATTAATAGTAGATTGTATTTGCTGCATTTCAATTAACATGATTTCTAAGTATTGATCCTGAGATAGCTTAGAGGCATGTTTTTCATTTAATAATTGAGTGAATCCATGTACCGTGGTTAGTGGATTGTGGATTTCGTGTGCAATTGACGCTGCTAGTTCGCTAGCTATATAAAATTTTTCAGCCCGTTGTAGCTTTTCTTTCATTTTATATTTCTCGATCATTCCCTCTATTAAATAAACTGATAATAATACTGTGAAAATATTAATGATTATGTAATTTAATAAAAATTCTATGAGAGTAGAGTCTATTTTCCCTCCTGTATGTATTTGAGTTACAATACCGCAAATAGAAAGTGAAGTTGTACATACTAAAATAAGGAGTAAGCTTAATAATACTTTTTTTTCTTTAACATACATAGGTAATAAGTAACGAAAGAGCATTGTTATACCAAAAATAATAGTGAAGATAATAAATGATGGAAGAACGCCATTTCCGCCTAAGTAAAACCGATAAGAAAGATATAAAATTCCTATAAAAACAATGTTTTTTGTATTTCCATATAGAAAAACTAATATTATAGGAATAAAACGTAAATCATAAATAAATCCCACATGTAAATGAAAAGGAAAAGTCATACAAAAAATAATAGCAATGGAGGAAAGGATAGAAAATAATATATTATTACATGTTGTTTTTTCTTTAAACTCTAGCCAAAATACGTGATAGCTAAGGATACAAATTATTATAATAAAGGTATTTAATAAAAGAGTAGAAATTCCCATAGTTTTGCATCTCCAATAGTTTGTAAGTAGAATTATGTATGAGTTGGACATAGATGTTTAGTATTAGTAGACTTTTTATCTAAAAAAGGAAGGGTACTTGAAAAATGCTGTTATATTACTCGTATTAAAATTGATAAGGAAAATAGAAAAAATCTATTTAAATTTATGTACATATGAAATTATAAACTAACTTTTGTATAGGTAAAATTGGGATTGAGTTACTGATAAAATAAGGTTTTTTAAGTATGAATATTCTGTAAAAATGATATACATGGTGACTCCTGTTTTGTAGCCTTCGTTATATTAACATGGAATATATCAAATTACAAAGTGAAATTTTAGAAAAATTTTATTAGTACATTTTATCTGAAATAGAAATGCTATTTATGTGAGTATTTTGGTACTTACTCGTATAAAACTTTGTTAGAAAAAGACTTTAAAATTCACATGTTTTTTATGAAGCGTAATATTGTAGCTTTATCTATGTGGGTTTCTCAATAACTATTAAGGTGAAAAGTTAAGATATATAGGTTTATAGATATGAATTATTACATAAAAACGTACTTGGAAAAGGATGTATGATGGTAATAGAATACAAACATCAAGGGGGAACTTAAAATGAAGTTAAATAAACTAGTGCTTAGTTGTGGAGTAATTTCAGCATTAACACTTGGTGTGTTAGGGAATAATACTTATGCTGAAGAAGTACACAAAACGAATGATCCAATTCATGTAGTTGAACATGTTTCTGCAGACTTATTATTAACCCAAACAATGGATTATAGTGGCGAGGCTGAAACTTCTTTCGTATATGATGGGAGTACTGACTTAAGCTTCTCTATGAAAAATAATGGTCAAAATACAATGGGATATAGTGTAAAAGGTCCAAATACAGAGCTAATTGTTGGTGGTTATATAAAACCTGGAGAACAACAAATTAATGTTACAAATGTACGGAATGCTTTATCTCCATTACCGAATGGAACATATAAAATTTACGTTTCAAATGATGATGGTTCTAAGGGGCAATTCCAAGTTTCAGTAAGATCTATGAATTAAATTTAAAACGCTTTGCTTTTAAGTTAATTTAATCTTTACTTATTGGAAAGAAGCTAAATTGAATTGAGAATTACCGATAAAAATGAAAACGAGCACCTTATCTAATTGTGAGAGGGTGTTCGTTTTTTGCTATTAAACAGAAAACAATTATAAATACATTTTGATATTTCCATTGCTAACCTACTAGATTGTGTCAACGAGAGAATGTCTACTATAAAAGATATCAAAATAAAGATGATGTAACATTCCGCTAAATTATATGGGGAAATAGAAAAACCACTCTTATATGAGTGGTTTTTAGTAATTATTTTTAGGTTATACATTTAAAATTAGGCTAAGTTATAGAAATAATAAACATTTAATCCGTTGTTATTATTTTGGTTCTGGATAATGATTGTAGTATGAGATTCTAATAAATTCTTGGTAGACATTTGTTAATTTGGCATCTCTAAGAGCATCGTTGAATTTTTGCATACGTACACTCCCTTGAGCGTAGCCTCCACCTGGAGTATAAGGGTTTCTTGCTTCAAAGTCATCCAAAAATACTTTTAATTTTTTATAGTCTTGAGATTGATAGAAAGCCACGGCCTCTTCAGGAGTGACATCAAAGTAAGAGGATGACGTTGAGTTATAAGAAGCTGCTTGAGCAGTAGGTGCCTCTAGCATAGTTGCAGCTCCACCGAACATAGTAAGCGCCATAGAAGATACAATAATTTTTTTTAACATAATAAAACCTCCATGTAGAATATTGGATTAACAGTAACCCTGTAATCATTGTAGTTACATTGAAAATGATTATCAAATGCAATGTTGCATAATGTATCCCGCTATTTGTGGGCAGTAAGACTCACGCCCAAAAATTCAATGAAAGTAAAGAAGTTAGATGGGGATCGAGCTGAATAAAGTTTTACTTTATTCTTTAAATGAGGAGTCACCCTTATATCTCAATGAAGGAGCGTAATAGAGAATTAATAGATTAAAAGAGGTGTATAAATTATTCGGATTAACCAGAAAATGAAAAGGCTATTTTTAATAGGGGGAAAGCTTAATAACTGAAGTGAAGGAATTGCTATTTATATATTTAACATACATATTTGTCTTTTAACTTGTAGGCGTGTTTTAGAATTTGTATATAGTAAATTCGTTAAAAAACTTGATAAATAATAAAATGTGTAAATTTTTTGACTATTTCATTAAAATTATTTAATATTTGTAATTTATTGTTTTATAATGATAATCGGGTCGATCGTGAATGTTTTAGATATTGCGATATATACTCGGATTAATTTATTCTAGGGAGGTTACAAAATTGGGTAAGAGAGTCATTATAAGAGTTTTTACATTATTATCAGTACTGGCATTATTCCTTAATGTATTTTTACCTAGGGCTAGTGCAGAGGTTATGACGCATGAGAAATATTCAATGGACTGGAGTTATAGTAATAGTCTAGGTAAGTACATTCGCACTGAAATGATTAAAAATTCAAGTGGTCAAATTGCTTATTGCTTAACTCTTGGATTAAAATCACCAAATGGTGAAGATCTTCCTGAAATGGGGAAAACAGATAATGTAGTATATAGAGTCTTATTAAATGGTTTCCCACAAAAAAGTGCTGAACAGCTGGGAGTAGCTAATAAAAATGAAGCGCATTATGCAACGCAACTTGCGGTTTGGAATGCATTAGGTCAACTCGATGTAAATGAATTAAAACATGAGAATAAAAATGTTGAAAAAGCAGCTAAGGCTATTATTAGTAATGCTAATAATAGTGAAGAGACTCAAGATGTTTTTATGAATGTGATTCCTGCTGAAAAGCAAAAAGCAGAATTAAAGGGTGAATTCTTCGAAACAAATCTATATTCAGTACAAACAAATGCTAAGAGTGGTTCTTATAAGGTAGTAGCGAAAAATGCACCTAATGGAGTTAGAATTGTTAGTGAAAATGGAGAAGTGAAAGATCAGCTTTCAGTTGGAGAAAAATTTCGTATCCAAATTCCTAAGAATACAAAAACGGGTGAATTTAATTTAAGTGTAGCTGCTAATTTAACTAAAGTTCAAGCAATTGCTTACCGTGGTACGGATACTGTTCAGAACGCTACAGTACTATTAGAAAGAAATGAAGAAAAGCTTAGTAGTGATCTTGCAGTAAATTGGGAAGCAGCTGGTTCTTTAAAAATTAAAAAGGTTGGAGAAAATGGAGAAGTTTTAGCTGGTGCAGTATTTGAGGTCTTTAATGCAAATAATGAATCAGTTGGAAAAATCACGACTGGTGCTGATGGTATGGCAGAATTAAACAACTTACCAATTGGTATTTACACATTAAAAGAAATTAAAGCACCAACAGGCTATGTTTCAGATGATAAACCACAAACTATTGAAGTTAAGACAGGAGAAACAGGAGCTGTCCAAATAGTAAATAACAAAGTAAAAGGTAACATCGAAATTAAAAAGCTCAGTGATTCAGGAAAGGTTTTACCAAATGTTGAATTCACAGTCTTTACTGAAGATGGAAAAGAAGTGCAAAAAGTAGTAACAAAAGAAAATGGAATTGCAAACGTTGAAGGTCTTACGTATGGTAAGTATTATTTCTTAGAGACAAAAACACCTAATGGATATATTGGAAATAAAACAAAGTATCCTTTTGAAATTAAAGAGCACAATAAAACACTTACTTTTACAGTGGAAAATACCGAAGTGAAAGGTAGTGTAAAATTACTAAAAGTAGATAATGAAGATATTAGCAAAAAATTAGAAGGTGCAGTATTTGAATTGAAAGATGAAAGTGGAAAAGTAGTTGGGGAATATAAGACAGATAAAAATGGCGAGATTAACGTCAAAGATTTAGCGTATGGTAAATATTCATTTGTAGAAAAGGCTTCTCCACATGGTTACGTTCTTGTTAAAGAACCAATTATGTTCGAAATAAAGGAACATGGGAAGATTATTGAGTTATTGGCAGTTAATCATCTTATCAAAGGTGATCTAGAAATTACAAAGGTAGATGTAGCTGATGGAAATAACAAGCTTCCAAATGCAGAATTTACGATTTATAACGAAGCAGGAAAAGAAGTAGTAAAAGGAAAAACAGACGATAAAGGAATCGCTAAATTTGAAAAATTACCATTTGGAAAATACACATATAAAGAAACTGTTGCGCCAAAAGGTTATGTATTAAATGAAGAAACGTTCTCTTTTGAAATTAAAGAGAATGGTCAAATCATTAAACACATTGTCAAAGATGAAAAGATTCCTTCAATAAAAACAACAGCTACTGATAAAACAGATGGTACAAAAGAAATACACACGTCTAAGTCTGTAACAATCCAAGATAAAGTGGAATACAAAGACCTACAAGTAGGTAAAGAATACACTTTAAAAGGTAAATTAATGAATAAAGAGACTAATAAACCATTAGTTGTAAATGGAAAAGAAGTAACAGCTGAAACGAAGTTTACACCAAAAGAAGCAAATGGCTCTATTACATTAGACTTCACATTTGATGCAACTGGTTTAGAAGAAAAAGAGGTAGTAGTATTCGAAGAGTTATTGAAAGAAGGAAAAATTGTTACAACACATGCTGATATCAATGATAAAGGTCAAACAGTTAAGTTCGTTAAGCCATCAGTAAAAACGACAGCAACAAACAAAGCTGATGGTGGAAAAGAGATTCATTCAAAGGATTCTATCACTATTCAAGACAAAGTGGAGTATACTAACTTAGTTGTAGGTAAAGAGTACACTGTAAAAGGTAAACTAATGAACAAAGCTATTAACAAACCATTATTAATTGATGGAAAAGAAGTAACAGCTGAAACGAAGTTTACTGCAAAAGAAAAGAACGGTTTTGTAACATTAGACTTTACTTTTGTTGGTGCTGAACAGCAAGGAAGAGAAGTAGTCGTGTTTGAAGACTTATTACATGAAGGTCAAGTAATTGCAACACATGCTGACATTAACGATGTAGGTCAAACAGTTCGATTTGTAGAACCTTCTATTAAAACGACAGCAACAAACAAAGCTGATGGTTCTAAAGAGTTAGACGCTTCTAAATCTGTAACAATCCAAGATAAAGTGGAATACAAAGACTTAATCGTGGGTAAAGAGTATGTTGTAAAAGGTAAACTGATGGATAAAGCAACAAACAAGCCATTATTAGTTGATGGAAAAGAAGTAACAGTAGAATCTAAGTTTATTGCTAAAGAGAAGAATGGTTCTATCACACTAGATTTCACATTTAATGCTTCTGCATTACAAGGTAACGAAGTAGTAGTATTTGAAGAACTGTATCAAGATAATATATTAGTAGCTATTCACGCTGAAATTGAAGATAAGGAACAAACAGTGAAATTTAAAGAGGTAAAGCCGGAACAACCTAAACCAGAACAGCCAAATTCAGATAAAAATACTCCAACACCAGAGCAGCCTAACGAGCAAGTAAAAGAACAACCACAACCTAAGCAAGAAATTCAATCTAAAATTGGATGGTTACCGCAAACAGGTACTAATCTTACAAGTTGGATCTCTATGGCTGCAGGCGCATTACTGTTAATTGTTGGTGGAGTGATTTTCTTAAAACGTAAAAATGCATAGAAATTAAAAAATAAGCACATCTGTTTTTATAACAAGATGTGCTTATTTTTATCATTTTAGCCAAGAAGACTCCTATATTCAAGCGTGAATGGCATTTAAAATAGCAAATTTATTTGTAGTAAATAATACATAATTTTGTTTTACTGTTTTAATTAAAATACGGTCTGTTGTCCCATAAGCTGTTCCAATACGTATGACATCTACTTCTTCAACACCAGCATAGGTAGCATCTTCGGTAATCTCAATCACATCACGTAATGGAATTGTAATCTCCGCCAATTGCCATGAAATAATTAACTCTTCATTTGTTTTTTTTACATTAATGCCTAGCATTATACCAAGACCCTTCAATAATAATACGCTACACTTCTAATCTTATTATATAAATTTTTAGATTTTTTATCTATATGTAGGAATAGAATTTATTTATATTTGTGAGCATCTTAATGATGTCAAACAAATAGAAGGATATACAGTCTTTCTATTAAGAAATATGGTAAGAACAAAAGTTCACTTCAAATTAATATGAATTTGATATGGTTGAGATATTATGAACGAGAAATAGTAAGAGTTGCAGGAAGGAAATGAATAATGAGACTTAAATTAGTAGGAATTTTCATTTGTGTAATTATGATGTTAGGTATCTTTATAATTTACACCAATCAATCTATTGGTAAAGAACCAGATAAGACGAACTATGAATCTCGTGAAAACTCCATAAATAAAGAGAAAGATAGTAGAGGAAAAGGGCAATCAAAATACAATGAAAGTTCTTTTGCTAGTATACAGGCTGTAGTTAATAAGGAATATGGATTACCCGAAGACTATAAACCAGAGGATTTAGTTGTACCAAATGTACCATTCTCATTTAGTGGAACGGTAGAAAAGAGCCACCTCCGTAAAGAGGCGGCAGAAGCACTGGAAAAGTTATTTGATTTAGCAAAGCAGGAGGGGATTCAGTTAAATGCTGTTTCGGGATTTCGTTCCTATGACTATCAACAACGATTGTATACAAACAATGTGAAAAGAAAAGGACAAGAGCATACGGATCGCTTCTCGGCAAAACCAGGACATAGCGAACATCAAACAGGGTTAACAATGGACGTTTCTTCTAAAAGTGCGAACAATGAACTAGAGTTATCCTTTGCTAATACGAAGGAAGGAAAATGGCTGAAAGAAAACGCGCATCGCGCAGGGTTTATCATTCGTTACCCTAAGGGAAAGGAAAGTATTACAGGTTATGCATATGAACCTTGGCATATTCGCTATGTAGGAGATATTGCTGAAAATATATATAAACAAAAGCAGACTTTAGAAGAATACATGAATCTATGAAAATAGAATTGAAGAATTAAACTGGCTATCAATAGACGTGAGATTGTAAAAGGCAGGGGATATAAATTAAGGTGTTTTTTAATTTTTTTGGTGAAGAGGGAAGGTCTCCCTCTTCTTTTTTCATTCCTTGTAAAATTTGAGGATGTCTTAAGGGAATGAAAAGATGGATTGTGTGAATTTATTAATATAGGCTACTTTAGGTGGCTTCTAGAGATGTTTTTTGAGGGAATACAATGTTATAAGTTTGTAGTATTCATTGCAGCAATTGACTATATTATAGGAGCATTCACGTTGGAATATAACAGAGAATTATAGAGTAAAGTAGGATTCAAAAGCATTGTTAAAAATGTTGGTGTTATAAGTTATTTTCCTATCAAAATAATTAGTCTTTTTTCAAAATTTAAGGTTGTTATTTTATTATATCTAGTAACTATTTATATTATTTAATAATTACTTTGTTTACTATTAAGGTGGTTATCTTACAAAATTGTAAGGTTATTTTAATTGAAACTCGTATGTATAAGTAACTATACTGGTTACACAATATTGGTGAGTATATTTAATAATCTCTATATATAAGTGTATGTCCGAGGATTATTTTTGGAGTAATAGTTCGATTTTAAATTCGTTATACGATATATAACGATATAAATAACGTGATCTATTCTTTATTCAAAGTCGTATTATTTAAAGATTAATTATAAATGATATATTTACCAAATTGTAATAAATTGATAGAGGTGTTACATTTTGAAATATAAATTAATTGCTACAGGAATTCTTGCTGGAAGTCTATTATCCTACTCATCTAATACATTTGCAAATACTCATAAGTTCCCAGATGTTCCTGCATGGGCGGACAAATCCGTTAATTATTTAGTTGATAAACAGGTATTGAATGGCTATCCAGACGGAACTTTCGGTTCAAATGACTCATTAGACAGAGCTTCGGCTACAAAAATTATGACAAAAGTTTTAGGTATACAAATTGACTCTAATGCAAAACCATCATTTACAGATTCACAAAACCACTGGGCTACTCCGTATATTGCTGCTGCTGAAAAAGCTGGTATTGTTAAAGGTGAGGGTAATGGAATCTTCAATCCATCCGGAAAAGTAACTCGCGCTGCTATGGCTACGATGCTAGTAAATGCATATAAACTACAAAGCACATCAAATCATAACGAGCAGGTTAAATTTGAAGATTTAAAAGGGCATTGGGGAGAAAAATATGCCAATATTTTAATCGGTTTGAAAATTTCCAATGGTACTGAGAACGGTTGGCAACCAAATAGATTTATAACACGTGCTGAAGCTGCTCAACTTACTGCAAAAACAGATATGATGCAACATCGTCCAAAAAACCCATTAGAAAGTAAAACAATCATTATTGATCCTGGACATGGTGGCGAAGATCCTGGGAAATCCACAAAGGGATTACCTGAAAGTAAGATTGTACTAGACACTTCTTTACGTCTACAACAATTACTTGAAAAGCATACACCATTTACAGTTTTATTAACTCGTCAATCTGATAATAGACCAGGACATGATCAAAAAAGTTCTTTACAGGAACGTGTTAAATTTGCTAAGAAAAATCAGGGTAATATCTTTATAAGCGTACATGCAAATGCTTTTAATGGTAATGCAAAAGGGACAGAAACATATTACTATAAATCTTCTAAATCCGAAAAAACAAATCCTCATGTGGAAGAAAGTCGCGTTTTAGCAGAAAAATTCAAACACGTTTAGTAGAGGCACTTCAAACACGAGACAGAGGAGTTAAACATGGAGACCTTCATGTTATAAGAGAAAATGACATGCCAGCTGTGTTGACGGAACTGGCGTTTATAGATAATGGTATTGATTACAGTAAATTATCTACGGAAAATGGCAGACAAATTGCAGCAGAAGCCATTTATGAAGGAATTTTAGATTATTATGAATGGAAAGGAAATAATGTATCTGAATATAGGCTGTAATAAGTAATTGAAAATATAGTAATTCTCGAAATGAAGAATTCTATAATTTTTTTTGTATTTTTTAAACAATAATTTTAAATTTGTATTTAAAATTGTTGTTTAAATCGTTACTTTATGTTTTAATAATATTGATAATAGTTATCAATAATAGTGAGAGGAAGATTAGTGAAACATGTGTTTTTAGTTAGTGTCATAAAGTTAATGAATTTCTATATTGTATGGCTATGAATCTATCTCTATTTTTGTGAACTAGAAATAATATATTTATATCTTTTAAATGTTTAAGAAGGAGTGGCTGTCTGTATGAAAAAAGCAAAAGAAATAGCTAAATGCGTTGCGGTAGCGTCCGTTATTATGTCTGGATCATTTGGTTTACAAGCAACATCTGCATTTGCAGAGTCTAAAGGAACTGTAGAAAATCTTCAAAATGGTGGGAAGGTCTATAATAGTTTTAAAACTACTTATGACATGAAGCAAAATATCAAAAATTCAATAAAGGTTTCTTTTATTGAGGATCCTTACGCAGATAAAAAGATTGCAATTGTTACCACCGATGGTAGTAATATAGATGCTAAATATACAATTAATAGCGGATACTATAACGCAGGTTTAAAATGGCCATCAGCCTATCATACTGAAGCAGAAATAACAAGTGGTGATAGTGCTCAATTCCATAAAGCTGCCCCAGTTAATACAATGACTTCAGCAAAGGTCACTTCTGAGGTAGGGTATACACTTGGTGGAAGTGTTAAAGTAGGAGTAAATGATAAAGGGCCAAATGCCGATGCAAGTATCACAGGTAGCTTTGCTTGGAAAGAAAGTGTATCTTATGATCAAGTAGATTATAAAACGGTATTGGAGACTCACACAGATAAAAAATTAAATTGGAAAGTAGGATTCCAATCATTTAATTTCCCAGAGTGGGGAATTTATAATCGTGATTCATTCAATACTTTCTATGGTAATCAACTATTTATGAAATCACGTAGTTATAATGAAGGAACGAATAATTTTGTTTCAAAAGATACAGTACCAGCTTTAACAGGATATGGTTTTTCTCCAAACGTAGTAGCGGTTATTACTGCTGATAAAACAGAAACTACATCAGATTTAAAAATAACAAATCGTAGAATTTCAGATCAGTACAATATCGAATGGGTAAGTTCAAAATGGTGGGGAACAAATAATAAAGATACATATAATGAATTCTTTACGAACCACTATAAATTAGACTGGAAAAACCATCAAGTTACTCTTGATAAACAAAAAGCCCTTGAAGAACAAATGAATAGTATCAACAGTGTGAATGATAAACTTAACAAAGGAAAAGGGAAATTATCTCTTTCAATGAATGGAAATCAACTCCAAGCTACGTCTAGCAATGCTGGTTATGGTATCAGTTACGAAGATAAAAATTGGGGTATCTTTGTAAATGGTGAAAAGGTCTATACTTTTAATGAAAAATCAACTGTAGGCAATATATCTAATGATATTAACAAATTAAACATTAAAGGACCTTATATCGAGATTAAACAGATTTAGTCAGAAAATGATGGACGATTGATGGATAATTATCTCATCAAGATACGAGTATACTAGTTTATCCCACATTAACGGGCAGCCCGATTGGTTCACCTAATAATCAGTGGGGGATGAACAAAACCCCCACTGATTAAAGTTTCACTTTATTTTAAATCTGTATAATGTAACGAAAGGACCAAAGTTTATCTATAAAATAAATAAACTTTGGTCCTTATTATGTTTTTATTTGCGCACGAAATTAAGATGAAATTAGATGTTTTTTGTCTATTCTTTTACTCAATTAGAAAAGAGCGTAAAGTAGTTGAAAGCTATTGATGCTACGCAAGGGGATATTGTTTAAAGTAATCAGAACCTCATCGGTTGTTAAGTTACCACTTTAAATATATAATTAAATTTCATTAAAAAGATACTCTATTCAAAGTCCTTATTGGGTTTTTGAAGTGAAATATATACTATTTGAGGTGTGTGAAATGGGGAAATCTCGAGAGCAGACGATGGAAAATATCTTAAAGGCTGCTAAGAAAAAATTTGGAGAGCGTGGCTACGAAGGTACGAGCATACAAGAAATTGCAAAAGAAGCGAAAGTGAATGTTGCTATGGCTTCTTACTATTTTAATGGGAAAGAAAACCTATATTATGAGGTATTTAAGAAATATGGCCTTGCTAATGAGCTACCCAATTTTCTTGAGAAGAATCAATTTGATCCTATCGATGCCCTTAGAGAATATTTAACGGTTTTTACTATACATATAAAAGAGAACCCTGAAATTGGATCGTTGGCATATGAGGAGATTATTAAGGAAAGTGCACGATTAGAAAAGATTAAACCGTATTTCATAGGTAATTTTGAACAGTTAAAAGAAATATTACAGGAGGGTGAAAAGCAAGGAGTTTTTCATTTCTTCTCTATAAATCATACGATACATTGGATCACTTCTATTGTTTTATTTCCAAAGTTTAAAAAGTTTATTGATTCTTTAGGGCCAAATGAAACGAATGATACAAATCATGAATGGATGCCAGAAGACTTAGTGAACAGGATTGTTACTGCATTAACAGATAAACCTAACGTGTAAATTATTCAGTGTATATGAATTCTATTATTACTATTTAAAGCCTAATTTCTCAATGTATTGTAGAGAAATTAGGCTTTTTTCAACACGTCATTAAAGTATTTATAATTCAATGACTCAATTTGCTGATTATATTTTCAAGTATTCGTTTTGAGCTACATAGATATAGTTTTTGTTGCAACTGTTTGTTGAAATGCTTTATCATGCTCAACAATAACCATTGTGGGATTAAATTGTTGAATAAGCTCTTCGATTTGCATACGGGAATAGATATCTATAAAATTTAGTGGTTCATCCCATATATATATATGAGCTTTTTCACATAAGCTTTTAGCGATAAGCAGTTTTTTCTTTTGTCCACCAGAATAATGAGATATATCTTTCTCAAATTGAATTCGGTCAAAGTCCATCTTACGTAGGATGGATTTAAATAAGGTCTCATCAATCTTGTGCTGTTCAATAAAGTCTGATAGCGATCCCTTTAAATGAGAAGTATCTTGTTGGACATAGGAAATGATGAGTCCTGTACCTAAAATAACTAAGCCTGTATGCTGTATCGGATGTCCTAGAATTAGTTTTAGGATACTACTTTTTCCGCTCCCATTCGTTCCATCAAGTACAATTCGGTCACCTTGTTCAACTATGAAGCTAATCGAATCATTCACAATTTGGTCATCGTACTTAACGGACACATCAACCAAAGTAATCAATTCATTTGATTTAAATTGTAATTGTTCCAATTTTAAGGACTCAGTTTTCTCCACATTTTTTAGTAATTTTGACTTTTCTTCAATAGCTTTTTGTTGTCTTGATTCAAGGTTTTTTGCTCTTTTCATCATCTTGGCTGCTTTATGACCTACAAACCCCTTATCCAACTTAGAGCCTGAATTCCTCGTTCCATTTTTTGAAGCTTCCACATCATGAGACCAACTTGCTGAACGCTTGGAAGACTGTTTTAATCTCCCTATGTCTTTTTGTAGACGCTCATTTGTAGCCTCTTCGTGCTCTTGCTGTCTATCAAAATTTAACTTCCAAGAAGAATAGTTACCACTCTGAACTTCAATATTTGCTCTATTTATAGATAGGATATGGTCAACGCACCCATCTAAAAAGATTCTGTCATGTGAAATTAAAATAAATCCTTTTTTCTTCCTTAGATAATCAGAGACTATCTTTCGTGCATCAGTATCTAAGTGATTTGTTGGTTCATCAATTAATAGGAATTGGCCCTCATTTAAAAACAGTGCAGCAAGCAACACCTTTGTTTGTTCCCCATTTGATAATGTTTTAAATGGTCTGTATATGACCTCAGCATCAACATTTAAATAGGATATCTCACGCAGAAATTCCCAATCTTCTGCTTGGGGACAAATTTCTTCAAGGATTTCATAAGTGAATTTGTTCTTATCTGCAACAGAGTAGGGGAAGTAATTGAATTCTACCGAAGCAAGGATTTTCCCACCATACTCATAATTCCCTAACAATAAATTAAAGAATGTCGTTTTACCTCGTCCGTTTCTACCGATAAATCCTAGCTTCCAATCCGTATCTATTTGGAAGTTTACACTTTCAAAAATATTATCAAAGCTATCTGGGTATGAAAAAGTTAAATCTTGGACTTTTATCATTGACATAATAATTCCTCCTTTATATATCGAAACGTTTCATATAAAGTCGGAACATCCATCCATTTTTTAATTGCTCTATATAAGTTTGATGGATATTAACGACTTATATAGAGCATTACATGTGTAACAATAGTGTCTGAAGTACTCATTTTTCTCGCTCCTTTATTTGTTAGGTACATTTAACAATTAATAAGTTCCAACTAACATAAACGGGAATAAAAAAATCCCCCAATTGTAATCGGAAGGATTAGTCTTTCGTCTATACTTAATAAGTACTTATTAATCATTTGAATCATGACAAATAAAGTATGAACTGAATTTTAAAAATGGATAGACTAACCCTATATTTTGTAGTTTGAAGTTATAAAATTCAACTTAAAATATAAATTAGTTAATCATTATTCATCCATCATTCCTTTCATAATTCTATTTTTAGAGTAACATTCTTTTTAGAGAGATGCAATATCAGCTTCAGCTTCACCTAATCCTAGATTATTTATAATTCTTTGAGTAAGGAGGAAATATGAAATTGACATCAATCTAAGTTGTAACTATAATTGTTACAGTTAGTTTCGAAAACTAATTCGAATTTCTATGTTAAAGATAGTATATTTTCATTCCTTTTTAAGTGTGACAGTTAGCAACTAACTATAATTCAATAGAGGATTAGATTTTATCTCATATTTAAAGAGTAGATAAGTTATACAATCCAAATTTATGATGCACAAATACTTGAAAAACTACATTTTTTAACTGATCCTTTTTGGAATCCTCAGTATTGAAAATTGTAAACATCTACAAAAAGTTAATAAGACTGTTGTATGTAGAAAGAAATCTTTTAAAAAGGTCATAATATGGATAATAGGTAGCACACATTTTAATTAGTAGGAGTTGTGCTACTATCAAGACATTTCTTAATAAAAGTATAGAAAAAACTCAAGAAGGTGAGTCCATTGCGTAAAAATGCATATGTGCAATTTTATGTATTGATATTGGCTTTAATAGCTTATATAAGCTTTTGCTGTATATTTTTATTTGTTCTTCCGAATCATTATTTCGTATCAGATTTTAATATCCGGCTATCATCTTTAGTCGTTGAAACTACTGTATTTATCTCATTACTGTATTCTATATTATCCAGAAAAATTAAGTTAGGAGTATTCTGGATTTGCATAATTATTGCGATAGGGTGTTTCCTGATAGGAAATTTCATATCTGCTTTTCAAGTATTTAATGTAGAATTACCAATACAAAATTTTAATATATCTGATATATTTTTGTTGTTTTTCTTATTTTTCTTTCTCTTTGCGTTTTTTTATAAAATTATGATGGAATGTAACAAATGGGAGAGAGCGTATTTACTTTGTGATTTATGCATTGTTGTTACTGCTATTTTTACATTAGAGTGGTACCTATTTAATAAACCTTCCGCAAATATCTTATTCTTTTCAATTGGAGATGTTTTTCTTTCATTTATTTTTCCGATTATAGATTTATTGCTTCTATTACTTGGAGTTACACTAATCTTTCGACCTGCTATTTTCAATGCAAAAAGTAAATTGTTTATTTTTATCTTAGTATTAACTGGATTGGCTATTACGGACTACTTATATTTTTACTTACAAGATGATTTGTCAGATCGTTCAGTTATATTATTAAGGTGTTTGTATAGAGTTTTCCTATTATTTATCGCTATTGCTGCTACAATCCCAAAGAATACTTCTTCTAAAAGAAATTATTTTATTGTCAACCCGAAATTTGGAAGGGAACTTCTTGTCATATTTCCTTATCTTGCAGTTGCAGTCTTAATTGGCTTTACTTTGAAAGAACAAACTTCTTCAGCTACATTGATTACGGGAAATTGTATTGCTTTTGTATTTGTACTGATTCGTCATACAATTGTACGAATGCAAAACAAAGATTTAACCGAGACCTTAAAAGTGTTTAATAATCAATTAGAACAAACAGTATCTCAAAGAACAAGGGATTTAATAAACAAATCTAATGATTTGGTAAAAAATCAAGAGAGATTTAAGTCTTTATATGAGTATCATCCAGATCCTATTTTAACGATTGATTCAAATGGTATCGTATTAAATATAAACCAGGCTGGAAGTATGTTATTAGGAAAAGAAAGTGCTGCATTAATAGGGAAAGAGTGCTTCTCTATTTTTTTAGATGAAGATAAATCTGAATTGGAATCGGCTATAAAGAAAGGGAAACGATGTAGTTCATCTTCGTTACAGTTACGTGTGAAAAATAACAATGAGAAGGATATTCTCTTTTGGTATGTCACTATAGTTCCTATTATGATAGAAGGACAAACCTTTGGGAGTTATGTAATGGTAAAAGACATAACGAGGATGAAACAACAACAGGATGAGATAAATTATCTTGCGTTCCATGATACGGTGACGGAGATTGGAAATCGTATATTCTTCCAACAAGAATTAGATAGATCCATTAAGCGTGCACAAAAAACACAGGATAAGTTCGGGCTCCTGTATATTGATTTAAATCGCTTTAAGACCATTAATGATACATTGGGTCATTCGATTGGTGACAGAGTTTTAAAAGAAGTTGCCAAACGTTTTAGGACATGTCTGTCACCGACTATTCCTCTAGCAAGAATAGGTGGAGATGAGTTTGCAATCATTGTCCATAACCAAACAGAGCAACAGCTATTGGATTTGTGTAAAACTCTATTTCGTATAACTGAAGAACCATTTGTAGTAAATCAGCATAGTTTTTACTTATCTCTTAGTATAGGAATAGCAGTGTATCCATTTGGAGGAATAAATACTACTACACTTTTACAACACGCTGATATCGCTATGTATAGCGCAAAGGAAAAAGGTAACAATGCTGTTTGTATGTATGACGAGACATTATCACAAAAAGTAACTCGTCGATTACGATTAGAACAGGATTTACCAAATGCAATTGAAAATAATGAGTTATTTTTATTGTATCAACCACAAATTGATAGTAAGGCAGGTAAGGTTATTGGTGCAGAGGCTTTAATACGCTGGCAACATCCAGAGCTTGGGCTGATTTCTCCTTTTGAGTTTATACCTATCGCAGAAGAAACCGCGCAGATTATTTCAATTGGGAAGTGGACGTTACAGAAAGCGTGTCGACAACTGAAAGAATGGCATTCTGCGGGCTATTCAAATCTAAAGATGGGGATAAATTTATCAGCTATAGAGTTTGAACAGAAAGATTTTGTTCAAACAATGATATCTACCATAGAAGAGATAGGAGTACCTGCTAATTCAATTGATTTGGAATTAACAGAGCGAATAGCAATGGTAGATGAAAAAGAAACCTTATCGAAGTTAAAAGTATTAAAATCATATGGTGTATATTTATCAATTGACGATTTTGGTACAGGTTATTCTTCACTAGCGTATCTGCCTCTTTATCCAATTGATATTTTGAAAATTCCAAGAGAATTTGTTAATAGGATCGGAACTTCTACTGATGGAGATGAAATTATACAAACCATTATTTCACTTGCTCATACTTTAAACATGAAAGTGATAGCAGAAGGGGTGGAAACGAAGGAACAATTAACAGTGTTACAACGTAATGGATGTTATCTAATTCAGGGCTATTACTACAGTAAACCTGTAAATGAAGATGAATTTATCGATTTTTTAAGTACAATGCAAAATGAATAAGTGAAAAATCAGTATCTGTATAAAGTAAAGTGAAAAGACGTTCTATCCATATGGATTTGAACGTCTTTCTTATGTTTATTTTCAGTAGTTATGCAGCAAGGTTTCAGCCTTTGAAAGTAAAATAAGTATCTATATTCCTTGTATTTTGGGCTAATGGGATATGAGGTGAAAATTGCTTCTTGTGAAAACGCATTAGGGACAGCTTGTATATTCTTAAAGCAATTTGAAAAAGGATTAGCAGTTTGTATGGAATTAGGAAATGAAGAGTATGTATATCATTTCAATATTTTACATTCTCTTAATGAATATGAAGCAATTAAACTCTTAGAAGAAGTGAAAAAAGTGTTTCTTACTTCGAAAAGCAAGGTTTATGGGATTTCGTAGAAGAATATGCAGATCTAAAAAAGGAAGAAATTATACAATAATCACATGCTATCATTTTTAATAGCTAATTAACAAAGGGACTCCAATTATGGAGTCCCTTTGTTAATGGGGTAATGCTCTGGTTTATCTAATTATAACAATATTTGTAAAAAATGCAAAGGGGTCCTAGTTTGGAGGGGGAATTATTTAATCTTTTTTATTTAATAAAAGGGATAATATTTAGTTATCTTCGCTTCTTAATTATGTTTTCTATCACAATTTGAAGTGAATTTCATTTAATCTTATTTATTTTATAGGAATTATAAGGTATACTAAAAATAGGTGCGAAATGTACCATTTGAAAAAGAGTGAATTGCAAAAAGGAATCCGTAAAGGATTCCTTTTTTGTTTCTTTGAAAATGAAGCAATGTTCTAATTATCTCTTTCATTTCTATGAATGCGCTGCGATCTTATAAACTAAAAAAGAATTTTTGGGAAATTGCCATATTCCTGTAACAAAACAAAGGTATGTTATGTGTGTTAAATATAAAGAGAAAGAAGGAAAAGTTGTGAAAAAAATTTTGCCAATTGTTGCGTTATTAGGCATGATGAGTTTCGGAGTACAGGAAATGAATGTAAGAGCTGATACATACCACAAAGGCGATTCAAAAATTAGTTTTTGGGATTCGAAAAGAAAGGGTACTAATTTCATGAATAGTACGTCATTACCTGAAAACTATAAAAGTGCAAAAGAAGCTAATATTGAATATGTACGTTTAGCACCTGATAAATGGGCAAAAGATAAAGATTTTCTATTTGAGGATAAACCAGATACTTCTGGAAAGGATTTTCTGATAGGTAATGCAGATAACTATCAGGGATTAGTAAAGGAGGATTTAGAAAAATTAAAGGCGGATTTAGATGCCGCACAATCACAAGGAATGAAAGTTGTTCTTACAATGTTATCCTTACCTGGTGATCGATGGCGCCAATTTAATAATAACAAGAATGACGACAGAATATGGGAGGAAGAGAAGTATCAAGAACAAGCAAGTCAATTTTGGAAGGATCTTGCTTTGGAATTAAAAGATCACCCCGCGGTGGTTGGTTATAATATTATAAATGAACCACATCCAGAAACAGCTAAAAATAATAGATATAATGATTTTTGGACGGAAGATTATGAGAAATGGTATGCAAAAGTGAAGGGAACGACAGCGGATTTAAACAGATTTTATCAAAAAGTAATCAATTCCATTCGTGAAGTAGACCAAGAAACACCGATTATTTTAGATTCAGGTTTATATGCTACTCCATGGGCCTTTAAATATTTAAAACCAGTAAATGATAAAAAAACCCTATATGCATTTCATATGTATGAACCATATGAATTAACGAGTCAAGGTGAAAAACAAAATAAGGAGTATCAATATCCAGGATTAGTAAAAGTAGGAGATTTAGAGAAACCTGTAATGTGGAATAAGCAGGGATTAGAGCAATTTTTGAAGCCAATCCAACAATGGTCTAAGAAAAATCATGTATCATCTAATCGAATTATTGCAGAGGAGTTTGGAATTAACCGTACTGTTCCAGGAGCTACCCAATACATGCAAGATCTTATTTCTATCTTCAACCAAAAAGGTTGGCATAAATCATTCTATGCATTTCGTGAAGACACATGGACAGGGATGGATTATGAATTGGGAACAGGAAAAATAAAATGGGATGAAGAGGGTAAACCGATGCGTCAAGATAATTCACTCTGGGATGTAATAAAAAAAGATTTACAAACGCGTAAATAGTTTAGAATATTAGGCCTAAGGACTAAATGTAAGCATCTAATTCAAATAGAATTAGATGCTTTTTATTTCGAAAAAAGGTGGAGTTGAATTAAAGATTCCATCTTTTCTTTTGCATAAAGAGTACCAATCAGGTTTATTTACAACGAAAAATAAGATTTTTAGAGAATAGCTTAGAAAAAAATTGTGGAGGTTCAAACAAATGTGGTCACAATTGTTTAAACCTTTAAAGTAAATAAGTTTTATGAATTTTTTGTGAGATTCCAACCCTTAAATGTTGAAAATTATTTACTGATTTCTCCAATTGGGTGTATTTCTCCAATTAGATGGGAGTTTAGAATACAGAATCAAAACATAATAGGCTGTTATCGATGAGTTTATCGTAAAGTTGTTATTTAATGTGTCATCAAATAACATTTATATACAATAATAAATAAAGAAAAGGAGATATTTATGAAAAAATATAGAGTAATAGACACAACTTAAATAGTATGAATAGTTTAGATTGTAAAAACATGAAGAAGAAAACAAAAAATCCTTAAGAGTACTAAGGAAAAATGAGGGAGATAATATGGGGAATAATTCAAAACATAAAACTAGAAAAATACTTGCAGCTACTGCTACAGTAACTATGCTTGCGACTGGAATGATTTCTTCATCAGATGTCTTTGCGGAGCAAAAGGAGCAGCAAAAAAAATTATCGACATCACTGCAAAGTGAAAAGTCAGTTAAATCAGAAAATATAACATTTACAGTCCCAGGAAAAGGAGACGTTGAGGTACTAAAACAACAGGAAAGAAAAAGTATGGCATTTAGTCCATATGAACCAACTGGTTTATATGCAAAACCAAATGAACAAATAACGATTAATGTAGAAGGTAATCAAGATATTCAGGTATATATTGGAACGTATTCGTATGATGCTTCTTGGAGAGAAGATTCTAAGATAAAATCATTTACATTAAAACCTGGTGTAAACACAATCCAATCTCCAAATGGGGGGCTGATTTATTTTTATAATAAACAGCAAGGTGGTACCATTCGAACAACAATCACAACAGGTGGAACGACTACGCCTTTCTTTGAACTAGGAAAGCATACGAAACAAGATTTAATAAACATGCTGGACCAATATCCTAATGCACATGCAGTGGAGTT